>NZ_LHVJ01000016.1:0-165485 GCF_001269745.1 Pseudomonas sp. P97.38
GAAACCTGCCTCCTGCAGTGCTGCCATAACCTTTCGTTCATAGCCGCCCGTGGCTTCCAGTAACACCCGGCCAATCGTGTATTGGCTTAGCTGTTCGACCAGCTGTGCAAAACCCTCAGACGTATTGGGGACCTCATAGCCTTGGTTCTGTGGTCGAACCCAAACGACGAGATTTGATTTGGATATATCGATACCGACCCAGGAAATCATGGCAAAACCCTCTTACACTCAGAAATGAGAGTGCTCTGGCTTTGCCCACGCTTGTGATTCGAGTGCCGCTCGTACAACTGTTCGGGCTTATGGGCCAGAGTAGAAAGGTAGATGGCAGCTTTGCTCCCACTCGTGCTTCAAGCACCGCGGACTCACAGCTTGCCATCTACCCCTCTCACCCCAGAGTTTATTCCCTTACTCAGACACAAGCGGGCTTGCTCGCGAAGGCGGTGTATCAGGCGACATTTCTTGACCTGACCTATCGCCTTCGCGAGCAAGCCCGCTCCCACAGTGAAACGCTGTGCACCAAGGGTTTTGGCCGTTTCGACGGCCTTTTTTTATGCCTGGAGGAGCGTCGTTTTCATATTCATCTAAAGAATAACCAAATGAATAAATATGATTTAAAGATATATGAATCCCCTGTTATGGTTTGCTTCATGCAGCGAGATCGCCCACCGCGAATCGCACGTGACAGTTAAGGAATGGCAGGCATGTTGGTCGTCTCACTCGGTGGCAGCCCCAGCCAGCGCTCACGCTCCGGGGTGTTGCTGGAACGCTCGCAACGTTGGTTGCAGCAGCAAGGTGTGGAAGTGGTCAGTTATCAGGTGCGTGATTTTCCGGCTGAAGACTTGCTCCATGCCCGTTTCGACAGCCCCAAGGTGGTTGACCTGCTCCAGCAGATCGACAACGCCGACGGCCTGTTGATCGCGACGCCCGTGTACAAGGCGTCTTTTTCCGGCGCGCTGAAGACGCTGCTGGACTTACTGCCGGAGCGGGCGCTGAGCCACAAGGTCGTGCTGCCCATGGCCACCGGAGGCAGCATCGCCCACATGCTGGCGGTGGACTACGCCCTCAAGCCGGTGTTGTCGGCCCTCAAGGCCCAGGAAATGCTCCAGGGGATCTTTGCCGAAGACAGCCAGATCGCCTATGGCGAAGGCACTGCCCAGGCGCAATTGGCGCCGGCCCTGCAACAACGCTTGAACGAAGCCCTGGAGCAGTTTTTCAGTGCCATGGCGCGGCGGCCCAGGCCGCTGGACCCACACGTCTTGAATGAACGCCTGTTGAGTGCTCGCTGGAGCATTTGACCCCGTGTAAACCCAGTTTCAACTCACCTTACTCAGCCGCCAACGGCCAAGCAGGTGCAGCCACACCCCCACAGCAAAAAGGAGAGGCGCCATGCGCACTGTCATTTTGCGTCGCGGGCTGGTCGCTCTGTTTGCTGCGGCTGTGTCCTTCGGCGCTATTACCCAGGCTCAAGCCGAGACCTTGCGGATCGGTTATCAGAAGTACGGCACCCTGGTGCTGCTCAAGGCCAAGGGCACCTTGGAAAAACGCCTGGCCGCCCAAGGCGTGGATGTGCAATGGACCGAGTTTCCCGGCGGCCCGCAACTGCTTGAAGGCCTGAACGTCGGCTCCATCGATTTCGGCGTGACCGGTGAAACCCCGCCGGTGTTCGCCCAGGCCGCGGGCGCCGACTTGCTCTACGTGGCGTATGAACCGCCCGCGCCCACCAGCGAAGCGATCCTGGTGCCCAAGGGGTCGCCCATCCAGTCGGTGCAAGACCTCAAGGGCAAGAAAGTCGCGCTGAACAAGGGCTCCAATGTCCATTACCTGCTGGTGCGGGCGTTGGAAGATGCCGGTCTGAAATACACCGACATCCAGACCGTTTTCCTGCCACCGGCCGACGCCCGTGCCGCGTTCGAGCGTGGCAGTGTCGACGCCTGGGTGATCTGGGATCCGTACCAGGCCGCCGCCGAACAACAGTTGCAGGCGCGAACCCTGCGCGACGGCCAGGGCATCGTCGACAACCACCAGTTCTACCTCGCCACCAAGCCCTATGCGCAGCAGCATCCTCAGGTCATCGCCGCCCTGGTGGACGAAGTGCGTGCCGTGGGGGAGTGGTCCAAGGCCAATCCTGAAGACGTGACCAAACAGGTGTCGCCGCTGCTCGGCCTGCCTGAGCCGATCACCCTGACCTCGATGAAACGCCAGGGCTTCGGTGCCTCGTTCCTCACACCCGACGTGGTGGCGGCCCAACAGAAAATCGCCGACAGCTTCTACCAACTCAAGCTGATACCCAAGCCCTTGAGCATCAAGGACGTGATCTGGACGCCTCCGGCGACCGTTGCGAACGCGCAGTAATCCGACCCCCTTAGGAGACCACTCCATGAGCCTCAACATTTTCTGGTTCCTGCCCACCCACGGCGACGGCCATTACCTTGGCACCGCCGAAGGCGCCCGCGCCGTCGATCACGGCTACCTGCAGCAGATTGCCCAGGCCGCGGACCGACTGGGTTTCGGCGGCGTGCTGATTCCCACCGGACGCTCCTGCGAAGACTCCTGGCTGGTGGCGGCCTCGTTGATTCCCGTGACTCAGCGCCTGAAGTTTCTCGTTGCCCTGCGCCCCGGGATCATTTCCCCGACGGTGGCGGCGCGGCAGGCCGCAACACTGGACCGGTTGTCCGGCGGGCGCGCATTGTTCAACCTGGTGACCGGTGGCGACCCGGACGAGCTGGCCGGCGACGGCCTGTTCCTCGACCACGAGGCGCGCTACCAGGCGTCGGTGGAGTTCACTCGCATCTGGCGTCGGGTCCTGGAAGGCGAGACCGTGGATTACGACGGTGAGCACATCAGCGTCAAGGGCGCCAAGTTGCTCTACCCGCCGATCCAGCAACCGCGTCCGCCTTTGTATTTCGGCGGCTCTTCCGAAGCGGCCCAGGACCTCGCCGCCGAACAGGTGGAAATGGTGCTGACCTGGGGCGAACCACCGGAGGCCGTTGCCCAGAAAATCGAACAGGTCCGGACCAAGGCTGCCAAGCTGGGCCGCACCGTGCGCTTCGGCATCCGCTTGCACGTGATCGTTCGCGAAACCAATGCCGAGGCCTGGCAGGCCGCCAACCGGTTGATCTCCCACCTGGACGACGACACCATCGCTCGCGCCCAGGCCTCCCTGGCGCGCTTCGACTCGGTGGGCCAGCAACGCATGGCCGCCCTGCACGGTGGTCGGCGCGACAAACTGGAAGTGAGCCCCAACCTCTGGGCCGGTGTCGGTCTGGTTCGTGGCGGTGCCGGCACGGCACTGGTGGGCGATGGTCCGACTGTCGCCGCGCGGGTCAAGGAATACGCCGATCTGGGGATCGATACGTTCATCTTCTCGGGTTATCCACACCTGGAAGAGTCCTACCGCGTGGCGGAACTGTTGTTCCCGCACCTGGACGTGGAGCGTCCGGAACTGCCCAAGAGCCAGGGCTACGTGAGCCCGTTCGGGGAAATGGTCGCCAATGACATTCTCCCCAAAGCCGCCGCACAGAGCTGAGGCGGCCATGAAAAAACTTATCCACAACCTGGCGCCCTGGGCGGTGCCGCTGCTGTTGCTGGCGGTGTGGCAACTGGCAGTGTCGGCGGGCTGGCTGTCCACGCGGATCCTGCCGGCGCCGGTGGCGGTCATCGAGGCCGGGGTAAACCTGGTGCGTAGCGGCGAGATCTGGACGCACCTGGCTATCAGCGGCTGGCGGGCGGCGGTCGGTTTCGCCATCGGCGGCGGTATCGGCCTGATCCTGGGCTTTATCACCGGCCTGTCGAAATGGGGCGAGCGCCTGTTGGACAGCTCGGTGCAGATGGTCCGCAACGTCCCGCACCTGGCGTTGATTCCGCTGGTGATCCTGTGGTTCGGCATCGACGAGTCGGCGAAGATTTTCCTGGTGGCGCTGGGCACGCTGTTTCCCATCTACCTCAACACCTATCACGGCATCCGTAATGTCGATCCGGCCTTGGTGGAGATGTCCCGCAGCTATGGATTGTCCGGCTTCAGCCTGTTTCGCCAGGTGATCCTGCCAGGTGCCTTGCCGTCGATCCTGGTGGGGGTGCGGTTTGCGCTCGGTTTCATGTGGTTGACGCTGATCGTGGCGGAAACCATCTCGGCCAGCTCCGGCATCGGCTACCTGGCGATGAATGCCCGGGAGTTCCTGCAGACCGACGTGGTGGTGCTGGCGATTCTTCTGTACGCCGTGCTGGGCAAGCTGGCCGACCTTGCCGCCCGCGGGCTTGAACGAGTCTGGCTGCGTTGGCACCCGGCCTACCAAGTGAGCAAGGGAGGTGTCGCATGACGGCCCAACAACCTCCGCGCCTGCTGCGAGGCATCCCGCTGGCGGTGCGCAAGTTGCAGAAAACCTTCGGCACCCGTCCAGTGCTGCGTGACATCGACCTGCATATCCCGGCCGGGCAGTTCGTGGCGGTGGTCGGTCGCAGCGGCTGTGGCAAAAGTACTTTGCTGCGCTTGTTGGCCGGCCTCGACCAACCCAGCGCAGGTCAATTGCTGGCCGGCTCGGCGCCGTTGAGTGCCGTGCAACAGGACACGCGGTTGATGTTCCAGGAGGCGCGCTTGTTGCCCTGGAAAAAAATCATCGACAACGTCGGTCTTGGGCTCAAGGGCAACTGGCGGCCGCAAGCCTTGCAGGCGTTGGAGGCCGTCGGCCTGGCCGACCGTGCCAATGAGTGGCCGGCTGCGTTGTCCGGTGGCCAGAAGCAACGAGTGGCCCTGGCCCGGGCGCTGATCCACCAACCGCGCTTGCTGTTGCTCGACGAACCCTTGGGGGCGCTGGACGCCCTGACCCGTATCGAGATGCAGCAGTTGATCGAAAACCTGTGGCAGGCACACGGCTTCACGGTGTTGCTGGTGACCCACGACGTCAGCGAAGCGGTGGCCATCGCCGACCGGGTCATCCTGATCGAGGATGGCCAGATCGGCCTCGACCTGCTCATCGACCTGCCACGTCCACGGGTTCGCGGCTCTCATCGCCTGGCGAGCCTGGAAGCCGAAGTGCTCAACCGTGTGCTGTCCTTGCCCGGCCAACCGCCGGAACCCGAACCCGTTTCACCCTTGCCCACGCAGTTGCGTTGGGCGCAATGAAGCCGCTTCAAGCGGCCAGCGACACGCTGCAAGAAGAGACGCGTGCTTTTCCTTGCAGCTTGTAGCTCGAAGCTTGCAGCTCATTTCGACCCCAGGAGAAATAACATGACTATCAAAGCCATCAACGTGCGCAACCAGTTCAAAGGCACCATCAAGGAAATCGTCGAAGGCGACGTGCTCTCGGAAATCGACGTGCAAACGGCCTCCGGCATCGTCACCTCGGTCATCACCACCCGTTCGGTGAAAGAGCTGGAGCTGGCAATCGGCAGCGAAGTGATCGCCTTCGTCAAATCCACCGAAGTGTCCATCGCCAAGTTGTGAGCGGTGCGTGACCCACGGCCCTGAACGGCGTAAGCCTTTCGGGGCTTTTTTAGCGTCACTAAAAGGCGTTTTATCTAATTTAAAGAGATTTATAAGATCTTTAAGAGTGGATTATTTTTAACATTTATTCTATTTAAGCGGTGCTATAGTCCGTTTTATCAAGCATTAGCAGCTTCAGAGCACCGTTTATGTCTGGATTTTTTCCTATTGATTGTGCCGACACGCTCCACGCCATTGGCCTGCTGGTGAAAAGTCGGCGGCTTCAACACCGGCAGCGGCAGAAAGATCTTGCCGCTTCTCTTAAGCTGTCGGAGCGAACAGTGCGCAAAATCGAGGCGGGCGACCCCACTGTGGAATTGCGCTCATTCATGTTGGTGCTGTGGCAATTGGGGCTGATCCAGGAAGTGTTCCAAAGCCGTCAACAGCTGGAAGCTTCATCCCTTGTGTCCACTCAAGCGCCTCGCAACGCTCGTGTACGTCTGGCCAGTGTAAAGGGAGAATTCTGATGGCCAGGGCCTACATTTATGTTGAAGACCCTCAGACTGGAGAGATCCGCACGCTGGGGCGATTGAGCATCGATAATGGTCGGGGCGAGTTCACCTACGACCCGGAGTATGTTGCCCAGCATCGTTGGGTGCCAGATCCCATCCGTTATCCGTTGCGCATCCAGCCTTTTACCGGCATTGCCACCAACCGCGGCGTGCCCGGTTTCATCAATGATTCAATGCCCGACGGCTGGGGCGAGCGTGTCTTGAGAGACCTTCATCGAGCGGATCTGGAGGCTGTCGATTACCTGCTCAAGTCCCCCAACAACGATCGCGCAGGCAACCTCATGGCCGGGATAAGCCGGCATCCACCCGTTGGCATCGGCCAGGAAGCGCTGCCCTCCCTTAAGGGGTTGTCTGCATTCATCGAGGCTACCGAAGCGATCTTCGATAACCAACTGGATGATGAGGCGATCAAAACCCTCCAGTTGCGCAAACAACGTTCATCGCTGGGGGGCGCAAGGCCCAAGCGTACATTACACGATGAGGGCGTCTTCATTCTTGCCAAGCCCCGTGATCGCTATGACACCTGTGATGTCCCGGCCATGGAACATGCCTGCATGACATTCGCTTCGCTCAAGGGACTGAATGTCGCGAAAACTGCGCTGTACCTCGGTGCGCCCTCGACGTTGCTGGTCAAACGATTCGACCGATTTCCGATTGCCGAGTCCGGCCGTCGGATACCGTTGCTGAGCGGGCTGACGCTCCTGGATGCTGATTGGCGATCCAATGATCGCAGCGCCTGGGTGTATGCCGGGCTTGCCAACGAGATGCAGCGTCGCGGGGTGCCGGATGATGACTTGCGTGAACTGTTCAAGCGCATGTGTTTCAACGCCCTGGTGGGCAATGACGATGATCACCCGAAGAATCACGCCATTCTCTGGCTCGAGGGGCGCTGGCGGTTGGCTCCGATGTATGACGTAGTCCCGGGACTGGAGGGTTCGTCACCACCCTACCTTTCGATGGCGGTTGGTCGCAGTGGGCGAGTGATCAGTCGAGAGAACCTGCTCAGCCATTGCCTGCACTTTGCCTTGACGCCAGAGCAGGCCACCGATGTCCTGGATGAAGTGACCAGTTGGGAGGCAGAGCTTGGCGCGCATTACGCCAGCCACTTGACGGGGGCTGAGTTGGAACTCGCCGTAAGCGCGATGGGCGCTAAACGTATGAAAAGTTGATGACTGAGGGGATCAAGCTGTTTCTCGCTTGGGCAGATACGGCGGCAGGTACAGGCCCAGGTAAGCGTCGAACACCCGCATGCCTTCCTCGGCCATGCGTGGGGTGATCTGCCCGTGTTGCTGCACCGAGCGGGCGTAGACGCGGTCGCCCAGTTCCATGGCCAGGGCGAATACGTCGACGTCGGTGGGCAGGGCCGGCAGGGCGAAATGGCGGTCGAAGAGCTTGTGCATCAGGTCGCTGAGTTCGAGGTCGTGCTGGCGGTCGGCCTGGGTGACCTCGGTCAGGCCATGCTGGGCCAGGATCAATTGGCGGGCGGCGGCGTCCTGGCCGTAGATGGTGAGCATGCGCTGTTCCACCAGCCGTGACAGGTCGTGCCAGTGGTTCAGGGCGTCATGGTCGATGGGGGCTTGCAGGCAGGCGCGGAACGCGGCGTGGACATCGGCGGTCAGGGCTTCGAGCAGGGCCGGGACGCTGGCGAAGAAGTGATACACGGAGGACGGGGGAATCCCGGCGCGCTCAGCGACGCTGTAGATCGACAGGCTGGCCACGCCTTCGGCGGCAAGCAGCGTGCGGGCGGCGTCGAGGATCGAGTCGATCCGGGCCTGGCTGCGTGCGCGGGGTTTGCGAGGGGTGGCGATGCGCGTCATGGGTGGCTCCTGCGGGACTGCGGGCATTGTACGCAGAGCGAGCGGAGGGTCCATAGCGGTGCCTGTGAGGAAAAAATCCCTGTGGCGAGGGAGCTTGCTCCCGCTGGGCTGCGAAGCGGCCCTGACGTCAGTCACTGCGGTGCTTCAAGTTGATCGCTCAAGTCGTTTTTGGGGCTGCTGCGCAGCCCAGCGGGAGCAAGCTCCCTCGCCACGGTCTTGTGTCTGGCCGGACCATTGTGGAGGCAGCCAATTCATCATCTGGGCTGAACAGCCATAAAAAACGCCGCAGCCCGTGAAGGCCTGCGGCGTTTTTTTGCAGCAACCGCTTACACGGTATGCAGGTACCAGTTGTATTCAAGGTCGGAGATGGAGTGTTCGAACTCCTCCAGCTCGCTTTCCTTGCAGGCCACGAAGATATCGATGTATTTCGGGTCGATGTACTTGGCCATGACTTCGCTGTCGTCCAGCTCGCGCAGGGCATCGCGCAGGTTGTTCGGCAGGCTCTGCTCGTTCTGCTCGTAGCTGTTGCCTTCGACCGGCGCGCCGGGCTCGATCTTGTTGACCAGGCCATGGTGCACGCCAGCCAGCACGGAGGCCATCAGCAGGTATGGGTTGGCGTCGGCGCCGGCCACACGGTGTTCCAGGCGCACAGCATCGGCAGCGCCGGTCGGTACGCGCAAGGCCACGGTGCGGTTGTCCAGGCCCCAGGTCGGCGAGTTCGGCACGTAGAACTGGGCGCCGAAACGGCGGTAGGAGTTGACGTTCGGGCAGAGGAAGGCCATCTGCGCGGGCAGGGTCTCGAGCACACCGCCGATCGCGTGACGCAGCGCGGCGTTCTGCTCGGGATCCTCGCTGGCAAAGATGTTCTTGCCGTCTTTGTCCAGGACCGAAATGTGAACGTGCAGACCATTGCCCGCCTGGCCTGGGTACGGCTTGGCCATGAAGGTGGTGTCCATTTCATGGTCGTAGGCGATGTTCTTGATCAGGCGCTTGAGCAGGACCGCATAGTCGCAGGCCTTGATCGGGTCGGCGACGTGGTGCAGGTTCACTTCGAACTGCGCCGGGGCACTTTCCTTGACGATGGCGTCGGCGGGAATGCCTTGTTCCTTGGCGCCTTCGAGGATGTCCTGGAGGCAATCGACATATTCGTCGAGGTCGTCGATCAGGTAGACCTGGGTCGAATGCGGACGCTTGCCGGAGATGGGGGAGCGGGGCGGTTGTGGGCGTCCATTCACGTTCTCCTGGTCGATCAGGTAGAACTCCAGCTCGAACGCGGCACAGATGGTCAGGCCCAGCTCATCGAACTTGGTCACGACCTGGCGCAGGACTTCGCGGGGGTCGGCGAAGAAGGGCTCGCCTTCGAGCTCGTGCATGGTCATCAGCAGTTGCGCGGTCGGGCGCTTTTGCCAGGGCTCATTGCTCAGGGTGCCGGGGATGGGGTAGCAGATCCGGTCGGCATCGCCGATGTCCAGGCCCAGGCCGGTGCTTTCCACCGTCGAGCCATTGATGTCCAGGGCAAACAGGGAGGCCGGCAGGTTGATGCCTTTCTCGTAAACCTTGTGGAGGCTGGTGCGTTCGATGCGCTTGCCGCGCACCACACCATTCATATCCGCAATCAGAAGGTCAACGTACAGAACCTCAGGATGTTCCTTAAGGAACGCGTTCGCTTCGTTAAGCTGAACGGCACGCGGGGGTACCGACATGATGCAACACCTTTGTTGTTAAAAATATCAATCATTGATCTCTTCGAAAGCCAGTCAACCCGAACGGCATGCCGAAGTCAAGCAGGGCCTTTTTTGCCCTAAAAAAGCACTCGCGGGGCTTTTTTGAGGCAATTTAGGGCGTTTTTTTCCCTTTGAAGGTCGTGTCGACCGCGGGCTTGAGCGGGCCGTGTTGTATTTTTTACGGGGGTGTTGTGTAAAAAAATGAACAAGGCTAAGCTCGATTCAAACCCATAACAGCAATAATACCGGGGTGCTTCATGTCTCGCCTGCCGTTAATCGGCGTCACCACCTGCTCCAGGCAGTTGGGCCTGCATGCGTATCACATCAGCGGCGATAAATATTCCCGGGCTGTCGCGACAGCCGCCAAGGGCTTGCCCATGCTGATTGCGTCCCTGGCGGATCTGTTCTCCCCGTCCGTTATTCTGGACGCCCTGGACGGTATTCTCTTTACCGGTTCTCCTTCCAATGTAGAACCTTTTCACTACCATGGCCCTGCCAGTGCGCCGGGCACTGCTCATGATCCTGCACGCGATGCCACCACCCTGCCGCTGATCCGCGCCGCCGTCGAGGCAGGCGTCCCGGTGCTGGGGATCTGTCGCGGTTTCCAGGAAATGAACGTAGCCTTTGGCGGCAGCCTGCATCAGAAAGTTCATGAAGTCGGAACCTTTATCGATCACCGTGAAGACGACACCCAGCCGGTGGCGATCCAGTACGGCCCGGCCCATGCCGTGCATATCCAGCCCGGTGGCGTGCTGGCGGGCCTGGGCCTGCCGCCGGTGATCGACGTCAACTCCATCCACAGCCAGGGCATCGAGCGCCTGGCGCCGGGTTTGCGGGTTGAAGCGAGGGCGCCGGATGGCCTGATCGAAGCCGTTTCGGTTATACAAGGCAAGGCTTTTGCTTTAGGAGTGCAGTGGCACCCCGAATGGGCGGTAAGCTCTAACCCGCACTACCTTGCGATTTTCCAGGCATTTGGCGATGCCTGCCGAGCAAGGGCAATACAACGCGACGCCGATGCGTCAAACAACGCCTGACGACTAATAGCAGTCAGGAAACTCACGCCTAGAGGCATTTATGAGTAACAACCTCGACCAGCTCACCGATTGGTTGAAAGACCACAAGATCACAGAAGTCGAATGCATGATTGGCGACCTGACCGGTATCACCCGGGGCAAGATCTCGCCGACCAACAAGTTCATTGCCGAAAAAGGCATGCGCCTGCCCGAGAGCGTCCTGCTCCAGACCGTGACAGGCGACTATGTCGAAGACGACATCTATTACGAACTGCTCGATCCTGCCGACATCGACATGATATGCCGCCCGGACGAGAACGCCGTCTTCCTTGTGCCCTGGGCCATCGAGCCCACTGCCCAGGTCATCCACGATTCCTACGACAAGCAGGGCAACCCGATCGAGCTGTCGCCGCGCAACGTGCTCAAGAAGGTGCTCAAGCTGTATGCCGACAAAGGCTGGCAGCCGATCGTCGCGCCGGAGATGGAGTTCTACCTGACCAAGCGCAGCGACGACCCGGACTTTCCGCTGCAACCGCCTGTTGGCCGCTCCGGCCGCCCGGAAACCGGGCGCCAGTCGTTCTCGATCGAGGCGGCCAACGAATTCGACCCGCTGTTCGAGGACGTCTACGACTGGTGCGAGTTGCAGGAGCTGGACCTCGACACCCTGATCCACGAGGACGGCACGGCGCAGATGGAAATCAACTTCCGTCATGGCGACGCCCTGTCCCTGGCCGACCAGATCCTGGTGTTCAAGCGCACCATGCGCGAGGCGGCGCTCAAGCACAACGTGGCCGCGACCTTCATGGCCAAGCCCATGACCGGCGAGCCGGGCAGTGCAATGCACCTGCACCAGAGCATCATCGACAAGGACACCGGCAAGAACGTCTTCTCCAATGAAGACGGGACCATGAGCGAGCTGTTTCTGCACCACATCGGCGGCTTGCAGAAGCTCATCCCCGAGCTGCTGCCGCTGTTCGCCCCCAACGTCAACTCGTTCCGCCGCTTCCTGCCGGACACCTCGGCGCCGGTGAACGTGGAGTGGGGCGAAGAGAACCGCACCGTCGGCCTGCGCGTGCCGGATGCCGGGCCACAGAACCGTCGGGTGGAAAACCGCCTGCCGGGTGCCGACGCCAACCCGTACCTGGCCATTGCCGCGAGCCTGCTGTGCGGTTTCATCGGCATGGTCGAAGGCATCAACCCGAGTGCGCCGGTGGTGGGCCGGGGTTACGAACGCCGGAACCTGCGCCTGCCGCTGACCATCGAAGATGCGTTGGAGCGCATGGAAAACAGCGCCACCATCGAGAAATACCTGGGCAAGAAATTCATCACGGGCTACGTCGCGGTCAAGCGGGCCGAGCATGAAAACTTCAAGCGCGTCATCAGTTCGTGGGAGCGGGAATTCCTGCTCTTTGCCGTCTGAAGCGCCGGGCGGGGCTGCTGCGCCAGCCTCGCCCCCACCGATACGAAAGGAGAATCCGCATGACCGGCAACAACCCGCAAACCCGCGAATGGCAGGCCCTGAGCAACGATCACCACCTGGCGCCGTTCAGCGACTTCAAGCAACTCAAGGAGAAAGGCCCGCGCATCATCACCCGCGCCAAGGGCGTCTACCTCTGGGACAGCGAAGGCAACCAGATCCTCGATGGCATGGCCGGCCTCTGGTGCGTGGCCGTCGGTTACGGCCGTGATGAACTGGCCGACGCCGCCAGCCGGCAGATGCGCGAACTGCCGTACTACAACCTGTTCTTCCAGACCGCTCACCCGCCGGTGCTGGAGCTGTCCAAGGCCATCGCCGATATCGCCCCTGAAGGCATGAACCATGTGTTCTTCACCGGCTCCGGCTCCGAAGGCAACGACACTATGCTGCGCATGGTTCGCCATTACTGGGCGATCAAGGGCCAGCCGAACAAGAAAGTCATCATCAGCCGCAAGAACGGCTATCACGGTTCGACCGTGGCCGGCGCGAGCCTGGGCGGCATGACCTACATGCACGAGCAGGGCGACCTGCCGATCCCGGGCATTGTCCACATCGCCCAGCCCTACTGGTTCGGCGAAGGCGGCGACATGAGCCCGGAGGCCTTCGGCGTGTGGGCGGCCGACCAACTGGAGGCCAAGATCCTGGAGATCGGCGTGGACAACGTCGGTGCGTTCATCGCCGAGCCGATCCAGGGCGCGGGCGGCGTGATCGTTCCGCCGGACAGCTACTGGCCGCGGGTGAAGGAAATCCTCGCCAAGTACGACATCTTGTTCGTGGCCGACGAAGTGATCTGCGGTTTTGGTCGCACCGGGGAGTGGTTCGGCACCGATCATTTCGGTTTGAAGCCGCACATGATGACCATCGCCAAGGGCCTGACCTCCGGCTACATCCCCATGGGCGGGCTGATCGTGCGTGACGATGTGGTCGAGGTGCTCAATGAAGGGGGCGACTTCAACCACGGCTTCACCTACTCCGGTCACCCGGTGGCCGCGGCGGTGGCCCTGGAGAACATCCGCATCCTGCGCGAAGAAAAGATCATCGAGCGCGTCCACAACGAAACGGCACCCTATTTGCAGAAGCGTCTGCGGGAACTGAACGATCATCCGCTGGTGGGTGAAGTCCGGGGTGTCGGCCTGCTGGGGGCAATCGAACTGGTTCAGGACAAGGCCACGCGCAAGCGCTATGAAGGTCGGGGCGTGGGCATGATCTGCCGGCAGTTCTGCTTCGACAACGGGCTGATCATGCGTGCGGTGGGCGACACCATGATCATTGCGCCGCCGCTGGTGATCAGCAAGGCCGAGATCGACGAACTGGTGACCAAGGCGCGGCAGTGCCTGGACCTGACCCTCAGTGCGTTGCAAGGCTAAGTGCTAGGCTCTGAGCGAGGCGCTTGCCTCGCCCAGCGCGAACAAAAGGCCGGGCTTGTGTTGAAAGCCTGCCCTGTAACTTGCCAGACTACCGGCTGTTCAAGTTGCCCGCGAGCCGGCTACTGAACGTGGCTAAAAAGAATAACTGGAGCATCAATCCATGAAGGCATTAGGTATGAAGATAGCTGGCAAGACCCTCCTCGCCATGTCCCTGGTGGGCGTGATGGCGGGTGCCGTCCAGGCGGACGACAAAGTGCTGCACGTCTATAACTGGTCCGACTATATTGCGCCGGACACCGTCGCCAAGTTCGAGAAGGAAACGGGGATCAAGGTCGTCTACGACGTGTTCGACAGCAACGAAACCCTGGAAGCCAAGTTGCTGGCCGGCAAATCCGGTTATGACATCGTGGTGCCGTCGAACAACTTCCTGGCCAAGCAGATCAAGGCCGGCGTCTACCAGCCACTGGACAAGTCCAAGCTGACCAACTGGAAGAATCTCGACACCGACCTGCTCAAGGCCGTTGGCGATGCCAGCGACAAGGGCAACCAGCATGCCTTCCCCTACATGTGGGGCACCATCGGCATCGGCTACAACCCGGAGAAAGTCAAGGCCGCGCTGGGCGTCGACAAGATCGACTCGTGGGACACCCTGCTCAAGCCGGAGAACATCGCCAAGCTCAAGGGCTGCGGCGTGAGTTTCCTCGACTCGCCGACCGAAATGATTCCGGTGGCGTTGCACTACCTGGGCTACCCGACCGACAGCCAGGACAAGAAGCAACTGGCCGACGCCGAGGCACTGTTCCTCAAGATCCGTCCTTCGATCAGCTATTTCCATTCGTCCAAGTACATCTCTGACCTGGCCAACGGCAACATCTGCGTCGCCGTGGGTTACTCGGGCGATATCGAACAGTCCAAGTCCCGCGCTGCCGAAGCGGGTGGCAAGGTCAAGGTGGCCTACGCCATTCCAAAAGAGGGCGCCGGTTCCTTCTATGACATGGTTGCCATTCCCAAGGACGCCGAAAACGTCGACGCGGCCTACCAGTACATGAACTTCCTGCTGAAGCCGGAAATCATGGCCGAGATCACCAACAACGTACGCTTCCCGAACGGCAACAAGGCGGCGACGGCGCTGGTGGAAAAAGACATCTCCGGCGACCCGAACATCTACCCGTCGGATGAAGTGAAAGCCAAGCTCTACGCGATCAGCGACTTGCCGCCGGCCACCCAGCGGATCCTGACCCGCAGCTGGACCAAGATCAAATCCGGCAAGTAAGCCGGCCTGAAGTACTTTCCTGTCGCCGTCGCCCTCCGAGGCGGCGGCAACAGGAAGCCAAGAATAACTAAAAGTTTTGCTGGATCGGTTTATCGAGGGTAAGTTGCGCGCCGGTTTTGTTGCAGGGCCTGTCGTGGCCAGGTAACGGGGGCAACTTGGGCCCAACTATTTAAGAGGACCTCCACGTGCCAGTCTTTTCTTTGTTACGCAACGCCTTGCTGGTCGGCGCCGGCCTGACGCTCGCCGTCAGTGTCCAGGCTGCTTCCACCGTGCATATTTATAACTGGTCGGACTACATCGGCGAGACCACCCTGGCGGACTTCGAAAAAGCCACTGGCATCAAGCCGGTGTATGACGTGTTCGATTCCAACGAAACCCTGGAAGGCAAGTTGCTGGCCGGTCGTACCGGCTACGACGTGGTCGTGCCGTCCAACCACTTCCTGGGCAAGCAGATCAAGGCCGGGGCGTTCCAGAAACTCGACAAGGCCCAGTTGCCCAACTACGCCAACCTGGACCCCGCGCTGCTCAAGCGCCTGGAGCGTAACGACCCGGGCAACCAGTACGCCGTGCCGTACCTGTGGGGCACCAACGGCATCGGCTACAACGTCGAGAAGGTCAAGGCGGTGCTGGGCGTCGACAAGATCGACTCGTGGGCCATGCTGTTCGAGCCGGAAAACATCAAGAAACTCTCCAGCTGCGGCGTGTCGTTCCTCGACTCGGGCGACGAAATGATCCCGGCGATGCTCAACTACCTGGGCCTGAGCCCCAACAGCGAAAACCCTGAAGACTACAAGAAGGCCGAGGCCCAGCTCCTCAAGATCCGGCCGTACGTGACCTACTTCAATTCCTCCAAGTACATCTCCGATCTGGCCAATGGCGAGATCTGCGTGGCCGCCGGTTTCTCCGGCGACATCTTCCAGGCCCGCTCGCGTGCCAGCGAAGCCGGCAAAGGCGTCGAGATCGCCTACGTGATCCCCAAGGAAGGCGGCAACCTCTGGTTCGACATGCTGGCGATCCCGCGCGACGCCACCAACGTCAAGGAGGCCCATGCCTTCATCAACTACCTGCTCAAGCCTGAGGTGATCGCCCAGGTGAGCGACGCCGTCGGCTACGCCAACCCGAACCCGAAGGCGGGCGAACTGATGGATCAGAAAGTGCGCACCGATGAAGCGGTGTACCCACCGCAGGCGGTCGTCGACAAGCTGTACGTCAACTCCGAGTTGCCGCCCAAGATTCAACGACTCATGACCCGCAGTTGGACCAAGGTCAAGTCGGGTAAATAGCGTTAAGCGCTCTAACTAAACGCTCGCCCGCATGGGGCGAACAGTAAATTCTGTGGGAGTTTCGCAAATGGCAGTTGCCTCCGGCGCCTATAAGAAAGCCCTCGAGGGCGACCAGACACCCAAGCAGGTGCTGGTCAAAATCGACCGGGTCACGAAGAAGTTCGACGAGACGATTGCCGTGGACGATGTGTCCCTGGAGATCAAGAAAGGCGAGATCTTCGCCTTGCTCGGCGGTTCGGGTTCGGGCAAATCCACCTTGCTGCGCATGCTCGCCGGCTTCGAGCGGCCCACGGAGGGGCGCATTTTCCTCGACGGTGTGGACATCACCGACATGCCGCCGTACGAGCGGCCGATCAACATGATGTTCCAGTCCTACGCCCTGTTCCCGCACATGACCGTGGCGCAGAACATCGCCTTCGGCCTGCAGCAGGACAGGATCCCCAAGCCTGAGATCGAGGCCCGCGTGGCCGAAATGCTCAAGCTGGTGCAGATGAGCCAGTACGCCAAGCGCAAGCCGCACCAGCTCTCCGGCGGCCAGCGCCAGCGCGTGGCCCTGGCCCGTTCCCTGGCCAAGCGTCCCAAGCTGTTGCTGCTCGACGAACCCATGGGGGCCCTGGACAAGAAGCTGCGCTCGCAGATGCAGCTCGAACTGGTGGAGATCATCGAGCGGGTCGGCGTGACCTGCGTGATGGTGACCCACGACCAGGAAGAGGCCATGACCATGGCCGAGCGCATCGCGATCATGCACCTGGGCTGGATCGCCCAGATCGGCAGCCCGATCGACATCTACGAGACCCCGACCAGCCGGCTGGTCTGCGAGTTCATCGGCAACGTCAACATCTTCGAGACCGAAGTGGTGGACGACGCCGAGGGGCACGCGGTGCTGACCTGCAAGGACCTGGATCGCAACATCTACGTCGGCCACGGGATCAGCACCTCGGTGCAGGACAAGTCGGTGACCTACGCCATTCGCCCGGAAAAACTGCTGGTGACCGTCGAGCAACCGACCTGCGAGCACAACTGGTCCAGCGGCAAGGTCCACGACATCGCCTACCTGGGCGGGCACTCGGTGTTCTACGTCGAGTTGCCGAGCGGCAAGCTGGTGCAGTCCTTCGTCGCCAACGCCGAACGCCGTGGCCAGCGCCCGACCTGGGGCGACCAGGTGTTCGTCTGGTGGGAAGATGACAGCGGCGTGGTGCTTCGCTCATGAACATGCGCAAATTCAAACGCCGACTCGATCGAATAACGCCCGGTGGCCGTCAACTGGTCATCGGGGTGCCTTTCATCTGGCTGTTCCTGTTCTTCATGCTGCCGTTCTTCATCGTCCTGAAGATCAGCTTCGCCGAAGCCGACGTGGCCATTCCGCCATACACCGAGATCTACAGCTACGTCGACCAGAAGCTGCAGGTGCTGCTCAACTTCGCCAACTACGCGATGCTGAGCGACGACGAGCTGTACATCGCCGCCTACCTCGGCTCGCTGAAGATGGCGCTGATCAGCACCGTGTTGTGCCTGCTGATCGGTTATCCGATGGCCTACGGCATCGCCAACGCCCGCAAGGAAGTCCAGACGGTGCTGGTGCTGTTGATCATGATGCCGACCTGGACCGCGATCCTGATCCGCGTCTATGCGTGGATGGGCATCCTCAGCAACAACGGCTTGCTCAATGGTTTCCTGCTGAGCATGGGCTGGATCAGCGAACCGTTGCAGATCCTCAACACCAACCTGGCGGTCTACATCGGGGTGGTCTACTCCTACCTGCCGTTCATGATCCTGCCGCTGTACGCCAACCTGGTCAAACACGACCCCAGCCTGCTGGAGGCCGCTTCCGACCTGGGTTCGAGCACGTTCAACAGCTTCTGGAAAATCACCGTGCCGCTGTCCAAGAACGGCATCATCGCCGGGGCCATGCTGGTGTTCATCCCCGTGGTGGGCGAGTTCGTGATCCCGGAACTGCTGGGCGGTCCGGAAACCCTGATGATCGGCAAAGTGCTGTGGCAGGAATTCTTCAACAACCGTGACTGGCCGGTGGCATCCGCCCTGGCGGTGGTGATGCTGGCAATCCTGATCGTGCCCATCATCCTGTTCAACCGCAGTCAGGCCAAGGAAATGGAGGGCAAGGAATGAAGCGCTTCAGTTTTTCAAGCCTGATGCTGGTGCTGGGTTTGCTGTTCATCTACGCACCGATGCTGATCCTGGTGATCTACTCGTTCAACGCCTCGAAACTGGTGACGGTGTGGGGCGGCTGGTCGATCAAGTGGTACGTCGGCCTGCTGGACAACACCCAGTTGATGGGGTCGGTGCTGCGCTCGCTGGAAATCGCCTGCTACACGGCGGTGGCCGCCGTGGCGCTGGGTACGCTGGCGGCCTTCGTGCTGACCCGCATCACTCACTTCAAGGGGCGTACGTTGTTTGGTGGGCTGGTCACCGCGCCGCTGGTCATGCCGGAGGTGATCACCGGCCTGTCGCTGTTGCTGCTGTTCGTGGCCATGGCGCAGATCATCGGCTGGCCCCAGGAGCGTGGCATCGTCACGATCTGGATCGCCCACACGACGTTCTGCGCGGCCTACGTGGCGGTAGTGGTTTCGGCCCGCTTGCGTGAACTGGACCTGTCCATCGAAGAGGCGGCCATGGACCTGGGCGCGCGGCCGTGGAAGGTGTTCTTCCTGATCACCATCCCGATGATCGCGCCGTCGCTGGCGGCAGGGGGCATGATGTCGTTCGCGCTGTCCCTGGATGACCTGGTGTTGGCCAGCTTCGTGTCGGGGCCGGGGTCGACGACCTTGCCGATGGAAGTGTTCTCGGCGGTGCGCCTGGGCGTCAAGCCGGAGATCAACGCCGTGGCCAGCCTGATCCTGCTGGCGGTGTCGCTGGTGACGTTCCTGGTCTGGTACTTCAGCCGTCGTGCCGAAGAGAACCGCAAGCGCGCCATCCAGCAAGCCATCGAGGAAAGCGCCGCCGATTCCTGGAAACAACCGGAAGTGCGCCGCGCCGCGACCGCCCAGGTGTGAGTGTGGGAGCGGGCTTGCTCGCGAAGGCGGTGGGTCAGTCAATGGCGATGTTGACTGTGCGGCCGTCTTCGCGGGCAAGCCCGCTCCCACAGGTTTTGCGGTTGCCTTGAGTCTGTGGTCACCACAGAGCAATGGTGGGATTGCCTTGAGTCTGTGGCCACCACAGGGCAGTTGTGGGATTGCCTTGGGTTTGTGGCCACCACAGGGCAGTTGTGGGATTGCCTTGAGTCTGTGGCCACCACAGAGCAACTGTGGGGTTGCCTTGGGTTTGTGGCCACCACAGAACCAATTGTGGGAGCGGGCTTGCCCGCGAAGGCGGTGGGGCGGGCGCCGGCGTTGTCCCGCCACTTGCTCATTTCTTCAGCGTGTCATGGGCCTCCAGTGCCCGCAGGGAGTAGATGTAGGCCGCGCCGGCGTTCAGTGACACGGCAGTTGCCAGGGTGGCGGCGATTTCTTCTCGGGTGGCGCCAGCCTTGATGGCGGCATCGGTGTGGACGCCGATGCAACCGTCGCAGCGGGTGGTGATTGCCACGGCAATGGAGATCAGCTCGCGGGTCTTGGCATCGAGCACGTTGTTCTCGGCGGCGGCTTCATCCAGGGCCATGTAGGCCTTGACCATCTTCGGGTTGCTCTTGCCCAGGGCACCGAAGGCGGACTTGATGGTAGGCAGCAGTTCGGACCAGTTATTGAACATTGCGTTGACTCCTCAGGAAGTGGACGGGGTGTTGAGCCTTGTAGTCTTGACCATCCATGACGAACAGGCCCGTTGGCGGTGAAAAAAAGCCCGCTCCTCGTTCAAGGGGCTCGGGCCGGTAACAGTTTGAGCGTGCCATGGGTGTTGGCCGTCACCTCTTCCTCGGCCAGGTGTGCCTGGTGATACACCCCCTCGATGTACGCCTCGGCCTGATCCTCGTAATGCTTGTCGAACAACACGCCGCTCTGGCCTACAGGGTTGATGGTGACGCTGTGGCTCGGGTCGGCAAAGTCGATGATGCGCCGGGTGGAGGGCCCGTAGGTCACCGGCCAGGGCGCCGGACCGATGCGGGCGGAAAGGTTGTTGGGCACCTCATGGGTGCCCGGTGCCGCGAACGGGCCGACGTTGAAGAGCCGGTCCAGCGGTTTCTGCTGGCCCAGCGGATGACCATGGATCAGGGTGTGGGCCTTGCCCCATTGCCACTGGCTGGCATCCTCGCCCAGGGTGGCCTTCAGGTGCGCGAGGCTTTTGCTCCAGGCGATGTGGACGATGTCGGCGCGGGTTTCCGTGCCCAGCGTCGAGCGATCGTCCCACCAGGGGGAATCGGCTGAAGCCGCCAGGCGTGGCAGGGCCGCATCGATCACCCGGGTCGACAGCGCCGTGTCGAAGAAGCCGTCGCCCAGTTCATCGCGCAGCGCCGCCTCGGCCAGGTTGAACAGAAACTGGTTGAACAGCGTGGCGCTGACGGAGTCCAGCGGGTAATCGCCGGACCATTGGGCCAGTTGTTCCACCCATTTGCGTTCCTGCGGGTCGCTGATCACGCCACGCAGCACGGGCAGCAGCGGCGCGAGCAGACGGGGGCCGTAGGCGGTGGTGGTACCCAGTTGCTGTGCCTGGGTGGTCTGGATGTCCCACTTGGCCTGCTTGTCGCCGAGCTGCAGGTTCAGTTGCTGGCCGCGGTCGGCGAGGTTGTAGTAGCCCGGGATCTCGATGCCGCTGGCCGCCACCGGCTGGAAGTTGGCCGAAAGGATGTAGCCCCGCGCCGGGTTCTCCTCCTGCGGGTTGCTGCTGAAGGGGTAGAAACCGTCCTTTTCCGCCTCGGCGCTGCTGCCGTCGAGCATGAACCCTGGCTTCACGCCGCTCGGCCGCTTGGGCAACTGCGCGGCGGCCCACCAGCCGATGTCGCCCTTGGCATTGGCCCAGACGACGTTCAACCCCGGTGCATGGATCTTGGCCGAGGCATCGCGCGCCTTGGTGAGCGTGTCGGCGCGGTTGAGCTGATAGAAGGCTTCGAGGATCGGGTTACGGCTCTCCAGAAAGCCCCACCACATGGCGACCGGGGTCTTGCCGGCGTTGGCACCGAGGGCGTCGTTGACGATCGGCCCATGGGGCGACTGGCGCAGCACCAGCGTCACCGGCGCCTGGCCCTTGACCGCGATCTGCTGCTCGCTGCGAGTCATGTCCACCCACTTGTCGCGGTACCAGACCTGCTCGGGATTGTCCGGGTTGACCTTCTCGGCGATCAGGTCCAGGTCGTCGTTCTGGAACATGGTGATGCTCCAGCCAAAATCCTTGTTCATGCCCAGCGTCGCAAACGGCATCAGCGCCTGGTAATGCCCGTAGAGTTCAAAGCCGGGTGCCGACAGGTGCGCCTCGTACCACACCGAGGGCGCGGAAAAGCGAATGTGCGGGTCGCCCGCCAGCAACGGCTTGCCGCTGTGGGTGCGGCTGCCGGAGACCGCCCAGGCGTTACTGCCTTCGAACTGCGGCAGGCCCTTCTCGGCCAGGGCCTGCTCGCTCAGGCGGGCCAGGGCATTGAGGTCTTTCCAGTCATTGGCGGCCAGTGGCAAGGCGCTTTTGCGGCCCTCGGCCAGCACGCCCTGGGGCTGCCAAGCGAGGTCGAAGATATCCAGGTAGTCAGCGCCCAGTTGATCGCGCACATAAGTCAGCAGCGGTTCGGTGCGAAAGGCCGCGGCGAAACTGTAGGCCATGTAGCCGGTGATGCTCACGGTGTCTTCGGCGGTGAAGGGGCGCTTGGGAATGCCCAGCACATCGAACTCCAGCGGCCGGGTGTGGCTGTCCTGGTAGGCATTGATGCCGTCCAGGTACGCCTGCATGGCGATCCAGGCCGGGGATTGCGGATCCTGCTCCGTCACATAGCGTGCGGCCCGCTCGCGGATCCGCAGGCTGCGCATCAGCTTGTCGGTGTCGAGCAGTTTGGGCCCTAGTATCTCGGCCAGTTCGCCACGGGCCAGGCGTCGCATGATCTCCATCTGGAACAGCCGATCCTGGGCATGGACATAGCCGAGGGCGCGGTACAGATCGGCTTCGTTCTCGGCGCGGATATGCGGCACCCCACGCTCGTCGTAGCGCACGGTCACCGAGCCTTGCAGGCCCTGCAATTGCACCGTGCCCTGGCGGGTGGGCTGCTTGCTGTAGAGGTAGCCGCCCGCGACGATGACAGCGGTGACGACCAGTGACAGGAAGGCAACGAGGGTGCGTTTCATGGGGATTCCTTATTCGGGTGACAGCGGTCCATCGTGTCGCTGTTGATTCCCTGTTTAGCATACGGCCGCTTCTCGGCGCATCGTCCATTGGAGGGATTTTCTCCAGACGGCCCCGCGGCCAGCGTAATAGGCGGTGGAAGGTTCGGTGCCGCGACCGGGTGGCCGAGGCCGAGCATCGCAAGGCTATCGTTGATTGCGACAGCAATCACGCCTGTCGTCGAAGTGCGGGGGATGTCAGTCGGCGTGCGTCAGGAGGGCCGACCGCAGGCAGCGCCGGCGGCCGGTAGTGGGAGGGAGGTTTCAGGTGGTGATCGTCGAGCCGTCGAAGGACGGCCCGACGGGGTCATCAGCTTGGCCGGGTAGTCGGCGTCGGTTCGTTGGACGGCCCGCCTTGCGGTGGCGCTTCGCCTCGTTCGGCCAGCTCCATCGTGTCGCCTGCCGCCGTATTCTTAGGCCCTGGGCCCAGGCTCTTAATCCACTCTGCACCCACGTTAAGCCCGGCGACCGTGGCTTGCGGAACCAGTTGAGAAGCTCCGCGAGTGCCGTGATAGACGTTCTCGCCAGCGCGTCTCCAACCCGGTGGCTGGGTGTGGGGCAGGGTGTCCCGATTTGCATTCGTGAGGTTCTGCCATGGGACGTTTGCGCGTGCGGTCAGGTCGTCCTTGCCGTCGTTCAACGCTTTGTTTTCCAGCGGTGCCGCTACGCTGTTGGCAAAGAACGGAAGCAGGGTCAGGCCCGAGGAGAAGAAGGTCGTGATGATCTGCTGCATTTTTTCCAGCGTCTCGGCATCTTCGCCTGGCGCGGCGGCGTCCCCTACTGCGGTGCGCATGGTAATACCCGCACCGACACCAACGATTCGGTTCACATAGTCACTGATATTGGTCATGTTGGTTGGCAGCACTTTGCTTGATTCGGCCAGGGCCTTGGGCAGGAGCTCCTTCCATTCGCGCGTTTCGTTTTTGACCCGGTAGGTCGGGATCTTCTCGTCACCGTGGGTTTGAGAATATTTGGCCACGGCCTGACCGCCGGCCATGAACGTGCCACCGACCGCGGACGCCAGGCTACGGGCGCCGATGCCCGAAGCGTTCACGCTGGTGAATTGATTCAGGGCTTCGCGTACCGCGTGAGCCGCACCGAACGCGAGGTAACCGGTGAAGTCGCCGCTGATGGTGCCGAAGTTATTGGCGTTTTGTTTAAGCAGGAAACTGGTGCGCTTGTCTTCCTGCGTCTTGTCGAGGGCCTCGCGTTGAGGATTGGCGACCCGTCGCCCATTCACCGTCACGTCCTGCAGGGCCTTGGGGTACACCGACAGCGGATCGACCTTCTCCAGGCCACTGCCGATGGTTTTATCGACGATGGTCTGGATGATGGGGCGGGCGCTGTCGCTGACCACTTTATGGGCGGCGCCCAGGACGGCCGAGGTACCCGCGGCGTGGGCTGCGAGGTGCGTACCGTCGAGCTTCTCATCGATTGCCGCGGTGCTGGCACCGAAGTGGGCCGAGGAGGCGAAGCCTTGCGGAATGCCCGCATCGGCAAACACCGCCAGCCCCGTCAGGAATCCACTGTGGGTCTTGAGGTCTGCGACATAGTCCTGGCGGCCGACGTTCTTCAGCGCCGTGTCCAGCACTTCGTTTTTCTTCGTCGCCGTCGTCAGTTCGCTGGGCTTGTCGTCCTTCTTGTCCACTAACTCTTCGAATTCCACCTGAACCTTGATCAACTGGTTCAGTTCAGAGGTCGCCTGGTCTCGTTCGGGCTGGGAAAGGCTCTCGTTGTTCATCGCACTGCGCGCGTGCTCGATGCGGCTTTCCATGAAGGTATTCAAGCGGTCGGGCAGCTCTTGCGTCATGGCTTGCATGACGCCTTTGGCGTAACCGCGGAAGGCATCATGGCTGCTTTGCAGACTCGTACGTTCATCCCCCTGCGGCGTGCCTTCGATGACCTCCTGGCACAGCGAATGGTAGGCGCCGAGGGTGTTACCCACGCGGTCGCAGTGTTTGTCCCAGACGGCCTTGAAACCGCCGCCTTCCTTGCGGTCTTCCTCGCTCATGCCCAGGTATTGGTTGAAGTCCTTGACGAACTCGGCGGTTTCTTCGTGGCCAGACAGCATCGGGTGGGGGGTGCCGCCCAGTTCGACCAGTTGCTTCTGCACATCCTGATAGCTGGTTCTTGGCGCAAAGCCCAGTACTTTACTTTCCAGGCTCATGTGCTCGCGCGCGTAGCCGAGCGGGTCGGTGTCGGGGTTTTTCTTGCCGAGGGTGTTGACCAGCCCTGTCAGGCGCTGCTGCCGGGTCCTGAGGGTCTGCTGGGTGGCGTCGCTCGGTTTTCCTTCGAAGTGATAAGGCACCAGCGGCGTGGTAGAGGGGCGGACCTGTTCGGACAGGCGGGAGCCCATCGGTGTGATCCGATCTGCATCGTGCAACGTCGCCGAGCTTGTGCTTCGTCCTACGGATAAATCTGGCATGTCGTGCTCTCCTAGATTGACAGGGCGTTGTTGAGCCCGGTGCTACGGGGTGTCGGTTTGTGCTGGGTGGGCCTGGCGGCGCCGTTCGGGCTGGCACCGTCGAAGAAGTAACCCTCTCGCCAGATCAGCGCCATGTCGGCGATACCGCCCATGAGCCCCAGCAAGTGTTCGGCGGTGAGGTTTTCCAGGGGCACGTGGCCGATCAGGATCACCAGTTCGCTGTCGCTGTTGTAGGACAGGGACGGGCAGAACGGCCCGCTCAGCAGGTAGAGATTGGTTTCCAGCAGCCGTTGCAGGACGGCTTCGCGATTGGCGGTCGGCAGCGGCCCGAAGCTGGCGTAGATGAACACGTCGCCTTCACCCACGCTGGGGGTGTGCTTGAGGGAAAAGTCGACCTCCTTGACCGACAGGTTCGCCTGTTCGTAGAACGCGGACGGGGTGGGAATCATCGTGAGGGCGCAAAGCTGATCGATCAGCTTGCAATAGATGGGTGACGCCATGATTGACCTCGCATTGTCATCCAGGCGCGACGAGCGCCTGCTGCCCCTCGTGAGTGACGCCGGCGGCATTTCGGTTCCAAGTGCCGTTGTCATGTCGTGCGGATGGGAACCGCCGGGCCGGGATCGGCCACCCATTGGCGCCACCTCATTCAAGGTTGACCGCCCATGTCCCGTTCACTTTCACGTTCGCCGGTCCTTCGCTTCGTCCCCAGGGGGCTGTCCATGTTGGCGATGGGGTCCTTGCTGTACGGCTGCCAGCACCTCGAACCGCCGCTGACCATCGGTGACCCGTACGCCAATGAAACCTATCGATCGCAACTGCGCTGGCGCACGCCGGCGCCCACGGACACGATCGTCCAGATCGAAGAACTGTCGTCCCAAGGCGACGGCAGTCTGTGGGCGCGCATGCGCCAGGGGTTTTCGCTGCAAGCCAAGACCCGCGGCGTGGCGCGCATCGACGAGCAGCGCCGCTGGCTGATGGAGCGCCCGGCGTTTCTCACCCAGACCGGGCGCGCCGGCAGCCGTTACCTGCACTTCATCGTCGGCGAGTTGAGCAAGCGCAACATGCCGCTGGAGCTGGCGCTGTTGCCGGCCATCGAGAGCGGTTTCAACCCGAACGCACAATCGCCCGCCCAGGCCATGGGCCTGTGGCAGTTCGTCCCGGCCACGGGGCGCCGTTATCAATTGCAGCAGCGGGCCGACTATGACGAGCGCCGGGATATTCCGTCTTCCACCCGCGCCGCCCTGGACTACCTGTCTTACCTGCATGACTACTTCGACGGCGACTGGCTGTTGGCGCTGGCTGCCTACAACGCCGGCGAAGGACGGGTGCGCGACGCCATCACGCGTAACCGGGCCCGTGGCCTGGCGACCCGCTACTGGGACCTGTCGCTGCCCGGCGAGACCCAGAACTACGTGCCGCGGTTGCTGGCGCTGTCGCAGTTGGTCAATACGCCGGCGGACTATGGCGTCGACCTGGTGCCCATCGCCGACCAGCCGTACTTCCAGATGCTCGCCCTGGCGCAGCCGGTGGACCTGGCGCACCTGGCGGTGCTGTCCGGTGTGCATGAGCGCGAGTTGCGCATGCTCAACCCGGCTGGACGAGGCCGGGCCAGTGGGCGCTTGCTGATGCCCATGGCGGCCTCGCGCCGATTGAGCGCGCAGCCGGACCTGATCGCCCGGGCGGCGCAACCCCGGGTGCCGGGCGGCGAAGAACAACGGGTCGTCACCCCCGAGGCCGGGGCGGTGGGGACCCAGGTCGCGGAGGCCAACGTGCCGCCAGGGGCATGACCCGACGCTCGCCCCGTGCCCGGGGCGAGGCACCGCTCAAACAGGCTACAGACAATCCGTCGCGACGTTGGCCAGGTGCCGGCCGCGCGGGTCCATCAACACGTAGGAACCGATCGTATTGCACGCGAAGCCGAACGAGACGCCGCGCTCCGGATCGGCGAAACCGACCGTGCCACCGGCGCCCATGTGGCCGAACGCCTCGCTGCCCATGCCATAGCTGCCATTCGCCACGTTCGGCTGGTCGAGCATGATGCCCAGGCCGAAGCGCGCCGGCGTCTGGAGCGTCGGGTCGTACTCGGCGCTGTGTTCGCGCAGCATTTCATTGAGCAGCGGTGATTCCAGCAAGCGCCCGTCGAGCAGGCCGGCGTAGAACGTCGCCAGGCTGCGCGCGTTGCCGTGCCCGTTAGCGGCCGGTTGGGTCATGCGCTTCCAGCCGGGTTCGTTGCTGCGTCCCAGCACCATCGGAGGGTTGGCGAAAGCCAGGGCGCTCATGGCTGTCGGCTCGGTGAGCACGTCCTGGAGCACGCGCCCGAAGGCCTCGTCGTCGATGTCTTCCTTGGTCCGTGCCATGTAGGCACAGCGCGCCATGGTCGCGTCGTCCAGGCCCAGGTGGAAGTCCAGCGCCAGTGGCGCGGCCACCCGGCGGCAAATGCTCTGGGCGGGGGGCAGGCCGTCCACCCGACGCAGCAGCTCACCCAGGATCCAGCCGAACAGCAACGGCGAATAGGTCTGCCGTTCGCCGGCGCCGGCCCAGGGCTGTTCCCCGGCAATCAGCTGCGCCATGGTGTCCCAGTCGTACAGGGTTTGCGGCGCCAACGGTGTACGCAGCGCCGGCAGCCCGGCGCGGTGGCACAGCACCTGGCGCAGGGTGATCGAGGCTTTGCCGGCGTCGGCGAAGGCCGGCCAGTGCTGGCAGAGCGGGGCGTCCAGGTCCAGCCGGCCTTCGCCGACCAATTGCATGATCGCCACCGCCGTGAAGGGCTTGGTGCAGGAGAACAGGTTGAGCAGGGTGTCGTGTTGCCAATGGTGATCCGGTTCGGGCCCGGCCTGGCCGGCCCAGAGGTCGATGACTGTTTCGCCGTCGACCTGCATGCACAAGGCGGCACCGCGTTCGAAGGGGCTTTGCATCAGTTGGCTGAAGGCCGCCCTGACCGGTTCGAAGCGAGGGTCGCAATGGCCATGGACTACGAGTGCGCGCGTCATGTGTGCTCCAGAAAAGAGGGGAAGGTCTCTGCTGAGTGAGCGCGGCGCCGCAAACGGTTCAGAGGTTTTCCCGAGGGCGGTGGGTATGGATCTTTTCTGCACGCCAGGCCACTCACGGGCAACCATCCTGTCTCTGGAGCATGCCCATGGCGCACGAGCGCACCCTTGATTTCAACGGCGTCGATTTCAACAGCGATGCCTTCCGCAGCGCGGCTTACCGGCACTATGCGGCGCTGCGCGAGGTCGCGCCGGTGTTCCTCAGCCAACCGCAGGGGCAGTTGCCGATCTGGTACGTCACCGGCGCTCGGGAAGTCGAGACCGTGCTGCTGGACAACGAGCGCTTTGCCCGTGACCCGGCCCGCATCAGCCCGCAGTTCGCGGCGATGATCGGGGGTGAGCAATCCATCGCCTTTCTCAACGATCACATGCTCAACCGCGACGGCGAGCGCCACCGTCGCTTGCGCCGGCTGGTGAACAAGGCATTCACGCTCAAGGCGGTCAATGCCATGCGCCCGCGCATCGAGCAGATCGCCGAGACGCTGCTGGACCAGGCCGGGCCCAGCGGACACATGGACGTGGTGAGCCAGTATGCGTTTCCCTTGTCGATCACCGTCATCGCCGAGCTGCTCGGCGTACCCGCCCGGGACCGGGACGATTTTCGCCGTTGGTCCCACATGATCGTCCAGCAGGTCGGGCACGACTTGAGCGAGTTGCAGCGCTGCTACAGCGAGTTCGCGAGCTACATGCTGGCCTTGATCGAGCAGCGTCGGGCGCAGCCCACCGACGACCTGGTGACTGCGTTGGTGCAGGTCGAGGAAGAGGGCAACGTGCTCAGTTGCAGCGAGCTGTGCAGCATGATCGCGCTGCTCATCATCGCCGGGCATGAAACGGCGGCGTCGATGATCGGCAATGCGGTGTACCTGCTCGTGCAGCATCCCCAGGCGCTGGTTCAACTGCGCGACGAACCGGGCCTGATGCCCAATGCCGTCGAGGAATTGCTGCGCTATGACTCGTCGGTGGAGCGCGCCATGGTCCGCTTCGTGACCCAGGACACCGAATTGGCGGGGCAACGCTTGCAGCGTGGCCAGCTACTGATGGCGGTGGTGGGGTCGGCCAATCGTGATGAAGCGCTGTGTGCCCATCCCGACACCCTGGACATCACCCGCCCGGCCTGTCCGCACCTGTCGTTCGGCAAAGGCACGCACCATTGCCTGGGGGCCTCGCTGGCCCGGCAGGAACTGGAAATCGCATTGAACACCTTGCTCAGGCGCTGTCCGGGGCTGCAACTGGCGGTGGCGCCCGAGGCCGTGCACTGGCGCTATGTCCCCAATTTCAGAGGGCCGCAAGCCTTGCCTGTGCGCTGGTCGGTGGACTGACAATGGCAGGTGAGGCTCGCCCGACAACCCGGCTGGGCGAGCCGTGACGTTACGCCAGGACCGCGTTCGCCTGCCGGGTGTGTGGGGTGGCAGGGGGCGAAACGTCCGACGTCAGGTGCAGCCCGTAGAGGACCACGTCGGCCCGCGTGTCGGCGAACCGGGCAATGCCCGGAAACCGCCCCCATTGCGTCGCGCCCAGGCCTTGCACGCCGCGTTTGCTGGCCTCGTTATGCTCGATGATCCAGGCCACCAGCGTCTCGAAGCCATAGCGTCGGGCCAACACCACGGCGGCTTGGCCAAGGCGAATGCCGACGCCGCTGCCCACATGGTCGTTGCGCACGTAGATCGACACCTCTCCGGTCAACCGGCAGGCCTGGGCGCCCCAACTGAAGCGGTTGACGATCAGCCAGGCGACGACTTCGCCCCCGCGCTCCAGCACGTAGATCGGGTCGCCCTCCTTGACGAAGCAGTCGACGAAGAATGTCATTTCCTTCAGGGAAAACGCTCTGAGCACGGGGGAACTGGTGCCCCCCAGAGCGCTTTCGTTGAAGATATCGGTCATCACCGGCAGGTCGTCGGGCGTGTAGCGACGTACGCCGTGGGGCAGGTCGAGTCGGCTGTTCAAGCGATTGGTGGTCATGATCGGGCTTCTCCATAAACGCTGCGCTTGAGTTGCTCGCGGGCACGGAACAAACGCGAGCGCACGGTCCCGATGGGCACGCCCAGGCGTTCGGCGGCGTCGCGGTAGCTGCTCTCGGTGTCCACGGCGGTCCACAAGGTTTCGCGCATGTCCTTGGGCAGCTCATCCATCGCCAACAGCGTGCGATCCAGCAGCCGGCGGTTGTCGCACAGCTCGCTGAGGTCGATGTCGTCACTCGATTCGTGGAACTCGCTCTCATCGAAGGTGCTCAGCGGCGGCTGCGCGTAGTAGCGGCGGAAATGGTTACGGATAAGGTTCAGGGCGATTCCGCACAGCCAGGTGTCGGGCTTGGCCAGCCCCTTGAATTTCTCCTGGTTGCGCCAGGCTTCCAGGTACGTGAGTTGGATGAGGTCGTCGGCGTCGTCCTGGTTGAGCACACGCTTTTGTACAAACAGACGCAGTTTGCGCTCCTCGCCAAATGTCATGCCTGGCGAGGAGGTTTTCGGGGGTGACACGAGGTTCAGACTGCTCATCGATGAATCCCTCTGAATAGGTGCATAGCGTCGATCGGATGTCGACAACCCCTATCAGCAGGACCTGTGCCAAACCAATTTTTTGCTTTATCACATTGATAAGTAACAATTTTTTGTTAGAGCTCAGGCTCTATCTGTGCAGAGCCGTGCACAGCCGACCCGAGCGCCACTGCAATAATTTGCACCGCATGGCCGGGTGAAAAAGCACGCTGGTGCCACCCTGCGAATGCATCGGAAAAAGCCTGTGTGAGGGATGGAACCGAACAGCGAAGCACTGCCACCCATTGAGCGTCCGAAACCACGCTCATGGTCATCATGAAAGTAGAAGCACCGACAAACATGCGCATTGCCGTCAATCTCGCCCAAGCCGCTTCGGCGCTGGAGGGCGTTGGCAAGCCTGTCGAAACGCAACAGGCCGTGCAGTCCAATTCGATGGAGGAGGTCGGCATGACCTTCAGCCATCACGTGGAGCGCAACACCAAGGCCTTGAGCCAGCGGCGCATCCGTAATGCGCGCAGCGAGGTGGGCCAGACGCGGGTCGAGACGCGTGAGCGATTGGAAGAGTGGTACGACCAACTCGGTCATCCCGGCAAGCAGAGCCTGAGTGCGATGGCGGCCCAGGCCGGGACCCTGCTCTACGGCGAGCCGGTGCTCGAAGACGTGGTGCAAGCCACCGGTGGGGATCCGGCCCGTACCGACCTGATCCTGCAACAAGTGGTGCGCGAGGCCGAGTCCCAGGGCCGGCAGGTCGAAGCCAAGCGGGCCCGCGACTACCTGCAATTGCTGCGCGAACAATACAGCGCGCAGATCCAGGCCGGCATGAACATCGCCGAAGCGTTGCGCGCGGCGGGCGGCGATCCGCAACTGCGCCAGGCGGTGCGCCGCCTCTACTACGACACCGTGGTGCTCAAGCAATCCCTGCCCACCATGATGCAGGCGCTGCTCGGGCTGTTTGGCGAAGCCGCGTTCGTGTCGGGGCTGGACATGATGCGCCGGGCCCTGGCGGACGACATCGCCGCGCAGACCCCGTCGAGCCCCACCGCCAAGCTGCGTGCGCTGCTGATCGGCCTGGCCGCTTCGACCCAGCTCGGCAGCGTGCTGCACAGCTGCCGGCAGTTGCTGGAGCAATTGGCCGGCAGTTGCCCGGCCAGCCAGCTCACCGCGGTGCTGTTGCTCCAGCGCATGCTCGGGGTGGCGGCCAGTGGCTTGTCGGCGGCCGAAGTGCGCCGCATTGGGCGTGAGCTCGGCGGTGAAGAGGAACGCGACCAACTGGTTTCGCTGAACGGCTTGTATTCGATGCTCAAGCGTTTGCCGCTGGCGCTCTGGCGCGACGGCAAGAGTCGGCAGAGCGCATTGAAGAATCTGTTGGTGCTGCTGGATGAGCGTTCCCGTGGCGAGGTTCGCGGGCAGACCGCCGCACCGATCATAGGAGTGCACGCATGATCGCCCTGTTGAACAAAGTCGCCGGCGCAGCGGTGCGGCGCATCGAGGTAGCCGGCGCGTTCGTGGTGCTGGGCATCGTGTTCATGCTGATCCTGCCGCTGCCGACCTCGGTGGTCGATGCGCTGATCGCGGTCAACATCTGCATCTCCTGCCTGCTGATCGTGCTCTCGCTCTACCTGCCCCGTCCGTTGGCCTTTTCCTCGTTCCCGGCGGTGCTGCTGCTGACCACGTTGTTCCGGCTGGCGCTGTCGGTGGCGACCACTCGGCTGATCCTGCTCCAGGGCGATGCCGGGCATATCGTCCAGGCGTTCGGCAACTTTGTGGTCGGCGGCAACCTGGCCGTCGGGCTGGTGATCTTCCTGATCCTGACGGTGGTGAACTTCCTGGTGATCACCAAGGGCTCCGAGCGTGTCGCCGAGGTGGCCGCGCGCTTCACCCTGGATGCGCTGCCGGGCAAGCAGATGTCCATCGACAGTGATCTGCGCGCCAACCTGATCGATGTCAACGAAGCCCGTCGCCGCCGCGAAGAACTGAACAAGGAAAGCCAATTGTTCGGGGCGATGGACGGGGCGATGAAGTTCGTCAAGGGCGATGCCATCGCCGGCCTGGTGATTGTCGTGATCAACCTCATCGGTGGTTTCTCGGTGGGCATGATGCAGCACGACATGGGCGCCTCCGAGTCGATGCACCTGTATTCGGTGCTGACCATCGGTGATGGCCTCATCGCGCAAATTCCTGCACTGCTGATTTCCCTCACCGCCGGCATGATCATCACCCGGGTGTCGCCGGAAGGACAGCCGGCCGGGAGCAGCGTCGGCAAGGAAATCGCCAGCCAGTTGACCGCCGAGCCCAAGGCCTGGGTGATCGCGTCGGTGGGGATGCTGGGCTTCGCCGCGCTGCCCGGCATGCCGACGCTGGTGTTCATCGTCATCGCCCTGATCACCGGCACGGCCGGGATCGTCCAGTTGTATGCCCGCGCACGGCAGGCGCGGCAAGGCGATCAGGCACCGACGGCGTTGTCCCCCGAGCAGAACGGTGCAGAAGACCTGCGCAGCTTCGACCCGACCCGCGCCTATCTCTTGCAGTTTTCCAAGGCCATGCAGGGACACCCGGCCACCGAAGAAGCCATCCAGACGATCCGCAAGAAGCGCAATGGGCTGGTGGCCGGCTTTGGCCTGACGTTGCCGCCCTTTGAAATCGAATACAGCGCGTTGCTGGAGGACGACGAATGTCGCTTCTGCGTGCATGAGGTGCCGATGTTGCGCGCCACCTTCTGCGAGCGCGTGGCCGTGGCGCGCGGGCCCCTGCCTTTCGAACCGCGCCAGGCGCAGGTCGGCAGCGAGGTGCGGGACGAGCAGCAGTGGCTGTGGTTGATGCCCGATGACCCGTTGCTGGCGGATGAGCGGGTGGAGGCGGTGTCCGCCACCGAGCTGCTGGTGGAGCGGATGAGCCGCGCCATGTTCGCCACCGGTCCGCAGTTCCTTGGCCTGCAGGAAAGCAAGTCGATCCTTAGCTGGCTCGAAGCGGGCCAGCCGGAGCTTGTCCAGGAGTTGCAGCGGACCATGCCGCTTGCGCGTTTCGCGGCGGTGCTGCAACGCCTGGCCGGCGAAGGGGTGCCGCTGCGGGCGGTGCGCCTGATCGCCGAGTCGTTGATCGAACACGGGCAACACGAACGGGACGTCGGCGCCCTGACCGACTACGCCCGCATCGCCCTGAAGTCGCAGATCTATCACCAGTACCGCGACGCCGAGGGCCTGCACGCCTGGCTGCTGACGCCGGAAACCGAAACGCTGTTGCGCGAGGCGTTGCGCCAGACGCAAACCGAAACCTTCTTTGCCCTGGAGAGCGGGCACACCCGGGCGCTGGTCTTGCAGTTGCGCGAAGGCTTCCCGCTGCGCGCCAAGCGCGTGGCCGTGCTGTTGGTGGCCCAGGACCTGCGCGCACCGTTGCGCGACCTGCTGCGCGACGAGTTCAACCACGTGCCGGTGCTCGCCTACAGCGAGTTGCACAGCAACGCCCAAGTCAACGTGTTGGGCCGCTTCGACCTCGAGCAGGAACAACTGCGGGTGGAGGATGCTGCCTGACCGCCGTCGGCTTCGGCGGCGTCACGTGGCAATTGCACGGATTGCACATAACGAGGAGGGGAGCCTGCGGGTGTCCCGTCCACAACAGGTGAGGGCGAGCGATGTCGCCCCTTGAGGAGTTGGCCATGTTCGAGCTACGGGTATTGAGTGGTCTGCACCGGGGTGCGGCCTTGCCGTTGGTGGGCGATGAATGGGTGGTCGGGGCGGCGGAGGACGCCGACCTGGCCCTCTACGATCCAGGCATCTGCGCCCGGCACGTGCGCCTTGAGCGAGTGCAGGAACAGTGGCGGCTGGCGCTGCTGGATGGCGTGGTGTGCGATGCCCAAGGACAACCCTGGACGCCCACGGAACCGTTGCCGGTCAACGCGCCTTTTGTCGCCGCCGGCATCTGGCTGTGCCTCGCCCCGGCCGACCAACCGTGGCCCCAGGAGGCGACGTTGGAGAGTACGCCGGCAGGCAGCCCGGACAACCTGAAATCGGCGGCCCGGCCCTGGTGGCCCAGGCGCCTGGCCATTGCTGCCGCCGTGATCACCGTGGCCTCCAGTGCCTGGGCCTTTACCAGCCAACCGGCGCAGCCCGTGGCCCCCGGCCCGGCCCAGTCGCTCAAGCGCAGCAAGGTGACGCTGGACAACGTCGCGGCGGTGCGCCTGGAGCTGGATCGCATGTTGCAGGAGCGCGACCTCGCGGCGCAGGTTCAGGTCGAGTCCCGGGACGATCGCCTGGTGCTGGTGGGCGAGCTGCCGCGCCAGCGCCTGGCGGTTGTCGAGCGCCTGGTCGAGCGTTTCAACGACCGTTATGAAACCCCGGTTCCGATTACCGCCAACGTGCAGGAGCACCTGACGCAGTTGCCGTTCCAGATCGCCCAGATCGTGGGCGGCAAGCGTGGTCATGTCGTCACGTCCGACGGTCGCCGGTTGTTTCTCGGCGACCAGATCGATGGCTTGCGCCTGACCGCTATCGGCAACGACAAGGTGACCTTCGAAGGTGACCAACGCTACGAGGTCACCTGGTGATGACGCACGCGGCGGCGGCACGCCTGCAGGCCTGGGAAAGCGCCCAGCGAGCGCGCTTGCAGCGGTTCGCGCCGGTCGCGGTGCGCGGGCGGGTGCAACGGGTCAACGGCATTCTGTTGCAATGCCGGCTGCCCGAGGCGCAGATCGGCGATCTGTGCCGGGTCGAGCGCGATGCCCGTGAGCCACTGCTCGCCGAGATCGTCGGCTTCGACCAGCATGACGCCTTGCTCAGTGCCCTGGGCGGCCTGGAAGGCGTGCGCGTCGGGGCGACGGTGGAGCCCCTGGGCATGCCGCACCGGGTGCACGTGGGGCCGCAGTTGTTGGGCCAGGTCCTGGACGGGTTTGGCCGGCCGTTGGTGGACGGTGGCGCCGGTGCGTTTGCCGATGCGTCCGTGCTGCACGCGTCGGTGGTGATTGGCGAAGCGCCTGCGCCCACCGCCCGGCCCCGCATCCAGCACGCCCTGACCACCGGCGTACGGGCCATCGACGGGCCGCTGACCCTCGGCGAAGGCCAGCGCGTGGGGTTGTTCGCCGGTGCCGGCTGCGGCAAGACCACGTTGCTGGCAGAGATCGCCCGCAACGTCGATTGCGACGTCATCGTGTTCGGCCTGATTGGCGAACGTGGGCGCGAATTGCGCGAGTTCCTCGATCACGAACTCGACGACGAACTCCGGGCCCGCGCGGTGCTGGTGTGCGCCACTTCCGACCGTTCCAGCATGGAGCGCGCCCGCGCGGCTTTCACGGCGACGGCACTGGCCGAGGGCTTTCGAGCCGAAGGCCGGCGCGTCCTGCTGTTGATCGATTCCCTGACCCGGTTTGCCCGGGCCCAGCGTGAAATTGGCCTGGCCGCCGGTGAGCCGCTGGGCCGCGGAGGCCTGCCGCCATCGGTCTACAGCCTGCTGCCGCGCCTGGTCGAGCGGGCCGGGTTGACCCAAGAAGGCGCCATCACCGCGTTGTACACCGTGCTGATCGAGCAGGACTCGATGAACGATCCGGTGGCCGACGAAGTGCGCTCGTTGCTCGACGGCCACATTGTCCTGTCGCGAAAACTGGCCGAGCGCGGGCACTACCCGGCCATCGACGTGCTGGCCAGCCTGTCGCGGACCCTGGCCAATGTGGCCGAGGCGGAGCACCTGCGGGCGGGCATCAACCTGCGCCGGTTGTTGTCGGCCTACGATCAGATCGAACTGATGCTGCGCCTGGGTGAGTACCAGGCCGGCGCCGACCCGCTGACCGACCTGGCCGTGGAGTCACGCGGGGCCCTGGACGGTTTTTTGCGCCAGGACCTGCGCGAGCCGGAGCCCATGTCCTCGACCCTGGCTCACCTGCACCAGTTGACCGCCTATGTCCCAAGCTGACCTGGATGCCCTGGCGCCGGTGCGTCGTCACCGTGAGGCGCAGGCCGAGCGGGCGTGGCGCCAGGCCCGTGACCTGCTGCGTGAGCGCGAAGCCAGCGTGGCGGCGGCGCGGGCGCAATGGCAGGCGGCCAGCGAACGCCAGGCCGCGCAGCGTGCGGCCCTGTGCGACGAACACCGTGGGCGGGCGCTGAGCGTGGTCGAGTTGAATGCCTGGAGTACCCAGGAACGCCGCCTGATGGGCGAGCTGGCCGAGCAAGCCCAGGGCGTGCAGGCGCTGGACGCTGCCCGGGCCCAGCAGGCACAGGACACGGAAGCGGCACAGCAGCGCCTGCGCGGGCGCCGCCGCGACCTGGAAAAGCTGAAGGCGTTGATGGAGCGCCTGGCGCAGGAGTCATGCGATGAATGAACGTCCCGTACGCCATGAACCGGTGCCTCTGCACGAACCGCCGAGCGCCCCGGTTCGCCATCCGCTGCGTGGGTATGAACCGCCACCGGCCCAGGCGAGTCGGGCGCCACGCTCGACGCTGCGTGATTGCACGCCCGGCACCGATCGCGACCCGGAAGCCATGATCGGTCGCAGCGACGGCTACTGGTTCCGCCAATGGGTCGAGACACCAGAGGGCGGCTTGCAACAGGACACTGCCGGGGCGGGCTCGTTGTCGGGCCTGGTGGGCCTGGACGGCAGTGATGTGGAGGCGTTTGTCGATCAGCTCACGCCGCGCTTGCGCGCCACCCAGGACCTGCAACTGGACCTGTTGCTGCACCTGCCGCACCTGGGACGGATCAAGGTGCTAGCGCGGCGGCTGGACAGTGGTCCCGGCTGGGACATCGGCCTGAGTGGCGAAAGCGATGAGGTGCAGGCGCGCCTGTCGAGCCGAAGCGGCCAGCTCGAAGACGCCTTGACGCAGAGCCTGGGACAACCGGTGAGCGTGCACGTGGCACGCGTAGAGGAGGACGACTGACATGAGCGCATTTGCACTGTCGCTGCCATCGGTCAGCGCCGAGGAAGCCGTTGCTCGCCAACGGCTGGGGGCTGGCGTCGAGTTGCCGTTCGACGTGGCGGGAGAAACGGGGCGGCTGGCGCTGAGCCTGGGCAACGGTCCCACGGGCACCGCGCCCGCGGTGTTGGAGTGTGCCCATGGGACGTTTGTCTTGGGCGAACCCGGCCCGGTGCTGAGCCTGTTCGGTGAGTGCCCGGTGGCCTTGCCCGCCGAGCCTGGGGCCGATGACGAGTGGTTCTGGTCCCTGTTCCATCAGCTTCTGAGCGAGCCCTTGCGCCACGCCTTCGGTTTTCTCAAGCCACTGGCCGCGACCGGAGTCAGCGGCATTGCCTGTCGACTCGAGGTGCAGTTGGGGGCCGCGCGTGTGGTCAGCCACCTGGACGTGCCCGGCCAGACCTTGCTGGGCCTGCTCGACGCGGCCCCCTGGCAGCACCAGGCCGTGCCCTGGACCGAACACTTTGTGTTCCGCGTGCCGCTGCTGGTCGGGCACCTGGCCCTGGCCAGCGGACAGCTCGCCGCCCTGCGTCCCGGTGACGTGGTGATACCCGAGGCACACCGGTTCGATTCATCCGGCCAAGGCCTGGTTCGCCTGGGCCGGCATTGCCTACATGTGCAGGTGCACAGCCACGCCGCACCGTTGCACCTGACCGTACTCGCGCTTGAGGAGACCGCTATGAGCAGCACCGCCGACACCGACATCCTGACGCCCGAATGGGACGACACCGCCCGCTACGCCGCCGACGAACAGGACCCGGCGGCGTTCGACCCGGCGACCTTGGCCCAGGCCCAGGCCGACGCCGAAGCCGAGGACGCACCGGCGGCACAACAGGCGGCCGTCGATCGCCTTGAACGTTTCGACGACCTGCCGCTGGCGCTCACGGTACGTTGCGGCCACCTGAACCTGACCTTGGGCGAGCTGCGCAACCTGGCGCCCGGCGCGGTGCTGCAAGTGCAAGGCGTAGCGGCGGGGGCCGGGGCCTTGTTCTACGGCGAGCGGCCCGTGGCCCATGGCGAGTTGGTGGAGGTCGATGGCCGGCTGGGCTTGCAGATCGTCCGCGTGGATGTGGCTGGATGAGCTTCCAGGGGGTCGACCCCTTCCTGCTGGCGCTGTTCATCGGGGGCATTTCCCTGGTGCCGCTGCTGCTGATCATCTGTAGCGCGTTCCTCAAGATCGCCATCGTGCTGACCATCACCCGTAACGCCATCGGCGTGCAGCAAGTGCCGCCGAACATGGCGCTGTATGCCATTGCACTGGCCGCGACGCTGTTCATCATGGCGCCGGTGGGCCACAACGTGGCCGAAGCGCTCAAAGAACGGCCGCTGGACTTCAGCAACACCGAGGCATTGCAGGGATCGGCCCTGAACGCGATCAAGCCGCTGCAAGCCTTCATGTCGCGTAACACCAACCCGGACATCCTCACCCACCTGTTGGAGAACACCCAGCGAATGTGGCCCAAGGAGCGCGCCGAGCAGGCCAGTCGCGATGACCTGATGCTGCTGATCCCGGCGTTCATGCTGTCGGAACTGGAGGCGGGCTTTCAGATGGGCTTTTTGATCTACATCCCGTTCATCGTCATCGACCTGATCGTGTCCAACCTGCTGCTGGCGCTCGGCATGCAGATGGTGGCGCCCATGACCATTTCGTTGCCGCTCAAGTTGCTGGTCTTCGTGCTTGCCCAGGGTTGGACGCAGCTACTGGACAGCCTCTTCTACTCCTACCTCTGAGGACCTGCGATGGACGCGATGACGCTGTTCAAGGAAGGCATGTTGCTGGTGGTCCTGCTCTCCGCGCCGCCGTTGATCGTGGCGGTGCTGGTGGGGGTGCTGACCTCGCTGGTGCAGGCCTTGATGCAGATCCAGGACCAGACCCTGCCGTTCGGCATCAAGCTGGTGGCGGTGGGGCTGACCCTGCTGGTGACCGGGCGCTGGGTGGGCGGAGAACTGATGGGATTGCTGCGCCGGGCCTTTGAAATGATGGCCAATACCTGATGGCGGCCTCGGCGTTCCTGCCCTATTTCGACCTGCTGCTGTCGGTGGCGCTTGGCATGGCGCGCATCTATCCGGTCGCCTACCTGGTGCCGGTGTTCTGCTTCCAGCACCTGCGCGGCCTGCCGCGCCATGCCATCGTCTTCGCCTTGGCGATGTTGCCGGCCCCCGGTATCCGCCAGGCGCTGATCGACGCTCAGGTCAACTGGCTGTTCCTGGGCGGCTTGATGGTCAAGGAGCTGATATTGGGCTTCTTGCTCGGGGTGTTGCTGGCGATGCCGTTCTGGCTGTACGAATCGGTGGGGGCCTTGCTGGACAACCAGCGCGGCGCGCTCATCGGCGGCCAGTTGAACCCGGCGCTAGGCACCGATACCACGCCCCTGGGCCACCTGTTCAAGGAGATGATCATCCTGTTGCTGGTCGCCACCCTGGGCATCGGCACCTTGACCCAGGTGATCTGGGACAGCTATCTGGTCTGGTCGCCCACGACCTGGTTCCCGTTGCCCGGTGCGGATGGTTTCGGGGTGTTCCTCGGGCTGCTCGCCGAGATGTTCATGCACATGCTGCTCTACGCCGCGCCGTTCATTGGCCTGTTGTTGCTGGTGGAGTTCAGCCTGGCGCTGCTGAGCCTGTACAGCCCGCAACTGCAGGTGTTTATCCTCGCCATGCCGGCCAAGAGCCTGATCGGCCTGGGCTTCTTGCTGTTCTACCTGCCCACGCTGTGGGACGCGATGACCGGCCGTCTCATCCGTTATGGGGAAATCCGGCACCTGCTAGACCTGCTGTTGCAGGCGCCTTGAGGGAGGGGCTCGCCGATGAGTGAAGACAGTGGCGAAAAGACCAAGAGCGCGACACCGAAGAAGATTCGCGACGCCCGCAACAAAGGCCAGGTTGGCCAGAGCCAGGACCTCAGCAGCCTGCTGGTGCTCGCGGCGGTCACCGAGGTGGCGTTGACGCTGGCCGATGACAGCATGCAGACGCTGCAAGACCTGGCGGCCTTCCCGCTGCATCGGCTGGACGTCGATTTCACGCGGGCCTTCGAGGAAACCCTGGCCCATGCCGGTAGCGTGTTGCTCAGCTTCACCCTGATGACCGTGGGGCTGGCGATTGCCACGCGGCTGGTGGCCGGCTGGATACAGTTCGGCTTCCTGTTCTCCCCCGAGGCCCTGGCGCCTGACCCGAACCGCCTGAACCCGCTGAACCAGGCCCAGCAGATGTTTTCCGGGCAGGCGCTGATCAACCTGTTCATGGGGCTGGTCAAGGCGGTGTTCATCGGGGCCGTGCTGTACCTGGTCACGATGCCGGCGCTCGGGGCGTTGGTCAGCCTGGTCAACGGCGACCTGCAAACCTACTGGCGCGGGTTGGCCAGCCTGTTCCGGCACATCATGCACACGTGCCTGGCGGTGTTGCTGGTGTTGGCGATCATCGACTTCGGCCTGCAGAAGTACTTTTTTGCCAAGCGCTTGCGCATGAGCGAGGAAGAAGTGCGCAAGGAATTCAAGGAAATGGAGGGCGACCCGCACGTCAAGATGCACCGCCGCAACCTGGCCCGGCAGTTGGCCGGGCAGTCCGCCGAGAAGGAAACCCAGCCGGTGGAGGACGCCGACATGCTGGTGGTCAACCCCACTCACTTTGCCGTCGCGCTGCGCTACCGGCCCGAGGAAACGGCGCTGCCGCAACTGATCGTCAAGGGCGTCGATGCCGAGGCCCGGGCGCTGATCGAGCGGGCCAAGGCGGCGCGGATCCCGGTCATCCAGTGCATCTGGCTGGCGCGCACGATCTACCGCGAGGACGTCGGCGGTTTCATCCCCCGCGAGACGCTCCAGGCAGTGGCGCACATCTACCGGGTGCTGCGGGAACTGGACGACGAGGCCAAGGCCGAGGTAATCGAGATTCCGGAGTTGAACCTGCGCTGAGGCCAGGCGAGGGAACCGATGCACCCGTGGCGGCCACTCAGGGGATGAGCCGGATTCGTCCGGGCGCTGCCGGCTTGCCGCTATGGCCCGCCCATCCTCCCCGAGGAACCCACTGGAGAATTTCCCATGCCCCATGATCCAAGCCTTGTCGGGCGCACAGGCGCCCTGCACGGGGTCGACAGCAGCCTGTTGTCCAACGCTTCCACGTTGAGCCAGCAGCCCCTCGAAGCCCAGCAACGCCGCACCAGCCAGAGCTTGCAGGCACGAGGGCGTTCGTCCTCGACGCCCCCGACGTTGCATCAGCGCGGTCGAACCCGCACCCGCGAGGAAACCCGCGCGCCCCGTGCCAGGTCCCAGCCGCCGCAGCCACGGCCATCCGCCGAAACCGATACGGCGACCCCGCCGCCGGCACCCAGCTCCGAGCAAACGCTGCTGAGCGACATGGAGTCCCGTCAACGACAGTTGATGGCGAATCAGTTCGAACTTCAGATGGGCATCGAGGAGCGCCAGGCGGCGATGCTGAAAATCAAGAGTGCCGCGGACATGACCAAGCTAATGAGCGACACGGTGACCGAAGTCACCAAGGGCTTCCTGGACAGCGCCAGGAAGGTCATGCAGGAAGGTGGCGAAGCGATGAAGCTGCGTTGAGGCCCGGTGCCCACGGCCCCGCCAGGCATGCCTGGTGGGGCTCGACGGGGCGGTTCAACCCAGGCGGGTGCGGTTCATGGCGAGGCTCGCCGGACGGGGTTCGCCCGGCTTGGCCAAATCGAGGAGGCGAGGGCGCACCTCGTTGACCTGGGCGACGAACCCCACCACCCAATGACAGAACCGGGTTTCGTCGAGGGCCGACAACGCGCTGTGGGCGCACAGGCGAACACAGGCCTTGTCGTCCAAGGCCAGCCAACTGCCGCCGAGCAGGTCCAGGCGAAAGTTGAGTTCCAGCAGGCGCTTGTGCAGGCCGGGGGCGTGGACCGTCACCTCGATCGTGCAGTGGAGAATGGCCATGTCGCTGTGCTCGGGCAACTCGATGACCACCGCTTCGCGGTTGTGCTTGTCATACAGCGCGCACACGCCTTGCTCCAGTTGCAAGTCCGCGTGCAGATGGTCTGCGAGGGCCGAGATCAAACGTTGGGCGAGCGGTGCGGCGGTCATGGTGAACCTCAGTAGGTGGCTGGACGGTCGTCGAGGTCTTCCAGGCCCAGCAGCGAAAGCTGTCGGGACTGGATCTCGTCGAGCAGTTCAGATGTGATGGAGGAGTCCGGCAGCGCCTGCCACACCACGAGCGCTCGCTGTGGGTCGAGGAACACGAACAGTTGGGCGTATTCCAGCGGGTTGGCGAAGCGTCGTTCGAGCGCTTGCTGGATCTGGTTGGCGCGTAGCACCTGGCTTTGTACTTGTAGCGCGAGCCCCACGCTGTGAGGCTCGCGTCTCAAGCCGAACTCAATGCCGGGGGCAATTTCCCAATACGTCGCAATGCCGGCGATGATGTTCTTTTGAAAAGCTTGGCGAGTGCTTGCGCTGTGCACCGAGAAAGACATGCCGATTCAGTTCTCCAAGGGGACGACGCTGTGGTCGAGTGGGTGTTCGGGCGAGCCGAGGCCGCCGCGCATGCCGGGCGACCACCAGACGACGATCCGCGCAGGGTCGGGCTCGGCACGTTCACAGGAACCGGCCTGGCAGCCCGAGCGACTTGCGCAGCCGGCGAATACCGGCAGGCTCAGGAGTACGGCCAGCAGCAGCGGTGTGCGACTCATGGATTCATCCTCGCAGTGGTTTGCAGTAGGGAAGGACGTTCGCCGCCCGGCACGCGCGCGGGCTGGTTCATGACCACGAACACTTCGGTTTCCTCACCAGGCTCCAGCCACACTTTCGGCCAGGCAGAGGCCGCCAGGGTCCAGCGGCTGCCACAGCTCGCTTCATCGAAGCGCAACCGCCGCTGGCCATCGTTGCGCACCACGCCCACGGCGATGCCGTAGTCGGGGCCGGCGAACCATTGGGCGCGCGAGGCGTCCAGCGTCAGTCCGGGCTGCAAGGCGCACAGCGTCTCGGGGGAGTACGGAATCGAGTCGGCCTGCTTGAACGAGGCCGGGATGTTGCCGTCGGCCAGGCGGGCGAGCACGTCGCTGACCTCCAGGCGACCGACCGGGCGTTTGCCGTTGCGCCGCTCTTCCAGGCGCGCCATGGCGCTGTCGACCTGTTCGCGGTCGAGGGTCGAGATGTAGCGAGCCGGGTCGACCTGGTCGCCTATCAGGCGCGGAGTCAGGATGAACACTCGCTCCCGGCGGCTGGTTTCGCGGGTGGTCGACGAAAACAGCAGCGGCCCCAGCAGCGGGATGCGTCCCAGCCATGGCACCCGTTCCAGGTTGTCGCCGGTTTCCTCGGTGTGGAAACCGCCCACCACCAGCGAACGGCTTTCGCCCATCACCGCCTGGGTGCTGACCACCCCGCGGCGTACGCTGGGCGTCTGCTGGCCAACCTCGGAAGGTTCGATACGGCCGTCTTCGATGTCCAGGGCCATCTGGATCTGCTTGTGCCCGCCGGTCTCGATGGCATGCGGCACCACTTGCAGGCTGGTGCCGGCGGTGATGGGCTCGATGTTGGCCACGCGCTCGCCGATGGCGGAGAGGTATTCGGTACGGCTGAAGTCGATGACCGCCGGCTGGTTCTCCAGGGTCAGGACCGAGGGGTTGGCGACCACCGTGGCCAGGCCGCGGCCTTCCAGCGCGCGCAGTTGCGCGGAAAAGTCGCCGTAGTCCTGGATGAATACCGTCGAGCTGGCACCGGGGCGCAGCATCGAGGCGCCGCCGATCAGGTCGCCGCTCTCGACGTTCCAGTTGGAGGCCAGTTCGGCCAGTTGGGTCCGGTCGATGTCCAGGATGATCGCGTCGATTTCCACCAGTTTGCGCGGCACGTCCACGTCGCGGATCAGCGGGGTATAGATTTCCCGGCGCTTGGGCGCGTCGTAGATGAGCACAGCGTTGTTGCGCACATCGGCTTCGACGCGGATCTTGCCGCGGCTCCCACCGCCGCTATCGCCGGGCTGCACGCGGGTGGTGTTCGGACGGCCCATGCCGTTGAAGGCCAGTTGTTCGATATTGCCCATGGCCATCGATTGGTTGCCCTGCATGTTCTGGAACGACGCTTGGGGCAGGGCGGTGGGTGCCGCGCCGGAGGTCGAGCCACGATTCTCCAGCAGGCCCCGCAGGATGCTGGCGACGCCGGGGATGACCAGGGTGTCGCCGCGGTATTTGATGTTGCGGTCGGCCGCGGTGGCGTAGCGCAGCGGGAAGCTGATGACTTCCTGTTTTTCTTCGGGGGTCTTGCGTGCCTTGGCGAACTGCGTCACCAGGCGCACGTAGCGTTCGGGACCGGTGATCAGCACCACGCCTTCGTCAGGCAATTCACCCCAGCCGAAACGCGGGTCCAGCAGGCCGATGTCGGTCAGCGCCTGTTTCATGTCCGGCACGGCATCGGCGGACACCTCCAGGCGCTTGGAGCGCTGGTTCTGCAACGGGCTGACGTACAGGCTGCTGCCGTACACGAACCACTGGAAGCGATTCTCCAGCCCGAGCCGGTCGAGGAACGCCTGGGGGCTTTCGGCCCGCATCCGGCCTTCCACCGTGCCCTTGACGTTGCCGTCGATCACCAGTTGCACGCCGAAGGTATTGGCGAAGTCATCGAGCACCTTGGTCAGCGGCGTGGCCTGGGCGTCATAGGCATAGGGGGTGTTCTTCCAATCGGTGGGCACGGCGGCCTGTGTCGGCGCGGCCAGCCCAAGCGAGCCGGCCAGCACCAGCGCGATCAGCGAGGGGCTCGCCCAGCGCTGCGTGATCAATTGGCGAAGACGAGCGTTGCCTTCGGTCATCAAGCGGTACGGCATAAACCACTGGTTAGGCATGGCGCAGTCCTGTTCCGAGGAAATGAGCGTGCGAGGGCCGCCGCGCCACGGGCGCCGCCGCACCACGTGGGGCTTTTTGCAGAATCGATTGCCAGGTGTCGCGCTGGTTGAGCAGCGCTTCGAGTAACTCGATCAAGTCGTCGACGTGTCCGTCCGGAGCCAGCTGCGCCATCAGCCACAGCCGCGCATCGTGGGGCGCGCGCGCCAGTGCCCCGGGGAATCGCGAAAGGCTCGGGTGGGCCAGCCGGAGCACCTCTTCCAGGGCCGCCTCGTTGGACACGCTGGCGGGCAGCTCGACCGACAGCAGCAGCGCGCCTTCGAGTTTGTCGAAGGTGACGTCGCCGTCGTCGATGACCAGGGTGAAAGGCGCGGGCTCATCGGCGCCGGCACTCCAGCGAATGAGCTGCGCGCGCAGCTCATGGCATTGCATCGATGATCGCCTTGGCGAGGTTGTGGTGGGCCGTGGTCTGTTGAGTGGCCGCCGTCACCGCGACCGACATGCCGTTCATGCTGGTGAGGAAGGTGTGCATGTCGTCCAGGGACTGGCTCTGCGCAGCGTTCATCGCCGCGTTGTTGACGTTGTCGGTGGCGCGTTGGAAGTAAGTGTCGAGGCGGCGCTGCAGGGCATCGATAGAAGACATAAACGGTTCCTCCGGGCTTGGGCGTGTTCACCCGGTGAGTGGTGGTTACGCCCGTGGCGGTTCCGCAAGCAAGCGAGAAAAGAAGCGGTGGACTGGATTTAGGGTTGCGGCTCTGGCAGCCGCAGCGCTTGCACGGCGCTGGGCCAGTCGAGCTGGAACGTGCCGCCAGGGGTTTGCAGTTTCACCTGATGGCGGTCCATGCCGGCATCGGCCACCGGTGTCCAGGCTTGCGGGCTGGCGTTGCCGAGGATGCGGGTCAGGCTCGCCAGGTCTTCGGGATGACAGTGCAGGGTAGCGGCGGCCGGATCGCGTTGCCCCGAGGCCAACTGACGCACCAGCGCATCGATGCGCGCCGGTTCGGGCACCTCGTCCAGTAGCGTTTGCAGGGCCTCGTTGACCAGCCGTGCAGCGCTGCTTTCAATCTGCTCCCACATCGCCTGGCGCTGCGCTTCCCATGTGGCGAGCAGGGCGTCGGCCTTGTCCCAGAATTGCGCCTGGGCTTGGAGGACCTGCGCTTCGGCCACTTCGCTGGCCTGTTCGAGTAACTGCGCGGCCTGGTCCCTGGCGTGTTCGATGACACGTTGCGCACGGGCGCAATCGACCAGGGTTTCGCGCGCGATATAGGGCTGCAGTAAGCCCTGGCCTTCGGGGCGTAGTTCAAGCGAGCGCCGGGCGAGCATCGTGGATCTCCGTGTCGTGGGCGGTAGGGACGGGGGGCGCCAGGCTTTGCCCGGCTTTCCAGCAGGCGGACTGCCAGAGCGTGTCGAGCCTGGCCGCGGGCGGTTGGGGCGCCGTGCTGCATTCGATGGCCATGATCCTTGCGCGAGGGAATGCCAGGCGCGCCCGTTGCCAGGTCGGTTCGTCGAGCCAGGCCTGCAGCAGCGCGAGCGGATCCTGGTCCGGTTCGAGCCAATGCCCGGGGCGCAATGCCTTGGCCGTGCGTTCGCACCAGGCGCGGTCCTGCGCCGACAACGCCGGGGCGGCCGTCAACGGTGAACAGGTGGTCGCCACCAGCTCACAGGCCAGGGCCAGGGCCGCCGGTGCGCAAAGCAGTGCCTGCTGCGCCGGGCTCGGCCTGGGTGGCGTGCAGGGCGTCATGCCGAAGCGCCTGGCCAGCGCGGCGTGGTGCCCGCGGGCGAGGGCGTCGAGGCATGACGCACTCAGGCGGGCAAGGTCGGGTGGCTGCCATTCGGGGGTGGCCTGGCGCCAGGCGTGGTGCCACCAGTGAACCCACTCCAGCGCGGCGCTCATGCGGCAGAGCCTTTGTCATGGGTTCCAGCGCCCGGTGTCTTGACCGCGAACAACGGTGCCGCCGTGTTGCCCGGTGGTGCGGCGGGGGCGCCCGGCCGGGCGAGCTTGTGTTCGAGAAAGCGCGGCAGCGTCAGGGCGCCCTTGCGCCACAACCGGTAGAGACCATAGCCGGCGCCCAACAGGATCCCCAGCAATATGATGCCCGCCACCACAGTGACCGTTCGCCAGTAGGCGACTTCCTCGGCCTGCATGACGAACGGCCCGAAGTGCGCCATCTTGCGTCGCTCCTGATACGGCACGGTGGGCACGAACACCACCGATAACTTGCTCGCATTGTGGGCCGCATCGGCCATGCCGGGGATCCCGCTGGCGATCAGGTTGCGCACCCGTGGCGTGATGCTGTCGGGATCCAGCGCGCCGGTGTGCTTGATGAACACCGAGGCCGATGCCGGCTGCACCGGTTCACCGGGGGCGACCCGTTCCGGCAGGACCACATGGACCCGGGCGAGCACCACGCCGTCGATCTGCGACAGGGTCGATTCGAGCTCCTGGGACAACGCGTAGATGTAGCGGGCGCGCTCTTCCAGTGGCGTGGAAATGACCCCTTCCTTGCGGAAGATATCCCCCAGGCTGGAACGTGAGCGGCGCGGCAGGCCGGCCGCTTCGAGCACGTGGACGGCACTGTTCATGTCGGCGGGCTCGACCAGGACGGTCATGCCGTCCTTGTCGACTTGCTTGCTCGCCTCGATGTTCTTGTCCGCCAACTCTGCGATCACTTCGTTGGCATCCTGCTCGGAGAGGCGGCTGTGCAGCGCCGACCGCTCCTCGCAAGCCGTGAGCAGCAAGCACAGTAACAACGTTGAGCATGCGCGCATGAACATGGCCGGCATTTCCTTTACTGGAGGTTAGTGAGCTTCTCGATCGCCTGGGAGCCTTTGCTGACCAGTTTCGCGGTCATCAGGCTTTCCAGGTGGAACGACGACAACGACCGGTTGGACTGCAACATGTCCTGCGGATCGGCGGTGCGGATGGCCTTGAGCATGTCGCGGTTGGCGCGCTCGTCCAGTCGTTGCAGTTCGCCGGAGCGACTCGACAGCGAATCGATGATGCGTGCCGCGACGTTGTTTTCGTTATCCGGCGCCGGTGGCTTCTCGCGCATCTGGGCGTTGAACCAGCTGACGTCGCTGGTCTCGGCACTGGCCTGCGGCCGTGCGCCCGCCTTGGCCGTTGAGGAGGCCAGTTGGCTGGCATCGATGGCTTGTATTTCCATGGGCTTCTCCAATTTCGAGGGGATGAATCAAAAGGGGCGGATGCCTTCAGGCGCACATCAGCCGCAGGACGTTGCGGGCACTGCCGGTGACGCTCAGGTGAAACTCGATTTCCTCACGCCCGCGTCGGGCTCGCCGCCGCGCGACCGGGTACTGGCCCGCCAGGCGAGCCAGCGCCAGGTCCAGTTGTTCCAGGGCCAGCTGGAACAGCCGGGTTTCGCGGGCTTGCAGTGGCGTGCCGAGGGCGATGCGCTCGGTCCATGTCCACGTTTCGCCGTGGGTGCTGGGCGGCGGGTAGCGCTGTGGGTGCTGGTCCATGAAGCTGGCGATCTCGAACAACAGGTCCTGGTCGTCCGGCTCGTAGCGCGCCTGGCCCGCGCTGTCGTCGATGTCCAGCAGCGTCAGCAGCTTGCGCCGGCCCAGCACCGCGATGAGCCTGAGCAACAGGCGCAGGCTGGCGTTATGCCGGTCGAGCGGGCCGTCCGTTTCCCAGGCGCCGAACAGCGCGCCGCAGAACGGGTTGTTCGCACTGCCGAAATCACTCTGGCTGCCGACGTCGTTGTCGCCGATGGGTGGCCGGCGATGGGCGAACATCTGCGCCAGGTCGCCAAACAGGTCTTCATCGGAATAGGCGTCGTCGATATCGACCTCCAGGTTCTGGCCGGTACCGCCGTTGATCTCTTCCAGGATGTCCGTCAGGACCAGGTTCAGCGGGTTTTCCGTTTCCGCGGCCAAGCCCTGCTGCGGGGGCTGCCAGCCGAAGGGCGAGCGTCCGCCTGCCGAGTCGTGTTCACCGCCCCATCGCACCAGTGACTCTTTCAACCGGCCGCTGCCCGCGTGCTGCGTCAGGTGCTCGATCACCGCATCGGCCAGGCCCTGGGTGATCGAGGCGCGGCGTTGCGTGGAGTCGTCATGTGAAAGGGCTGCGGGAGGACGAAGGCTGTTCAGCCGATCGATATGCATGGGCCTGATCTCATCGCGCTTGAAGAGACCCCGCCGCGGCGGGGCTTGAAGCGGGTTGTCAGAATCGTATGTTCTTGGACGCCTCCCCCATGGCCGTAATGGCCTTGGTGGCACTGTCCATGGACTCTGCCGAGATGGCGTTCATGGTGTCGGCGATCAGTTTCTTTTGGTCGAATTCGGATTTCATGGTCGTCATCGCGGCCGAGGTAGCATCCATCTGCTGCATGGCCGCCATGGAGGCCGCAAGAGAAGCTCCACCAAAACTCATAGTCGTATCTCCGGATTGTGGAATGGCGAGACGGTTGTGAGTGTCTCGAAGGTTAGGTGGCGGCGCAGGTGGAAACGGTTCCACGCCGGGCACTCAACCCATCGATATTTCCAGGCACTTCATCCGGTAGTAGAGCGTGCGCCGGGCGATGCCCAGCTCGGCGATGACCTTGTCGATATGACGATGGTGGCGACGCATGCAGTCTTCGATGAGCACTTTCTCGAACTGCTGCAGTTGTTCCTTCAAATTGAGCGTGGTGTTGCAGTGCTCCGACTGTTCGGCGCGCGGCAGCGCTGGCAGGCCGAGCACGTAGCGCTTGGCGGCGGATTGCAGCTCACGGATGTTCCCTGGCCAGGCGTAGCCGATCAGGTGGCACAGCAACTCCGGCGATGGGGCGATGTAGGGCCGGTCCAGGGCCTTGGCTTCGCGCCGCACCAGTGACTGGAACAGCGGCACGATGCGTTCCTTGCGGCTGCGCAGGGGCGGCAGCTTGAGGCTGACGATGTTCAGCCGGAAATACAGGTCGCGACGAAACTCGCCCCGTTCGACCATCTCCCCCAAAGGGCACTGGGCGGAGGCGATCACCCGCATGTTCACCGGGATGCTCTGGGTCGAACCCAAGCGCTGGACGGTCCTGGATTCCAGGACACGCAGCAGCTTGGCTTGCAACGCCAGGGGCATGCTGTCGACCTCGTCCAGGTACAGCGTTCCGTTATGCGCCGCCTCGACGAACCCTGCGCGGCTCTGGCTGACACCGGTAAACGCACCGGTGTTGGCCCCGAACAGTTGACTCTCCGCCAGGCTCTCGGGAATGGCGGCGCAGTTGATGGCGACGAACTTGCCGGAACGACCGGACATGCGGTGGATTTTCTCCGCCAGCGTGTCTTTGCCGGTGCCGGTTTCGCCGCGCAATAGCACGTCAACCATGAGCGGCGCCACACTTTGGGCAAACGCCTCAAGGTTGAGAACATCCTCTTTATGGGTAGTGGAAAGTGCAGCGCAAAGCATCTTTTGCATCACTGACGATTCCATTCTTGTTTTGGTAGGAGGTCGACAATTAAAGATCAAAGGCGCGTAGAAATTTCCCGCGCCGCGGCATGACCGACTTGAGACCAACGTTCTGTTTGCTACGGAGGTTTAGAGAACCGATTAAAAAAAAGTTCATGCTGGCACGGCAGATGTTAATCGTTTCAGCTCGACGGCCGGAAAGCCGGAACACCCCTGCGCGACCCGTCTGGCATGGGGTTCGGCCAAAAAATGGGGCGTGGAGGAGGGGCTTCGGAAAATTGGATCCGACAAACGGTTCAGCGCAAGCGCCTGTTTGGAGCAAACGCTCTACAATCAAACAAATGTTCGATCGCTTAGTACTGAACTAGTGGGTTTTGGAAATACGTTTCGTAGTTCGGCTTAGTCACTTTGGAGTTGACCAGGGGCAATAACAGCCCACCGCCAATGTGTTAGTGGCATTAACTTTTCGGCCACTACTAAGCGCTTCAAGGATCGGTTCGATAAAGCTGTTAGTGGAGTTGCAGGTCAGCCCTTCGCTGTAGGGACCGAAGTACGCCAGTTGGCCGCTGCGGTCCCAGATCGCCACTGCCGGGCTGGCGGGAATCTGGTTGGAACCGGGGAGTGTGGCGAGGGGTTTGAGGCGGCTGAGCGTCGCGGGCAATTGGCCCTGGCTGCCGGTTTTCTGGACCGCATAAAACTCCACGCCTTGCGCGGCATATTGATCGACCAGTTCGGACAGGTGTTGCTGGTTACCGACGTTGCACGGGCAGGCCGGGTCCCAGAAATGCACCAGGCGGATGGCACCGGGGCCGGCCAGCTCGGACGGCAGGCGCAGCGGCTCGCCGGAAAATACCGCCGTGTGTTGGCTGAAGGCCCGCAGAAAACGCCCCTGGAACCAGTCGTAGGCCACCCACAACAGGATGGCGCACGCGAGGGCAAGCAGGCTGGCAAGCAAGGTCGTGCGGTGGGACGGGCGCATGGTGTCGATCCTCTGAGGTCGCGTAGCTTGCCATGCCCGCCGCGACAGATGAATATCGCAGGCCTACAAAGTCTGTTTCGCGCGATGCGCTTCTGCCTGGACCTATTGATGCCTGCCCCTTTCGATCCCGATCTCCTGCGTGCCAGCCTGCAACCCCTGGCCCGGTGGCAACCCCTGTCGGAGCAAGCCCAGGCGTACCAGCGCTTCTATGGCCTGGACTTTCCCGGGCGCGACGTACGCAAGGGGCTGGGGTGTTTCGAGGTAGAGGGCTACACGCTCGTCAGTCAGGTCTGGTGGCCGGAAAAAGCCGTGGCGACGCTGTTCGTGTTCCACGGCTACTACGATCACATGGGGCTGTACCGGCACTTGATCGAATGGGGCCTGGAGCAGGGCTTCGCGGTGATCGCCTGTGACTTGCCGGGCCATGGCCTGTCCAGTGGCGAGCGCGCCAGCATCGGTGATTTCGCCGAATACCAGGCCACCTTGCAGGGCCTGTTGGGCGAGGCCGCCACGCTGGAGCTGCCCCAGCCGTGGCACCTGTGCGGGCAGAGCACCGGTGGGGCCATCGTGGTCGATCACGTGCTCAACCAGGGCGCCCGGAGCCCGGCCCAGGGCCAGGTCATCCTGCTGTCGCCTTTGGTGCGACCGCGGGCGTGGGGCTGGTCGCGCCTCAGTTATTACCTGCTCAAGCCGTTCGTGACCGGCATTGCCCGGCGCTTCAGCGAAAACTCCAGTGACCCGCAGTTCCTGCCATTCCTGCAAGCCGACCCACTGCAACCGCTACGCCTGCCCACGGCATGGGTCGGGGCGCTGGGCCAGTGGATCAAGCGTATCGAGGCCGCCCCGGGCAGCCCACGCCAGCCGCTGATCGTGCAGGGCCAGGCCGACATGACGGTGGATTGGAAACACAACCTGGACGTGTTGCGCAGCAAGTTCGACCGGCCCCAGGTGCTGATGCTGCCCCAGGGACGGCATCACCTGGCGAACGAGACCCTGGCGTTGCGCCAGGAGATGTTCGGGTTTCTGGCGAAGCGGATGAGCCGGATGCGGCGGTGACTTTGAATTTGCAATCGCGAGCAAGCTCGCTCCCACAAGGCCATGAGTGAACTCCGATTTCGTGACCTGTCGAAATCCAGTGTGGGAGCGGGCTTGCTCGCGAAAGCGGCAGTGCAGGCGCTAAGAACTACTGCCCGAGATTCTGCCCCACCGCCAGCCCCGCCCGGATCGCCGCCAGCGCGGCTTGATAATAAGCCTGGCCCTCGGCTGATTCGGCGAAAGTGGCGAATTCTTCCAGCTCGGTATCGCTCAGGTCACGGTAGACGTACAGCAGCGTGTTGTTCAGGTCCGCGCCGATCTGCTCCATCAACCGCTGGCGCTGGCCGTTCAGCATGCCCTGGGCCTGGCCGGCGCCCAGCAGGCCGGGGATCATCGAACTCAGGCTGTCGGCCGCGACGCCGGCGATCGCCAGGCTGACCTCGGCGCCGGCCTCGCGGGCTGGCAGGGCCTGGGCCAGGTGGCCGATGATCAGCAGGCGATTGTCACTGGCCTGCATCTTTGGCAGGCCCTTGGCGTTCTTGGCCAGTTGATCACGCCGGGTGGCCAGCAACTCGGCCGCCACGACCTTGCGACCCAGGGGCGTCTGGAAAAAATTCAGTGCCGGGTTCGGATCGCGAAGGTTCTTGCGCATTTGCGCCTCGGCCCGCTGGTCCATGGCCTGGGGGGCGAAGCGTTGATTGCTGTTGGTCACCAGGGCCTGGAACACCGCCGGTGGCAGGCTGCTCTGGTAGCGCTGCTGGGCCGCGCTCAGGGCGTCATTGAAATGCGCCCGTTGTTCCGGCCAGCCGGCGACCTTGTACAACTGGTCGTAGCTGTCTGCCCAGGCGGGCAACACGCAGAACATCAACAGTGAGAAAAGCAAACGGCGCATAGGGACTCCTGTCAGCAGCCGACTATTCTCCGTGGGGCATGGGAACTTGTCGAGAATTCGTATCAAGTTCGTACGCCAGTGCTACCTGGCGCCGTAAAGTCGCTGCGTGGCGCTGTCGGTTTTGCAGGCACAGGCATACTATGCGCGCCATGCAAATACCTTCTGATCACCCGCTGCTGTTACGTATCGTCGACGACCTGGCCGAGCACGGCTGGTCGCAGCAGAACCTGTTCCTGCCGGACGCGCTGACCCGCGCCCTGGCGGCCGAGTGTCGCCAGCGCGCCGCCGAAGGCGAACTGGCGCCGGCGGCGGTCGGGCGCGGACCGTTCTCGGAGATCCGCGAAGGTATCCGGGGTGATCGCATCCAATGGATCGAGCCTGGCCAGGCGCAGGCTTGCGATCATTACCTGGCCTTGATGGACAGCCTGCGCGAGGCGATGAACCGTGGGCTGTTCCTGGGCCTGGAAGATTTCGAAAGCCACTTCGCCCTGTACCCGCCCGGCGCGTTCTACCTCAAGCACGTCGACCGCTTTCGCGACGACGACCGGCGCATGGTGTCGGCGGTGCTCTACCTCAATGACGCCTGGTCGGCGGAACAGGGTGGCCAGTTGCGCATGTACCTGGACGACGGCGTGGAGCATGACGTCGTGCCCGTCGGGGGCTGCCTGGTGGTGTTCCTCTCGGGTGAGATCCCCCACGAAGTCCTGCCGGCCACGCGCAACCGCCTGTCCTTGACCGGCTGGTTCCGGCGCCGCGGCAACGAGTTGTTCTGACCCCATGGAAAAGATCCTGGTCAGTCGCTGCCTGCTTGGCCACCGGGTGCGCTATGACGGCGGTGCCAGCGGGCCATTCGATCAACTCCAGCAATGGCTCGACGAAGGCCGGGTCGTGCCCCTGTGCCCGGAAGTCGCCGGCGGCCTGCCCACGCCCCGGGCCGCGGCGGAGATTGCCGGGGGACAAGGCGCCCAGGTGCTCGACGGCCAGGCGGCGGTGATCACCACCGAGGGCGAGGACGTGAGTGCGCAGTTCCTGTCGGGCGCCGACCAGGCGCTGGCGCTGGTCCGCGAACACGGCATCCGGATCGCCGTGCTCAAGGCCAACAGCCCATCGTGCGGCAACCTGCTGACCTACGACGGCACGTTTAGTGGCGTGAAAGTCAGTGGCGAGGGCGTGACAGCGGCCTTGCTCAAGCGCCATGGGGTGCGGGTGTTCAATGAGTTGGAGTTGGCTGAAGTTGCGTTGGCGCTCGTGGTGTTGAGCGACGAGTAATCACCGGCCATATGGCTTTTGTGGCGAGGGAGCTTGCTCCCGCTGGGCAGCGTAGCGGCCCCAGGCATGAGCGCCGTGGTACCTGCCGCATTGTGGGATCACTGCGTGATCCAGCGGGAGCAAGCTCCCTCGCCACAGGTTTGGGTGGGCTATAACTGACCCGCCAACTGCTCGATCTGCTCCTGCCGCTCGGCCTGGCTCAACCGCGCCTGGGGGTTGAGGCAAGACCACTGGGGATGGGCGCGGGCCTTGGCCAGGGCGTCGGGCAGCTTGCCTTCGCGCCAGGTCTTGTCTGCCTGGGGCGTGGCGATGCGGATGCTGTCGAGGGCCGCATGGCCACGCTGGTTGAGGGCTTGCAGCAGTTGCCGTTGGCGCAGGGCCAGCAGGCGCAGCACGCTGTCGTCCACCGTCAGTTCACGCTGGCCCTTGAGTTTGCCCATGAGTCGATTGCCGTAGCTGCGGGCGGTTTGCAGGGCGCCGCCGGCAATGGCCCCGGCGAGGGCGGCGGCGCCGAGGGTCAGGCCGCCCACCAGCAAGTCCACCCCGGCACCGGCCGCGGCGCCTGCGGCGATTCCCCCGCCAACCCGCACACCCAATTGCTTGAGGGTTTCTGGATTGAACAGGTCATCGCCCCAGCGTCCGTCGAGCAGTGGCAAGTCACTGGCGGCGGCGTCCTGGGGGCGGAAGGCATAGAGCTTGAGCAGGGATTCGACGCAGCGTTGTTCGCGCTGACGCACCGCATGGCGCAGCTCGTCGATGGCCTGGCGCTCCCGCTCGGGGTCGCTGGCGACGCTGCGGCGGCAGGCGGCGCAGTCGATCAACAGCTCGGCGATCAACCGGGCTGCGCTCTGCTGGCGGGCCTGGCGCTGGGCCTGTTGGTCGGCAATCAACCGCTCCAGCTGCCCACGGGCGCTTTCCAGCAACAGCGCGAGGCTTTCATACAAGCGTCGTTCGCCATCCTCGGGCGGCGCAACGCTGTCAAAACGCACCAGGGCATGCAGCCCCAGGCGTGCCAGGGCTTCGCGCCAGTCGGGCTCGCGGTGTTGGGTGCTGCTGACGAAATTGAGCACCGGCAGCAGCGGCTTGCCGCAACTGGCGAGGACTTCCAGCTCATCGCGGTACTTGGCCAGCACCGGTTCGCGGGCGTCGATGACATAAATGCCGGCGTCGCTGGCGAGCAACTGCCGCAACACCTTGGCCTCTTGCTCGAAGCGTTGTCGCGCCTCGCTGCCTTCGAGGAAACGGGCCAGGCGTGCCGGGCCGTCCAGGCGCTCACCGGGGCGCTCCAGGCATTCGAGGTAGTCGAGCAAGGCGATGGCGTCTTCCAGGCCCGGGGTGTCGTACAGCTCCAGCAGGGCTTGCCCGTCCACCGAGAGGCGTGCGCCCTCGACGTGCCGGGTGGTGCTCGGGCGATGGGACACTTCGCCGAAGCCGACGTCCCGGGTAAGGGTGCGCAGCAGCGAGGTCTTGCCGACGTTGGTATGGCCGACCACGGCCAGTTTCAGCGGCTTGATGGAATCAGTCATGGCCGTTCTCCAGCCAGCTCATGGGGGCGCAATCGGCGAAAGGCAGTTGCAGCTGTTGCAGCGCGCTGTGCCAGTCGCCCAGGCGTTCGGCGTCCAGCGCTTCGCCGGGCGGCGCCTGTAACAGCCACACGCGGGTGGCGCTGGCGCTGCGGGCCAGTTCGGCGATCAACGCCAGGCTGCCCCGGTCTGGCGAGCGGCGTGGATCACAGGCAATCGCCAACCGCGCCGGTGGAAATCGCGACAGTTGTTCGAGGAGTTTGTGGCGAGACTCGCGGCTGTCGAGGACACCGGCGTTTTTCACCGAGTCGGGCAGCTTCGGCGGCCAGGGCCGCTCGTCCAGCTCGATGGCCACCAGCAAGGCGCCGGTGCTTTGCACCGTGCCGGCGGGGCTTTGCACCTGATGCAACTGGGCGGGCGCGGCGTCGTTGATTCCCAGTCGCTCGCTGCTGGGCATCAGGCGTTCGCGTAACTGGGCATAGCCCGGCAGGTTCAAGTCCAGGGCCAGGTCGGCGCGACCGCGGCGCCAGCGCCACAGGCACAGCAGCGCCAGGCCCAGGCGTGGCAGCACGCCGTAGACCAGCACCACGCCCACCAGCCAGGTGGCCCAGGCCTGGCGGGCGCTGTCGAGGTTCAGGGCGCCGTCGCCGCTGGCGCGGATCATCTCCACGGTCGGTACGTTGAAACCCAGCAGGGCAGGCACAGTACCGAGGGCGCGTGTCAGGGCAACAAAGGTCTCGCTGCCGAGCAGGGTGGTTTCCCAGACAAACCCGTAGCGCCGGGTCGCCATCAGCATCAGTACGATGACCAGCGCGCTGACCATCGCTACCAGCCAGACGCCGTTGACCAGCGCCCCGAGAACCCAACGGTTGAGTCGCTTTCGTTGCAACAACAGCAGCAGGGCCGGCGCCAGTTGGATGGCCTTGGCATCGCGGGCGAGCTTCTCGCTGAGCCACAACCACAAGCGGCCCAGCACGGCATCCTGGCCCCCGGCGAACGCCAGGCCGAGGGCCCAGCCGATCAGCAAGACCAGGTTGAGGCCCAGGAGGCTGCCCAAGGCCCAGAACACGTTGACTGGCGTCTGACCGTCGCCGAGTGCGGCAAAGCCCAGGCCGGCGCCGCTGACCACGGCGAGTACCGCCAACACCATCAGTGCCAGGCGCGCCCCTTGCAACCAGTGGCGCAGAGCCAGGACGAGGCCATCGCGCTCGGCCAGCCAGCGGGCGCGATGGCGGATGCGGGTGGACAACTCACCGCCGGCCGCACGGGCCAGACGATTGGCTTCCTGGTCCTGCAACGGGCCGGCGTGCTCTTCACGCAGGCGGATGGCCTCGGTCAACCAGAGTTCTTGCAGTTTCGTCACGGGTGCTTCCGTAGCTCAAATGAGGGTTGAGCATAACCGCTGTAGCGCCTGTCGGGGTACGGCGCGCCTCTGGTATCCTCGGCGGCATGAAAAAAACACTTCCCTTAAGCCTGATCGCAGCCCTTGGTGAAAACCGGGTGATCGGCGTAGACAACAGCATGCCCTGGCACTTGCCGGGGGATTTCAAATACTTCAAGGCCACCACCCTGGGCAAGCCGATCATCATGGGGCGCAAGACCTGGGATTCCCTCGGTCGACCGCTTCCGGGGCGCCTGAACATCGTGGTCAGTCGCCAGCCTGGCTTGCTGCTCGAGGGTGCGGAAGTCTTTTCCAGCCTCGACGCCGCCGTGGAACGGGCCGAAGCCTGGGCGCTGGCGCAGGGTGTCGATGAGCTGATGTTGATCGGCGGTGCGCAGTTGTACGCCCAGGCTCTGGAGCAGGCCGACCGACTGTATCTGACCCGCGTGGCGCTGAGCCCGGAAGGGGATGCTTGGTTTCCGGCGTTCGACGCGAACCAGTGGACGCTGGTATCGAACCAGCCGAACCCGGCCGAAGGGGATAAGCCGGCGTATAGCTTCGAGGTGTGGGAGAGGCGTTAAGGGCATCGCGAGCAAGCTCGCTCCCACAGTTAACCGAGTTTTGTCAGGCAGACCTCGGTCGACTGTGGCAGCGAGCTTGCTCGCGAAAGCGGTCTATCAGGCGCCACGCATCAAGCGTGCACCAACTCCCCATGTTCATCAGCGTCGAGCAAGGCCTTGTCGGTCTGTTGCATCACCTGGCTGGTGATCGCCCCGGCGGTGATCGAGCCGCTGACGTTCAGCGCCGTGCGACCCATGTCGATCAGCGGCTCGACGGAAATCAACAGCGCCACCAGCGAGACCGGCAAGCCCATCGCCGGCAGCACGATCAGCGCGGCAAATGTCGCCCCGCCACCGACCCCGGCGACGCCCGCCGAACTCAAGGTCACGATCGCCACCAGCGTCGCGATCCATACCGGGTCCAGCGGGTTGATGCCCACTGTCGGCGCAACCATGACCGCCAGCATCGCCGGATACAGGCCGGCGCAACCGTTCTGGCCGATGGTGGCGCCGAACGAGGCGCTGAAGCTGGCGATGGCGCGCGGAATGCCGAGGCGGCTGGTCTGGACTTCGATGCTCAGCGGGATGGTTGCCGCGCTGGAGCGGCTGGTGAAGGCGAAGGTCAGCACCGGCCAGATCTTGCGCAAGAAACGCAGCGGGTTGATCCCCGCCGCGCTGACCAGCAGGCCATGGACGACGAACATCAGGCCCAGGCCCAGGTACGACACCACCACGAAACTGCCGAGCTTGATGATGTCCTGCAGGTTGGAGCCCGCCACCACTTTGGTCATCAACGCCAGCACGCCATAGGGCGTCAGCTTCATCACCAACCGCACCAGACGCGTGACCCAGCTCTGCAGGGTGTCGATGGCGTCGATCACTTTCTGACCTTTTTGCGCGTCATCCTTGAGCAATTGCAGGGCGGCCACGCCGAGGAACGCGGCGAAGATCACCACGCTGATGATCGAGGTCGGCTTGGCCCGGGCCAGGTCGGCAAAGGGGTTTTGTGGAATGAACGAAAGCAGCAACTGCGGGATGTTCAGGTCGGCGACCTTGCCGGCGTAATCGCTCTGGATCACTTGCAGGCGCGCCAGCTCCTGGCTACCGGCCACCAGCCCTTCAGCGGTGAGGCCGAACAGGTTGGTAAGGCCGATCCCGATCAGGGCGGCGATGGCCGTGGTGAACAGCAGGGTGCCGATGGTCAGGAAGCTGATCTTGCCCAGGGACGAGGCGTTGTGCAGACGCGCCACGGCGCTGAGGATCGAAGCGAACACCAGCGGGATGACGATCATCTGCAACAGCTGCACGTAACCGTTGCCGACCAGGTCGAACCAGCCGATCGAGGCCTTGAGCACCGGGTTGCCAGCCCCGTAGATCGTGTGCAGGGCCACCCCGAACCCCACGCCCAGCACCAGGGCCAGCAGTACTTTCCTGGCCAGGCTCCAGCTGGCGTGACGGGTTTGCGCCAGGCCGAACAGCAAGGCGAGGAACACCAGCAGATTGAGGATCAGCGGCAGATTCATCAAGAGAGCTCCGTTAAGACTTTGCCAGTCGCTTGAAGCCGCGACTGCGAACCGGGAAGCCTAACAGTCTGATAACTAATGAATTAATACTAAAAATGCATGTTGAATGTCGTTTATGGAATAAGGACGTGGCGTTTGCGGGTACGTCGCTGGCGTTTTCAAGACGTAAGCGGTCGCGGACAGGCGAGGACTGTCATACGCATTTGTTAGCGTCGGGTTCTTTGAACCTGGGAGAAATGCCGATGAAGCTCGCACCTCGTTTTCTCGCTGTCGCCTTGAGCCTGGGCCTGGCCGGACAGGCCCTTGCCACCGAGCTCAAGCACTGGCCGGCCGAGCAGGCCAAGGCCCTGGACGCGATGATCGCGGCCAACGCCAACAAGGGTAACTACGCGGTGTTCGACATGGACAACACCAGCTACCGTTACGACCTCGAGGAATCGTTGCTGCCGTTCATGGAGAACAAGGGCCTCATCACCCGCGAAACCCTGGACCCGTCCCTCAAGCTGATGCCGTTCAAGGACACCGCCGACCACAAGGAAAGCCTGTTCAGCTATTACTATCGCCTGTGCGAAGTGGACGACATGGTCTGCTACCCCTGGGTGGCCCAGGTGTTCTCCGGCTTCACCCTCAAAGAGCTCAAGGGCTACGTCGACGAGCTGATGGCTTCCGGCAAGCCGGTGCCCACCACGTATTACGACGGCGACAAGGTCGTCAACTCCACCGTCAACCCGCCCAAGGTCTTCACCGGCCAGGCCGAGCTGTACAACAAGCTGATGGAAAACGGCATCGAGGTCTATGTCATGACCGCGGCGTCGGAAGAGCTGGTGCGCATGGTCGCCGCCGACCCGAAGTATGGCTACAACCTCAAGCCGCAGAATGTGATCGGCGTGACCACGCTGCTCAAGGATCGCAAGACGGGCGAACTGACCACGGCCCGCAAGCAGATCAGCGCCGGCAAGTATGACGAGAAGGCCAACCTCGACCTGGAGTACACGCCTTACTTGTGGACGCCGGCGACCTGGATGGCCGGCAAGCATGCGGCGATCCTGACCTACATCGACGAATGGAAGAAACCGGTGCTCGTGGGCGGTGACACGCCGAGCAGCGATGGCTACATGTTGTTCCACGATGTGGACGTAGCGAAGGGCGGCATCCACCTGTGGGTCAACCGCAAGGACAAATACATGACCCAACTCAACGGCATGATGGCCAAGCATGCCGCAGCCCAGGCCAAGGAAGGCCTGCCCGTGACGGCGGACAAGAACTGGGTGATCGTCAAGCCGGAAGACATTCAGTAGGAATGCAAGCTACAAGCTACAAGCTGCAAGCGAGAACCGGTCCGCTTTTCTCTTGCAGCTTGAAGCTTGCAGCTCGTAGCTGCTCCTAACCCAACATTGCCTTGTTACGCACCGCGCCCTTGTCGGCGCTGGTGGCGAGCAGGGCGTAGGCCTTGAGTGCCGTGGTGACCTTGCGCGGGCGCACTTCCACCGGCTTCCAGCCTTTCTTGTCCTGTTCGACGCGGCGCGCGGCCAGTTCTTCATCGCTGATCAACAGGTTGATCGAGCGGTTCGGAATGTCGATCAGCACCTTGTCGCCATCGCGCACCAGGCCGATGGCGCCACCTGCCGCCGCTTCAGGCGAAGCGTGACCGATGGACAGGCCCGAAGTCCCGCCGGAGAAACGGCCGTCGGTGAGCAGGGCGCAGGCTTTGCCCAGGCCCTTGGACTTCAGGTAGGACGTGGGGTAGAGCATTTCCTGCATGCCCGGGCCACCTTTCGGGCCTTCGTAGCGAATGATCACGATGTCGCCGGCCTTCACCTCGTCCGCGAGGATCCCGCGCACGGCGCTGTCCTGGCTTTCGAAGATCTTGGCGTTGCCTTCGAACACGTGGATCGACTCATCGACGCCGGCGGTCTTCACCACGCAACCGTCCAGGGCGATGTTGCCGTACAGCACGGCCAGCCCGCCTTCCTTGGAGTAGGCGTGCTCGACGCTGCGGATGCAGCCGTTCTCACGATCGTCGTCCAGGGTTTCCCAACGGGTCGACTGGCTGAACGCGGTCTGTGTCGGAATGCCCGCCGGGCCTGCCTTGAAGAAGTGATGCACGGCTTCGTCGGTGGTCTGGGTGATGTCCCACTTGGCAATGGCCTCGGCCATGGTCTTGCTGTGCACGGTCGGCAGGTCGGTGTGCAGCAACCCGCCTCGGGCCAGGGAACCGAGGATGCTGATGATCCCGCCGGCACGGTGTACATCTTCCATGTGGTACTTCTGGATGTTCGGCGCGACCTTGCACAGTTGCGGCACGTTGCGGGACAGGCGGTCGATGTCGCGCAGGTCGAAATCGATCTCGGCTTCCTGGGCGGCGGCCAGCAGGTGCAGGATGGTGTTGGTGGAACCGCCCATGGCGATGTCCAGGGTCATGGCGTTTTCGAACGCCTTGAAGTTGGCGATGTTGCGTGGCAACACCGAAGCATCGTTCTCACCGTAGTAGCGCTTGCACAGCTCGACGATGGTCCGGCCGGCCTGCAGGAACAGCTGCTCGCGATCGCTGTGGGTGGCCAGGGTCGAGCCGTTGCCCGGCAGGGCCAGGCCCAGGGCTTCGGTCAGGCAGTTCATCGAGTTGGCGGTGAACATGCCGGAGCACGAACCGCAGGTCGGGCAGGCGCTGCGCTCGTACTCGGCCACCTTCTCGTCAGAAGCGCTGGAGTCGGCGGCGATCACCATGGCGTCCACCAGGTCGAGGCCGTGGCTGGCCAGCTTGGTCTTGCCGGCTTCCATCGGGCCGCCGGAAACGAAGATCACCGGGATATTCAGGCGCAGCGCGGCCATCAGCATGCCGGGGGTGATCTTGTCGCAGTTGGAAATGCACACGATGGCGTCGGCGCAGTGGGCGTTGACCATGTACTCGACGGAGTCGGCGATGATCTCGCGGCTGGGCAGCGAATAGAGCATGCCGTCGTGGCCCATGGCGATGCCGTCGTCCACGGCGATGGTGTTGAATTCTTTCGCCACGCCGCCAGCGCGTTCGATTTCCCGGGCCACCAGTTGACCCAGGTCCTTGAGGTGCACGTGGCCCGGTACGAACTGGGTGAAGGAGTTGGCAACGGCGATGATCGGCTTCTTGAAGTCGTCATCTTTCATCCCCGTGGCGCGCCACAAGGCACGGGCGCCGGCCATGTTGCGGCCATGGGTGGATGTTTTCGAGCGGTAATCGGGCATGGAGCACTCCGGGCGGCTAATCAGGTACTAATCAGGTAACAAGGGGAAGTGAGCTTCTGTTGACCTCTGGAACACTCGGGATGGGCGCAGTGTCTGGAGGTGGCCGATGACTGTGCAGGATCGCTGCGAGCCTGGGCATGAGCTCATAAACCCGCCGGGGATGAATGGCGATGAATGTCGCGATTCTACACCGCTGGCGTCAGGATGAAATGACGCAAAGTGCTGATCGGGTGTGAATGTCGCGCACGGGATGACGATTGGTAGCGTTCACGCCCACAGGGTGGAGTGGCGCGGGAAAAGCCCCACGCCACGATAGCACTCAACTGTTCGGCAACAACCGGCAGGTAATGCTCTTGATGTAGCGGGTCTCGGGAATGGCCGGGTGGACCGGGTGGTCTGGGCCCTGGCCGCCGCGTTCGAGCAGTTGGATGTTGCGGTCCAGGTGGCGGGCGCTGGTCAGGAGGATGTTTTGCAGGTCGTCTTCGGGCAGGTGCATCGAGCACGAGGCGCTGACCAGGATGCCGTCCTTGGTGAGCAGGCGCATGGCTTGTTCGTTGAGGCGGCGGTACGCGCCTTCGCCGTTCTTCAGGTCTTTCTTGCGCTTGATGAAGGCCGGTGGGTCGGCGACGATCACGTCGAAGCGCTCTTCGCTGGCCTTGAGTTCCTTCAGGGCTTCGAAGACGTCGCCTTCGATGCAGGTCAGTTTCTCGGCGAAGCCGTTCAGCGCGGCGTTGCGCTCGACACCGTCGAGGGCGAAGCCCGAGGCGTCGACGCAGAACACTTCGCTGGCGCCGAAGGCCGCGGCTTGCACGCCCCAGCCGCCGATGTAGCTGAACAGGTCCAGTACGCGCTTGCCCTTGGCGTACGGGGCCAGGCGCGCGCGGTTCATGCGGTGGTCGTAGAACCAGCCGGTTTTCTGGCCTTCCATGACCGGTGCTTCGAATTTCACGCCGTTCTCTTCCAGGGCGACCCATTCCGGCACGAGGCCGAACACGGTCTCGACGTAGCGGTTCAGGCCTTCGGCGTCGCGGGCGGCGGAGTCGTTCTTGAACAGGATGCCGCTGGGCTTGAGCACCTGGGTCAGGGCCGCGATCACGTCATCTTTGTGGGCCTCCATGGTGGCGGAGGCAATCTGTACCACCAGGATGTCGCCGAAACGGTCGATCACCAGGCCCGGCAACAGGTCGGAGTCACCGTAGACCAGGCGATAAAACGGCTTGTCGAACAGCCGCTCGCGCAACGACAGTGCCACGTTGAGGCGGTGCACCAGCAGGGATTTGTCCAGCACCAGCTTCACGTCACGCGACAGCAGGCGTGCGCAGATCAGGTTGTTTGGGCTCATCGCGACGATGCCCAACGGCTTGCCGCCGGCCGCCTCGAGGACCGCCTGGTCGCCGGCCTGGAAACCGTGCAGCGGCGTGGCGGCCACGTCGATTTCGTTACTGTAGACCCACAAGTGGCCGGCGCGCAGGCGACGGTCGGCGTTGGCTTTGAGGCGCAGGCTAGGCAGGGACATGACGTCGCTCCGGAAAAAAGAGCGGGAGTATAGCGTGTTGAAGCGGGTCCGGGGCTTGCGCTGGACATGTGGCGAGGGAGCTTGCTCCGCTGGGTGGCGCAGCCGCCCTATTTCGATCAAGCCCCCTCGCTACGATGAGTCAGGCAGACAACGCCCCGATCAGCTCGCGATTGAACGCCGGGATGTCATCCGGCTGGCGGCTGCTGATCAATGTGCCGTCCTTGACCACCTCCTTGTCGACCCAGTTCGCCCCGGCGTTGACCAGGTCATCCTTGAGCGTCTTGTAGCTGGTCATGGTCTTGCCCTTGACCAGCCCGGCCGACACCAGCAGCCAGCCACCGTGGCAGATGACCGCGATGGGCTTGCTGGCCGCCTCGAAACCCTTGACCAGCTTCTGCGCGTCGGGGTCTATGCGGATGGTGTCGGAGTTCTGCACGCCGCCGGGCAGGACCACGGCGTCGTACTGCTCGACATTGGCGGCCTTGAAGGTCCGGTCGATCCTGAAGTCGTCGGCAGGTTTGTCATGGTTCCAGCCTTTGACCTGGCCTTCGTCGGCGGAAATGATGTCCACCTGGGCGCCGGCCTGTTCCAGCGCCTGTTTCGGGCCGGTCAGTTCGACCTGTTCGAAACCGTCGGTCACCAGGATGGCTACACGCTTGTTGTTCAGCGAACCGGGCATGAAAAATCTCCTCAAGCTGAGTGGGTTGGCGGCCGACCTAAACCTTACGCAGGCTTGATGTCGGCCCTACACAGTCCGAAGCCTGAGCCCGAAGGAAAGTTCCGACTATCTACCCGGCGGTGTATCGGATCCATCTTTAAGGGTTAGAATCCCTGCTTGACCCAGAGTGTGTACTCATGTCCCAAGAGCTTTCCGCGGAACAGATTCAACAGTCCCTGCAAGGCATCAGTGTGCCGCCCCAGCCGCAGATCATGGTTGACCTGCAGATGGAGCAGTACATGCCCGATCCGGACCTGGACACCATCGCCAAGCTGATCTCCCAGGACCCGGGCCTTTCGGGGGCCTTGCTCAAGATCGTCAATTCGCCGTACTACGGGCTGCGCAACAAGATCACCTCGATCCAGCGCGCGGTGAACCTGCTGGGCAGTCGTTCGATCATCAACCTGATCAACGCGCAGTCGATCAAGGGTGAATTGCACGATGACGCCATCGTTACCCTGAACCGTTTCTGGGACACCGCCCAGGACGTGGCGATGACCTGCCTGACCCTGGCCAAGCGTGTCGGTCTGGAAAACGGCGACGAAGCCTACGCGCTAGGGTTGTTCCACGATTGCGGCGTGCCGTTGATGCTCAAGCAATTCCCCCACTACATGAGCGTGCTCGAGCAGGCCTACGCCAATGCCAGCGCCGAGTGCCGGGTGGTGGACACTGAAAACCGCGAGTTCAATACCAACCATGCGGTGGTCGGCTACTACACCTCCAAGTCCTGGCGCCTGCCGGATCACGTCAGCCAGGCCATCGCCAACCACCACAATGCCCTGGCGGTCTTCAGCGACGAGTCCTCGCGCAACAACACCGCGCTGAAGAATTTGCTGGCGATCCTGAAGATGTCCGAGAACATCTGCGCCTCCCACCGGGTGCTGGGCAACCAGCCTGAAGACCATGAGTGGGACAGCGTCGGGGCGCTGGTGCTCGACTACATCGGCTTGTCGGAATACGACTTCCAGACCCAGAAACAGGAAATCCGCGACCTGTCCACTCGTTGAGTGCCCGGTTCGCCTGACTCGAGAGCCTCATGCCAGAACTGCCGGAAGTCGAAACCACCCGTCGCGGCATCGCGCCACACCTCGAAGGACAACGGGTCAGCCGCGTGCTGGTGCGCGATCGTCGCCTGCGTTGGCCGATCCCGGAAGACCTCGACGTGCGGCTCTCCGGCCAGCGCATCGTGCAGGTGGAGCGGCGGGCCAAGTACCTGTTGATCAATGCCGAGGTTGGCACGTTGATCAGCCACCTGGGCATGTCCGGCAACCTGCGGTTGGTGGAAATCGGCATGCCGGCGGCCAAGCACGAGCATGTGGACATCGAACTGGAGTCCGGCCTGGCCTTGCGTTACACCGATCCACGGCGCTTCGGCGCCATGCTCTGGAGCCTCGACCCGCTGAACCATGAGTTGCTGGTGCGCCTCGGGCCGGAGCCGTTGACCGACCTGTTCGACGGCGAACGCCTGTTCCAGTTGTCCCGGGGTCGCGCCATGGCGGTCAAGCCGTTCATCATGGACAACGCCGTGGTGGTAGGGGTGGGCAATATCTATGCGACCGAGGCGCTGTTTGCCGCCGGCATCGACCCGCGCCGGGCGGCCGGGGGCATTTCCCGGGCGCGTTACCTGAAGCTGGCCATCGAGATCAAACGCATCCTCGCCCATGCCATCGAGCGGGGCGGCACCACGCTGCGGGATTTCATCGGCGGTGACGGCCAGCCGGGGTATTTCCAGCAGGAATTGTTCGTGTACGGCCGCGGTGGCGAGCTGTGCAAGGTCTGCGGTACGGGTTTGCGGGAAATCCGCCTCGGCCAGCGCGCCAGTGTCTGGTGTCCGCGCTGCCAGCGCTGATCGGAGCTGATCCGTCCTACGGTCTATAGTCAGTTGTCAGACTGCTTAGCCGAAGGACCGCCCCATGAACCTGTTTCGCCTCGTCGTTCTAACGTTGCTGTTGAGTGTCGCCGCGCCCGCGCTGGCGAACGGTGGCAGCGGCGACCCGCGCTATACCATCCAGAACCCACCGGCCTACGCCATGCTCGGCGACCTGTTGATCGCCCGCCCGCTGTTGCTCGCTGCCACCGTGATCGGCACGGGGGCGTTCGTGGTGTCGTTGCCCTTTACCGCGCTGGGCGGTGGGGTGGGCGATGCGGGTAAAGCGCTGGTGGTGGACCCGGCGAAAGCCACGTTCGTGCGGTGCCTGGGGTGTATCGGGGAGGGGTTTGAGCGGCAGGAGTGAGGGAGTTGGTTTTGGGGTATGGCTGATGGCCTCTTCGCGAGCAAGCCCGCTCCCACAGGGATTGGCTGTGCTCACCGAATTTGCGTCTTGAGCAGATCCCCTTGTGGGAGCGGGCTTGCTCGCGAAGAGGCCCGCAAAAACACTACAAAATTATCCGGCTCAACCCTTGCCGGTAATCCTGCGATATTTCGCCATCAACTGCTCTTCAGTCTCCGGATGGGCTTCGTCCAGGGGAATGCAATCCACCGGGCAAACCTGTTGGCACTGGGGCTCGTCGTAATGGCCGACGCACTGGGTGCACAGGTTCGGGTCGATGACGTAGATTTCTTCACCCTGGGAAATGGCTTCGTTCGGGCACTCGGGTTCGCAGACGTCGCAATTGATGCAGTCGTCGGTGATGATCAGGGACATGCAGGCTCCTGCCGGGGCGTTAGGCCCGGGCATCTGAAAACGTATGCGCGCAATTGTGCCGCATTGGCGCGCGCAGTGCACGCGGGTGCGATGGACTGCGCTGCGCTTCGCGTGGGAAAGCGTGAGCGCAGTCTCGCCGGCAAGGGCTACTTCTTGAAGCGCAGGGTCAGCGCATCGGCCACGGCCGGGTGGACGAACTTGGTGATGTCACCACCCAGGGCCGCGATTTCCCGCACCAGGGTCGAGGAGATGAAGGAGTAGCGCTCCGACGGCGTCAAAAAGAGGCTTTCGACGTCCGGCGCCAACTGGCGGTTCATGTTGGCCAGCTGGAACTCGTACTCGAAATCCGAGACCGCGCGCAGGCCACGCAGGAACACATTGGCGTTCTTTTCCTTGGCAAAGTGCGCCAGCAGCGTGGAGAAGCCGACCACTTCCACGTTGGGCAGGTGCTTGGTGACTTCACGGGCCAGCTCCACGCGTTGTTCCAACGGGAACAGCGGGTTTTTCTTCGGGCTGGCGGCGACGGCAATGATCACGTGGTCGAACAGGCGCGCGGCGCGTTCGACCAGATCGCCATGGCCCTTGGTAATAGGGTCGAAGGTACCTGGGTACAACACTCGGTTCATCGCGTCGTCCTGGCGGGAGTCCGTTGGGGAGTCGGATGGTATCGCAGCCGACCCGGTCGGCCAAGTCGGCCGTGGGATAAGAAAGCACTATAGACGGTGCGAATAATCCGGATATTCATGGGTTTTTCAAGCGCTCGGCCAGGGCTGTCGCCAGTTGCGCCGTCAGTCCGTACACCGACAGTTGCGGGTTGGCGCCAATGCTGGTGGGGAACAGCGAGCCATCGTGGATCGAAAGATTGGCCAATTGGTGATGACGACCGAGGCTGTCGGTGACTGCGTTTTTCGGGTCTTCGCCCATGGCGCAGCCGCCCATCACGTGGGCGCTGCTCAGGCGCGTGCGATAAAGCTCCAGCGCCAGGCCGTCGATCAGGGTCCGGGCTTCGGCCAGGGTTTTCACGTAGTGGGCATCGCCGTGCACCGGCATGACGGCCTTGGCGCCGCCGGCGAACTGGATCTCGGCCATGCTGTGGAAGGCCCGGCGCAAGCCCTCCCAGGTATACGGCGTAACCGTGTAGTCGAGCACGGGCGTGCCGTCGCCGCGCAATTCGACGCACCCACCGGGGCTGTCCGGATGAAAACCGTCGCGCAGCAAGGCCAGCATTGCGTGGGTGTAGGGCAGGCTGCCCATGTGCGCGGCGTTCTCGGCCCCGAACCCGCCCAGCAGGGTGGCGGCGAGCGCCGGGTGCAGGGGCGGGACTTCAAGTTTGTAGGACATTTTGCCGGTGACACCGTCCTGCCATTGGAAATGATCCGAATAGATCGACTGCGGCGCGCCGTAGAACGGGTTGATGACGTCGTCGAATTGCCCGGCTGACGTGTTGACCAGGTGCAGGAAGGTGCGCTTGCCCAGGCGTTCATGAGGATCCGGCGCGTCGGAGCGCAGCAGCAGGCCGGGGCTGTTGATGCCACCGCCCGCCAGCACGTAGTGCCGCGCCTTGACCGTGATGCGCCGCCCGGTCGGTGCCACGCAGCGCTCGTCCATGGCCACGCACTCCAGGTCGACGACCGCATCGCCCTTGATCACCAGGCGTTCGGCCCGGGCCAGGTAAAGCAGCACGCCACCCTGGTCCAGCGTGGCGGGAATGGTGGTGACCAGCATCGACTGCTTGGCGTTGGTCGGGCAGCCCATGCCGCAGTACCCCAGGTTCCAACAGCCGCGCACGTTGCGCGGGATGACGTGCCAGCTGTAGCCCAACTGTTCGCAACCCTTGCGGATCACGTCGTTGTTGGCATTGGGTGGAACCATCCAGGGGGCCACGCCCAGGCGTTGCTCCATTTTTTCGAACCAGGGCGCCATCTGCGCCGGGCTGTGGCCCTGGACGCCGTGTTCGGCGGCCCAATGCTCAAGGGTCTGGTCGGGCGTACGGAAGCTCGAGGTCCAGTTGATCAGCGTCGTACCGCCCACGGCCCGGCCCTGGAGAATGGTGATGGCGCCGCCCTTGCTCATGCGCCCAAGGCCTTCCTGGTACAGGCTGGAATAGGCCTGGTCTTCGAGCAGCTTGAAGTCATTGCTGGTCTTGAGCGGCCCTTCCTCGATCAGCAACACGCGGTAGCCGGCGGCGCTGAGGATTTCCGCCGTGGTTGCGCCGCCCGCGCCGCTGCCGATGATCGCCACGTCGGCGTCCAGGCTCAGGTCCTGGGTCAGTTGCGCGCCGTTGTGGGTGGTCCAGCCACGGGCCAGGCCTTCGCGAAAGAGATCGGGTACGGGCATGTTCAGGGCTCTCTTATTGTTATGGATGGACGATGAAGAACCCTGTGGGAACGGGCTTGCTCGCGAAGGCGGCTGTACATTCAACCTCTATGCAAGCTGACACACCGCTTTCGCGAGCAAGCCCGCTCCCACAGGATTTTGATGGCTCAAATCTTGGGCGGTCCCGGATACCCGCAATGCGCCCAGGCCTCGGCCCGGCTGTACCAGGCCATCATCACCATTTGCAGCAACGCGTTGTGGCCTTGCCGCAGCAGGTCCAGGGAGCTGTTTTCCCAGCGATTGAGAAACTGGCGGATGTCATCGGCGCTGGCGTTTTCCCATGCCCCCCAGATGCCCGCCAGCGGCCCGCGGGTGACGCCCAGGGTGAGCACGTCGAACAGTTGGCGCGTGAGCTTGAGCATGGCCGGGGACAGGTAGGCCAGCTCGGTGTCCAGGTTGCGCAGGGTGGCGTCGGTGGCGGCGCGGATCCCTTCAACCGCGACTGCGCCGTCCAGCATCACCGCAATGACGGCACGCAAGAACGGCAGGTCGCTGTCACGCAACGCGGCGAAACCGTGGGCCGGCAGGCTTGACGAACAACCGCTGAGGCTGGCGCCCAATCCGACCGTGGCCAGGAAAGCGCTGGCACCGAGGCTGAACTTCAGCAGGCCGCGCCGCGACAGCGCGGGTGCATCGATGAGGCTAGGGTTCATGTTTATCGTTACCGGGGGCAGGCCTGTGTTAGCGAACGAACAGCTTCTGGATCAACGTCTGCAGCGGCTTGCCGTAGGGCGGATAGATCAACTTCGCGGCGTTGAAACGCTGCTTGGTCAGCACGCCTTTGGCCTTGCTGAAGGTCAGGAAGCCCTCGTGCCCGTGGTAATGCCCCATGCCCGAAGGACCGACGCCGCCAAAGGGCAGGTCGTCCTGGGCGACGTGCAGCAGCGTGTCGTTCAGGCAAACGCCACCGGAGTGGGTTTCGTGCAGGACACGCTGCTGCTCGGCCTTGTTGTAGCCGAAGTAGTAGAGCGCCAGCGGGCGTGGGCGTTGGTTGATGTAGGCAAAGGCCTGGTCCAGGTGCTCGTACGGCACGATGGGCAACAGCGGGCCGAAGATTTCGTCCTGCATGACGGTCATGTCATCGTGGACGTTGAGCAGCAGGCTGTGGGGCATGCGGCGCCCCTGGCCCTGGTCGAACAGCTCGATCAGCAGTGCGCCCTTGCTGGTGGCGTCACCGATGTAGCCGTTGAGCCGGGCCAGGTGTCGTTCATTGATGATCGCCGTGTAGTCCGGATTGTCCGCCAACGTCGGATAAAACCTGCGCACCGCTTCGCGATAGGCTTTGACGAATTCGCCGACACGGTTCTGCGGCACCAGCACGTAGTCCGGTGCGACGCAGGTCTGCCCGGCGTTCAGGGTCTTGCCGAAGGCAATGCGTTCGGCGGCATCGCGCAGGGGGACGTCGGCGGAAACGATGGCCGGCGATTTTCCACCCAGCTCGAGGGTCACCGGAGTCAGGTTCTCGGCGGCGGCCCGCATCACATGCCGGCCGACGCTGGTGGCGCCGGTGAACAACAAGTGATCGAAGGGCAGCCTGGAGAACGCCACGCCGACCTCCGCTTCGCCAAGCACCACGCAGACCAGGTCCTGGGGAAAGATCCGAGCCAGCAATTGCTTGAGCAACAGGCCGGTCGCGGGGGTTGCTTCGCTGAGCTTGAGCATCACCCGATTGCCTGCGGCCAATGCCCCCACCAACGGGCCGATGGCCAGGAACAGCGGGTAGTTCCAGGGCACGATGACCCCGACCACGCCCAGCGGTTGATAAATGACCTTGGCCGATGCCGGCTGGAACGCCATGCCCACCTTGCGCCGGGCCGGCTTCATCCAGCCCGCGAGGTGGCGGCTGGCGTAATGGATGCCGTGCAGGCTGGGCATCAGCTCGGCCAGCAGCGTTTCGTCGGCGCTGCGGTGGCTGAAGTCCTGGCTGATGGCGTCGATCAAGGCCTGGCGCTCGTTGCTCAAGATCTCGCCCAGCGCCTTGAGCCATTGCCGGCGCTGTTCGGCCGGCGGCATGGGGTGGGCGGCGTAGGCCTTGCGCTGGGCATCGAAGAGCGACCGCAACTCGCCCAGTTGCTGTTGGGATTCATGCAGGTAGGCTACGTCGGCAGGCATGTTCGAGCACCGGATGTTATTAGAATGGGTGTTTTTAGAGCTTATACTCTAGAAAGTCAATGGCCTCCACAAGCGGCTTTGGGTTTTTTCCGGTGACCAATAGGTCGTAAGATGTCCCTCAATGCCTTCGTAGAATTAAAGCCCAAACCATGGCCCCACGAATCAAAACCAGCGAGCGCATCGTGCAAAACAGCCTGGAGCTGTTCAACCAGCAGGGCGAGCGCAGCGTCAGCACCAACCACATTGCCGCTCATATGGACATGTCGCCTGGCAATCTCTATTACCACTTCCCCAACAAGCAGGCGATCATCGCCGTGCTGTTCAGTGAGTACGAGAACCTGGTGGACAGTTTCCTGCGCCCGCCCCAGGGCCGCGCGGCGACCGTGGAGGACAAGCGTTTCTATCTGCAGGAACTGCTGGCGGCCATGTGGCGCTACCGCTTCCTGCACCGTGACCTGGAGCACCTGCTCGACAGCGACCCGGACCTCGCGGCGCGCTATCGGCGTTTTTCCCAGCGCAGCCTGATCCATGGCACGGCCATCTACGAGGGCTTCGTCGAGGCGGGCATCCTGAAGATGGATCGGGTGCAGATCGAATCCCTGACCCTCAATGCCTGGATCATCCTCACGTCGTGGGTGCGGTTCCTGTGCACCACGCGGGAAAACTTCAGCCACTTGAGTGAACAGGCCATCAAGCGCGGGGTGTATCAGGTCCTGGTGCTGGAAGCCGGTTTCGTGACCGATCAGGCCCGCGACGCGGTGGATGCCTTGTTCAAAGAGTTTTATGTCCCCCTGGCCCAGACCCTGGAGGAAGGGCAGTAGGAACGGACCCTCTATTTCCCACAGGAGCTCACCATGTCGATTGCGCAACTCATCAGTCCCCAGGCCCTCGATCAGCGGCGAGCGCTGCCCGGGCTGGTCATCCTTGATTGCCGCTTTGCCCTGGAAGACCCGGATTACGGCCAACGCAGCTATGCCGAGGGCCATATCGCCGGTGCGGCGTTCGCTGACCTTGAGCGAGACCTGAGCGGGCCGGTGACCAAGGGCGTGACCGGTCGCCATCCGCTGCCGTCACCCCAGGCCCTGGTGGAGCGCTTGAGGGCCTGGGGGATCGATAACGACAGCGACGTCGTGCTCTACGACGACGGTCCGGGCGCGTATGCCGCGCGGGCCTGGTGGTTGCTGGCCTGGCTGGGCAAGCGCGAGGGCGTGTACCTGCTCGACGGCGGACTCAAGGCCTGGCATGCGGCCGGCTTGCCGTTGAGCCTCGACCCGCCACAGACGCGTCGCGGCACCTTCGACGGCGCACCGGACACCGCTCTGGTGCTGACCGCGCAAACCTTGCAGCAGCGCCTCGGCCAGCCGGACATGACCTTGCTGGATGCCCGTGCGCTGCCGCGTTTCAAGGGTGAAGTCGAACCGATCGACCCGGTGGCCGGGCATATTCCGGGCGCACAGTGCGCCGCGTTCACCGACAACCTGGGCAGCGACGGTCGCTTTTTGCCGCCCGCCCAGCTCAAGCAGCGTTTCGCCGAAAAACTGGGCGAGCGTTCACCAGCGGGGTTGGTGGCCTATTGCGGCTCCGGCGTGACCGCCTGCCATAACCTGTTTGCCTTGTGCCTGGCGGGTTACCCGTTGGGGCAGTTGTACGCCGGCTCGTGGAGTGAGTGGATCACCGATCCACACAGGGCCGTTGCCGTCGGCGAGTAACACTCAACCCTGTCATTGAGCCTTGTGGGAGCGAGCTTGCTCGCGAAAGCGGTGTACCAGACACACAAACGTTGACTGACACTCCGCTTTCGCGAGCAAGCTCGCTCCCACAGGCGGTTTGTGCATCCCACAGGCGCTTTGTGCAGGATCTTATCCGCGACCCAGGCTGGCCAGCCACTGGGGAATGCGTCGCTCCAGGTAGTAACCGGGGTGGCGCATGGTGCCGTCGACAAACCCCACGTGCCCGCCCTGGGCATGCAGCTCCAAGTGGGTCGACGCCGACAGTTCGCCGGGTTCAGGCAGGCTGTGGGGAAAGACGAAAGGATCGTCGGCCGCCTGGATCAGCAGGGTCGGCGTGTTGATCTCGCCCATGAAATAGCGGCTGGAGGCGCGACGGTAATAGTCCGCCGCGTCCGAGAAGCCGTGCAGCGGCGCGGTCACCCGGCCGTCGAAGTCCCAGAACGTGCGCATGTTTTCCAGCGGGCCAAGCGCTGCCAGGGTCGCCAGCCCTTCGTGGCGTCCGTCGTGCTGGAACTGCCGCTGCTTGTTGCGCACGTATGCCACCAGTTGGCGCATGAAGTGGGCCTGGTAGAAGCGGGAGAAACCCTGCCCGATGCGATCGGCGCACTGGTCGAGGCGAAACGGCACCGAGACCGCCACGGCGCCCTGCAACTGGCTATGGCTGCCGGTTTCGCCCAGGTGCTTGAGCAACACGTTGCCGCCCAGCGAATAACCTACCGCGAACAGCGGCGCCAACGGCCGTCGCTCGCGCAAGTGGGCGATGGTGGCGGCCAGATCTTCGCTGACGCCGGAGTGATAGCTGCGGGCCAACAGGTTGGGTTCCCCCGAGCAACCGCGCCAGTTCAGCGCAACGCTGGCCCAACCCTGGCGATCAAGGGCATGTTGCAGGCCGGCCACGTAGGGCGAATTGGAGGAGCCCGTCAGCCCGTGCAGCACCAACACCAGCGGCGCCTCGGCGTTGTGGGGGCCATGCCAATCGAGGTCGAGGAAGTCACCGTCTTCCAGCCACAGGCGCTCGCGTTGGCGCTCGATGACGGTGGTCTTGCGCCACAGCGGCCCCCACAAGGTCTGCAAGTGCGGGTTGCCCAGGCCCCGGGCGGGGGTGAATCGTTCAGATGCAGCGGCCATTATTATTGTTCTCGATGCACCGGCCAGCCGTTCATTCAACGGCTTGCGCCATTCGTTGCCATAACGCGTAGTACACCCGCCCGGATTTCTGCTCGCGATGCAAACGCCAATTGCCCGGCAAGCCCAGGGTCGACGGAGCGGTCTCGCTTTCAGTGTAGACCCAGGCATCCTCGGCCAGCCACTGACGTTCCTCGAGCAGGGCGCACACTGTCGGCAGCAGGTTCTGGTTGAACGGTGGGTCGAGGAAGACCAGGTCGAAGGCCGTCGCCGGCTGGCTGTCCAGGTAGCGCAGCGCATCGGCGGTCTGCACCTGGCCGACGGTGCAACGCAGGGTGCCCAGGTGCTCTTTCAATTGGGAGACCGCCAGGCTGCTGGCGTCCAGGGCCTGGCCCATGGCGGCGCCACGGGACAGCGCTTCGAGGAACAACGCGCCGCTGCCGGCGAAGGGGTCGAGTACCCGTGCTCCGGCGACGTACGGTGCCAGCCAGTTGAACAGGGTTTCCCGCACGCGGTCCGGCGTTGGGCGCAGGCCGGGCGCGTCGGGGAAACTCAAGCGCCGGCTGCGCCATTCGCCGCCGATGATGCGTAGCTGGTTCACGCCGTTGTGGGCGGGTTTCTTGGAATTCGATGGGCGGGCCATTAGTGCTCCGGAACCCCGAGCGGTTGCTCGGCAGGTTTGTCAGTGGGGGCCGGTAGCGGCTTTTGCGGCACGGTCGGGCCGGCGGTGACGATGACCATCTTGTCCGTGCTCAGGTGTTTTTCCAGCGCGGTGCGGACCTGCTCGACGGTCAAGGCCTGGGACTGGCGCATGAAGTCTTCCAGGTAGCTCAGCGGCAGGTCATAGAAACCCATGGCCCCGAGCTGGCCGACGATGTCGGCGTTGCTGGCCGTGGACAGCGGGAAGCTGCCGGCCATTTCACGCTTGGCGTCGTCGAGTTCTTTCTGGGTCGGGCCGTTCTTCAGGTAATCGGCGAACACGTCCTGCACCAGTTTCAAGGTGCCTTCGCTCATTTCGGCGCGGGTCTGCAGGTTGATCATGAACGGACCGCGGGCCTGCATCGGGGTGAAGCCGGAATACACGCCATAGGTCAGGCCGCGTTTTTCCCGAACTTCTGTCATCAGGCGCGTGCCGAAACCGCCGCCACCGAGGATCTGGTTGCCCAGGGACACGGCGGCGAAGTCCGGGTCGTCACGGTCGATGCCCAACTGCGCGAGCATCAGGTTGGTCTGCTTGGACGGGAATTCGATGTGGCTGACGCTGGCCTTCGGTTCGATCGGCGCAGGCGTCTTGGCCAGGGCCGGCCCCTTGGGCAGCGCTGCGGACACCTGGTTGGCCATCGCCTCGGCTTCAGCGCGGGACAGGTCGCCCACCAGCGCGATCACCGCGTTGCCGGCGGCGTAGGCCCTGGCGTGGAAGGCCCGCAACTGGGCCAGGGTGATCGGTGGAATGCTCTGTGCGGTGCCATCGCTGGAGTGGCCGTAGGGATGATCGCCGTACAGGCGCTTCATCAGCTCCAGGCCCGCCAGTTTGCCGGGGTTCTGCTTCTGGTACTCGAAACCGGCGAGCATCTGGTTCTTGATACGGCTGAAGGAGTCGGCGGGGAAGGTCGGCTTGCCAACCACATCGGCGAACAGTTTCAGCGCCGGCTCGCGCTTGTCCACGGCGCTGAGGCTGCGCAGGGACGCCACGGCCATGTCTCGGTAGGCACCGTTGCCGAAGTCCGCGCCGAGGCTTTCGAAGCCTTCGGCAATGGCGCTGACGTCCTTGCCGGCCACGCCTTCATTGAGCATGGCATTGGTCAACATCGCGAGGCCGGGTGCGTCGCCGTCCTGGCTGCTGCCGGCGGCGAAGGTCAGGCGCAGGTCGAACATGGGCAATTCCCGGGCTTCGACGAACAGCACCTTGGCGCCTTCGGCGGTTTTCCAGGTTTGTACGTCGAGCTGGCGACGGCTGGGCGCCTTGCCGTCCAGCTCGGCCAACGATTGCAGCTTGTTGCCGGACTTGGCGTTATCCAGGGCCTGGCTCGCGGTGACGCCCGTGGCGGGCAACAGGTAGAACGCCAGTGCGCCGGCCAGGGCGACGAACGCCAGGCCGATCAACAGCCGGCGCGATGATGTGCGCTCACTCATGGGCTTTCTCCTCGGGCAGGACATGCGCGACGCTCAGGCGTGCGCGGGTGAAATACAGCTGGGCTGCCTTCTGGATATCTTGCGGGGTCACGCTTTGCAGTTCGGCGAGTTCGGTGTCCATCAGCTTCCAGGAGAGGCCGACGGTTTCCAGCTGGCCGATAGCGGTGGCCTGGCTGGTGATCGAATCGCGCTCGTACACCAGGCCGGCAATGACCTGGGCGCGCACGCGCTCCAGTTCGTCCGTCGTCGGGGCGGTGGTCTTCAGTTGTTCGAGCAGGCGCCACAGCCCGGCTTCGGCCTGGGCGATGGTCTTGCCTTTCTGGGTATTGGGGGTCGCCGACAGGGTGAACAGCGAGTCACCGCGGGTGTAGGCGTCGTAATTCGACGAGCCACCGGAGACCAGTTCCTCACCGCGCTCCAGTTGGGTCGGGATCCGCCCGCTGTAGCCGCCGTCCAGCAGCGCCGAGATCAGCCGCAAGGCGTTGATCGAGCGCTTGTCCGTCGCGGTGGCGATGCTGGGGACGTTGAAGGCCAGCATCACGCTGGGCAGTTGGGTCTGCACGTGCAGGGTGATCTGGCGCTCGCCGGGTTCGGCCAGTTCCAGGGGGATCTTCGCCGATGGCACGGCGCGCCGGGCAATCGGGCCGAAGTAGCGTTGGGCCAAGGCCTTGACCTCGTCTGGCGTTACGTCGCCGACCACCACGAGGGTCGCATTGTTCGGGGTGTACCAGGATTCGTACCAGTGGCGCAGTTCCTCGACGGTCATGCGGTCGAGGTCGGCCATCCAGCCGATGGTCGGCGTGTGGTAGCCGCTGGCCGGGTAGGCCATGGCCTTGAAGCGTTCATAGGCCTTGGACATGGGCTTGTCGTCAGTGCGCATGCGGCGCTCTTCCTTGATGACCTCGATCTCGCGGCTGAACTCTTCCGGCGGCAGGCGCAGGCTGGCCATGCGGTCGGCTTCCAGTTCGAAGGCCACGCCCAGGCGGTCACGGGCCAGCACCTGGTAATAGGCGGTGAAGTCATCGCTGGTGAAGGCGTTCTCTTCGGCGCCCAGGTCCCGCAGGATCAGCGAGGCCTCGCCGGGGCCGACCTTTTCGCTGCCCTTGAACATCATGTGTTCCAAGGCGTGGGATAAACCGGTCTGGCCCGGTGTCTCGTAGCTGGAGCCGACCTTGTACCAGACCTGGGAGACCACCACCGGCGCACGATGGTCTTCTCGCACCACGACCTTCAGGCCGTTATCGAGGGTAAATTCGTGGGTGGGTTGTGGATCGGCAGCCAGGGCTGAAAGGGGCAGACAAACTGTGCTGAACAGCAGGCCTGCAACGCGGCGGGCAAGAGCATTCATTCGTGTTTAAACCTGTTGGGCTGCCCGCTAGGTCTTAGCGTCGGCGGGCGAGAGGGTGCTAGGATAACGGTCCGTTTTACTGGCGGCCACGCCTATCGGGCCTTTTATCGGCCCGAGGCTGTTTGGGTTCTGCGCAGAAATGCCGGGTTAGCGCGTCGATCCCGGCGTTTTCGCCGATGATGCCGTACCAGTCCTTTGAAAAAATCAGCCATGAGGTGTCCCCGGGACATTTCGACAATCTGTTGCCCGTGAACAAGCTGGGTGAAACGCAGTCTGTTCAGCATCGAATATTTATCACCGAGGCGCCCTTGTGGCGCTTCGCTACCGTGAGATAGCCGTCCTCCATGTTTGGTTCCAACGACGACAAGAAGACCCCAGCTGCGGCTGGCGAGAAGAAAGGCCTGTTCGGATGGCTGCGCAAGAAGCCGCAGGAAACCGTCGTCGAACAGCCGCAAGCACCGCTTGAACCCGCCGCCGAGCCGGTGGCCGAGGAAGCTGCGCCCATCGTCCTGCCGATTGCCGAGCCGGTGCTGCAACCGGCCGAATCCGAACCCGAGCCCACGCCCGAGCCTGTGATCGAACAGCCACTGGCCGCGCCTGCCGGGCAAACGCCCTGGCTGACCCTGCCCGTGGCGGAAGAGCCGGTGGCGCTGGTGGATGACGCGCAGGCCTCGCAGGTCACCCCGCCGATCCCGGCTGTTGCCGAGCCTGTTGTCGCGCCTGTGGTGCAGCCGGTTGCCGACCTGCCGGCGGTGGCCGCCACGCCGGTCATACCCACACCCGTCGCCACGCCAGCCGTGCCCGCCGTTGCGCCTGCGCCCGTCGAGCCCGAGGCTCCGGCGCAGCCGGCGCGTACAAATGAAGAGGCCAAGGTCGGCTTCTTTGCCCGCCTCAAGCAAGGCCTGTCGAAAACCAGCGCCAGCATCGGCGAAGGCATGGCCAGCCTGTTCCTGGGCAAGAAGGTCATCGATGACGAACTGCTGGAAGACATCGAGACCCGTCTGCTGACCGCCGACGTCGGCGTGGAGGCGACCTCGGTGATCATCAAGAGCCTGACCCAGAAAGTCGCGCGCAAGCAGTTGACCGATGCCGACGCGCTGTACAAATCCTTGCAGGGCGAGCTGACCAACCTGCTCAAGCCGGTGGAGCAACCGCTGGTGATTGCTTCCCAGAACAAGCCGTATGTGATCCTGGTGGTGGGCGTCAACGGCGCCGGCAAGACCACCACCATCGGCAAGCTGGCGAAGAAGCTGCAACTGGAGGGCAAGAAAGTCATGCTGGCCGCGGGCGACACCTTCCGCGCCGCCGCGGTGGAGCAACTGCAAGTGTGGGGCGAGCGCAACAAGATCGCGGTGATCGCCCAGCACACCGGCGCAGACTCCGCTTCGGTGATCTTCGACGCCGTGCAGGCCGCCAAGGCCCGTGGCATCGATGTGCTGATCGCCGACACGGCCGGTCGCCTGCACACCAAGGACAACCTGATGGAGGAGCTCAAGAAGGTTCGCCGGGTCATCGGCAAACTCGACGCCGAGGCGCCTCACGAAGTGCTGCTGGTGCTCGACGCCGGTACCGGCCAGAACGCCATCAGCCAGGCCAAGCAATTCAACCAGACCGTCGAACTGACCGGGCTGGCCCTGACCAAGCTCGATGGCACCGCCAAGGGTGGGGTGATCTTTGCCCTGGCCAAGCAGTTCGGCCTGCCCATTCGCTACATTGGCGTGGGTGAAGGCATCGATGATCTGCGCACTTTTGAAGCCGAGCCCTTTGTCCAGGCGCTGTTTGCCGAGCGGGAGCATTCATGATTCGTTTCGAACAGGTCGGTAAACGCTATCCGAACGGGCATGTCGGCTTGCATGAGCTGAGCTTTCGGGTGCGTCGCGGCGAGTTTCTGTTTGTTACCGGCCATTCCGGTGCCGGCAAGAGCACCCTGCTGCGCCTGCTGCTGGCGATGGAGCGGCCCACCACTGGCAAGCTGTTGCTGGCCGGCCAGGACCTGAGCACCATCAGCAATGCCCAGATTCCCTACCTGCGGCGGCAGATCGGCGTGGTGTTCCAGAATCACCAGTTGCTGTTCGATCGCACCGTGTTCAACAACGTGGCGCTGCCGTTGCAGATCCTCGGGCTGTCCAAGGCCGAGATCAACAAGCGCGTGGACTCGGCCCTCGAACGCGTGGCCCTGTCGGACAAGACCGACCTGTATCCGGGCGACCTGTCCACCGGCCAGCAACAGCGCGTCGGCATCGCCCGCGCCATCGTCCATCGCCCGGCCTTGCTGCTGGCGGACGAGCCCACCGGTAACCTCGACCCGCGCCTGGCGGCGGAAATCATGGGCGTGTTCGAAGACATCAATCGCCTGGGCACCAGCGTGCTGATCGCCAGTCACGACCTGGCCCTGATCGCCCGCATGCGTCACCGCATGCTCACCTTGCAACGTGGCCGTCTGATCGGTGACGGGGAGGCCGGTGTATGAGCGCAACCCGTAGCCCGAAAGTGGCCGAGCGCGTGGCGCCAAAGGCCTCCGACCCGCAGCCGCAAAAAAAGAAACGCGACGATGACGACGGCCCGGATTTCCCGACGCTGCTGCGTGCCTGGATCGAAAGCCACCGGGCCAGCCTGCTGGACAGCCTGCGCCGCCTGGGCAAGCAGCCCATCGGCAGCTTCTTTACCTGCATGGTGATGGCCGTCGCCCTGAGCTTGCCGATGGGGTTGTCATTACTGCTGAACAATGTGGAGCGCCTCGGCGGCTCCTGGCAGCGTGCGGCGCAGATCTCCCTGTACCTGCAATTGGAAGCGACGCCGGGCGAAGGCCAGGCGCTGCGCGAGCAGATCCAGGCCATGCCGGGGGTGGCCGACGCCGAGTACATCAGTCGTGAGCAGGCGCTCGAGGAATTCCAGCGGCAGTCCGGCCTGGGCGAAGCCCTCAAGGAATTGCCGCAGAACCCGTTGCCGGGCGTGGTGCTGGTGACGCCGAAGGAGGTCGACAAGCCGACCCTTGAAGCATTGAGACAAACACTTTCCGAGTTGCCGAAGGTACAACAGGCGCAGCTTGATCTAGTCTGGGTCGAGCGTCTGGCGGCGATCCTCAAGCTGGGCGACCGGTTCGTCTTCGGCCTGACGGTGCTGCTGGTTTCTGCATTACTTTTGGTGATAGGCAATACCATTCGTCTTCATATTGAAAACCGCCGCACCGAGATAGAAGTGATTAAACTCGTCGGCGGCACGGACAGTTATGTGCGCAGGCCCTTCCTCTATATGGGCGCGCTGTATGGCTTCGGTGCCGGGATCCTGTCCTGGGGTGTATTGGCGTTCGGCCTGGATTGGCTGAACGATGCGGTGGTGGGGCTGGCCGGTTTGTACGGCAGCGACTTCGCACTGGCCGGCGTGCCAGTCGCCGACGGTCTGTCGCTCTTGCTTGGCGCCGTGCTGTTGGGTTATATCGGTGCATGGATTGCGGTAGCACGCCACTTGCGTGAGCTTGCACCAAAATAGTGAATTTGCGCGTATTGACCTTTCAGTTTTTGTGGGAACTTGTCCTACGGTTCCCGGTCAATTTTCGCAGTGCTGAACTGCACGAGTTATGTGAGTCGGAGGTTTTTTCGTATGACCACTTCTTTGCAACCTGCTTATGCCTTGGTCCCGGGTGCGAACCTGGAGGCGTATGTGCACACGGTGAACAGCATTCCATTGCTGACGCCCGAGCAGGAGCGTGAACTGGCCGAGAGTCTCTATTATGAGCAGGATCTTGAGGCGGCTCGGCAGATGGTGCTCGCCCACCTGCGTTTTGTCGTACATATCGCCCGCAGCTATTCCGGCTACGGGCTGGCCCAGGCCGACCTGATCCAGGAAGGCAACGTCGGCCTGATGAAGGCGGTCAAGCGTTTCAACCCGGAAATGGGCGTGCGCCTGGTGTCGTTTGCGGTGCACTGGATCAAGGCGGAAATCCACGAGTTCATCCTGCGCAACTGGCGCATCGTGAAAGTCGCGACCACCAAGGCCCAGCGCAAGCTGTTCTTCAATCTGCGCAGCCAGAAGAAACGTCTGGCCTGGCTGAACAACGAAGAAGTCCACCGCGTGGCGGAGAGCCTGGGCGTGGAGCCTCGGGAAGTCCGTGAGATGGAAAGCCGCCTGACCGGCCATGACATGGCCTTCGACCCGGCCGCCGAAGCGGACGACGACAGCGCTTTCCAATCGCCGGCCAACTACCTGGAAGACCACCGGTACGACCCGGCGCGCCAGTTGGAAGACGCCGACTGGAGCGACAACTCCAACACCAACCTGCACGAAGCCCTGGAAGTGCTGGACGAGCGCAGCCGTGACATTCTCTACCAGCGTTGGCTGGCCGAGGAAAAAGCCACGCTGCACGACCTGGCGCAGAAGTACAACGTGTCGGCCGAGCGGATTCGTCAGCTTGAGAAAAGCGCGATGAACAAGCTCAAGGTATCGATTGCGGCCTGACCTTCGCAGCGGTAATAAAAAGCGCCCCGATCAGCGATGATCGGGGCGTTTTCGTTCGTGTCTGATGTTACCGACGATGCAGCCCCCTGTGGGAGCGGGCTTGCTCGCGAATGCGATAGGTCAGTGAAAACCAATGCGCCTGATACACCGCCTTCGCGAGCAAGCCCGCTCCCACAGAGGTTAGGTGGTGGGAGGCTCTGTGGATATGTGGCAGCCACAAGGAATTACCCACAGGGCCTATGGCGTTACGTTTATTGAGCCCAGGGCGCCCGCCGCGCATGATCGAGCTCCAGCAGGTAGCTATCGCCCCCCAACTGGCTCATCTGCTGGCGAATCCAGCTAGCCCGCCGTAGCACATAAGGGCTTGGCCGGCCGGCGCTCCATTTACGTGGATTGGGCAAGACCGCTGCCAGCAGGCTGGCCTGCTGCCGGGACAGGGCGTTGGCGTCTACACGAAAGTGATGGCGCGCCGCGGCTTCGGCCCCGAATACACCGTCGTCCCACTCGACGCTGTTGAGGTAAACCTCAAGGATGCGTTCCTTGGACCAGAACACTTCGATCAGTGCGGTGAACCAGGCTTCCAGGCCCTTACGCAGCCAGCTGCGACCCGACCACAGGAACAGGTTCTTGGACACTTGCTGGCTGAGGGTGCTGGCGCCGCGAATCGAACCGCCCCGTTCGTTGTGGGCGAACGCGGCCTGGATTGCGCCGATGTCAAACCCCCAGTGCTCGGGGAATTTCTGGTCTTCGCCGGCCATCACGGCGAGCTTGAGGTTGTCGGAGATCTGATCCCAGGGCTGCCAGGTGCGTTGCAGGTCGATGGGCTCGCCGTTGAACCAGGACTCGACTTTGCGCTCGATCATCAGCGCTGTGAACGGCGGCGGCACGACGCGAAACAGCAGCACCAGGACAACGCTGCCGACGGCGAACCAGAGCAGGGCTTTGAGGAATCGTCGAAATAATGAACGCAGCATAGGGATGGCTTGGCCGAACCGGTCGAGCGGGCCATTATACAGACCCTGTCCACCGCGTCTGATTGGAGTTCTCATGCTGCGTAGTTTTCTGATGCTGGCTGCTTTTTTCGGTTTCACCGGCGTGGCACTCGGAGCCTTTGCCGCCCACGGCCTGAAAAACCGCCTGAGCGCCGATTACCTGGCGATTTTCCACACCGGCGTCACCTACCAACTGGTGCACACCCTGGCCTTGCTGGGGGTTGCGCTGCTGGCCACGCACATCCCCGGTCGAATCGTCACCTGGGCCGGGGTTTCCTTTGTGGTGGGCATCCTGTTGTTCTCCGGCAGCCTGTATCTGCTGACCCTCACCGGTATCAGCAAGCTGGGCATCATCACGCCGTTCGGCGGCGTGGCCTTCCTGGTCGGCTGGCTCTGCCTGGGGCTAGCGGCCTGGCGCCTCCAACTTGCCGCTTGAAGCTTGCCGCTTGTAGCTCTCCCTGACCAAGGGACTTGGGTCCCCCAGACCGATCGGGCTAGAATGCCTGCCCCTAAAAATGATGGCGGCATCCGGCATGCGCATTCAGTTGAACGGCGAACCCCTTGACCTGCCCGACGGTGAAACCGTCGCGGCCCTGCTGACCCGCCTGGAACTCACCGGGCGCCGTGTGGCGGTGGAGCTCAACCTGGATATCGTCCCGCGCAGCCAGCACGCCGACACCACCCTCAACGAGGGTGACCAGGTTGAAGTCGTGCACGCCATTGGTGGCGGCTAGTCGCGCCGGTTTCGCAGTCTTTCGCAAGAACCTCACCCCAACAGAGGATTTCCCATGAGCATCGTTCGTAGCGACAAGCCCTTCGTCCTGGCCGGTCGTACCTACCAGTCGCGCTTGCTGGTAGGCACCGGCAAGTACCGCGACATGGAAGAGACCCGCCTGGCTATCGAGGCCTCGGGCGCCGAAATCGTCACCGTCGCCGTGCGCCGGACCAACATCGGCCAGAACCCGGGCGAACCGAACCTGCTGGATATCCTGCCGCCGGATCGCTACACCATCCTGCCGAACACGGCCGGTTGCTTTGACGCCACCGAAGCCGTGCGCACCTGCCGCCTGGCCCGTGAGCTGCTCGATGGCCATAACCTGGTGAAACTGGAAGTGCTGGCCGACCAGAAAACCCTGTTCCCCAACGTGATCGAAACCCTCAAGGCCGCTGAAACGCTGGTCAAGGAAGGCTTCGACGTGATGGTGTACACCAGCGATGACCCGATCATCGCCCGTCAGTTGGCGGAAATCGGCTGCATCGCGGTGATGCCGCTGGCCGGGCTGATCGGCACGGGCCTGGGGATCTGCAACCCGTACAACCTGCAGATCATCCTCGAGGAAGCGAAGATCCCGGTGCTGGTAGATGCCGGCGTCGGCACCGCTTCCGACGCCACCATCGCCATGGAACTGGGTTGCGAAGCGGTGCTGATGAACTCCGCCATCGCCCACGCCCAGCAGCCGATCCTGATGGCCGAAGCCATGAAGCACGCCATCGTGGCCGGGCGCCTGGCGTACCTCGCCGGCCGCATGCCGAAAAAACTTTACGCCAGCGCCTCCTCGCCGCTGGATGGTCTGATCAAGTAAGAGCCATTGATGACTGAATCGAACGACACGCCTGTCCAGCCGGACGAAGGCGAAGAGCGCCAACACCGCCGCATCAAGAGTTTCGTGATGCGTGCCGGGCGCATGACCGAAGGCCAGCAGCGTGGCCTGGAGCAGGGCGCCCCTCTGTTCGTCCTGCCGCTGGCCGACGCGCCGGTGGACTTCGACCAAGTGTTCGGCCGCTCGGCCCCGCGCTCGCTGGAAATCGGTTTCGGCATGGGCCACTCGCTGCTGGAGATGGCCGCCGCGGCGCCGGAACAGGATTTCATCGGTGTGGAAGTGCACCGGCCCGGTGTCGGTGCGCTGCTCAACGGCGTGCTGACCCAGGGGCTGACCAACCTGCGGGTCTACGATTGCGATGCCATCGAGGTGCTCAACCGCTGCGTGGCCGGCAACAGCCTCGACCGGCTGATGCTGTTCTTCCCGGACCCTTGGCACAAGAGCCGTCACCACAAGCGCCGCATCGTCCAGGCTTCGTTCGCTGAGTTGGTGCGCAGCAAGTTGAAAGTCGGTGGCGTGCTGCACATGGCCACTGACTGGGAACCCTACGCCGAATACATGCTGGAAGTGATGAACGTCGCGCCGGGCTACCGCAACCTTGCCGAAGACGGCCAATACGTCCCGCGTCCGGCTGAACGACCGATCACCAAGTTCGAGCGCCGCGGCGAGCGGCTGGGGCATGGGGTCTGGGATTTGAAGTTCGAGAAGTTGGCGTAAGCCATACGCTGTATCCAATGTGGGAGCGGGCTTGCTCGCGAATGCGTAGTGTCAGGCAATGAAATTGCGACTGATACACCGCATTCGCGAGCAAGCCCGCTCCCACATTTGTTCTATGGTGTAGCTGGGATCAGCGCCGATCCGCCACCACGCCGATCAACACCAGCACCACCAACAGCACCGGCGCCAGGCTGTAGTTGTTGAACTGGCTCAGCCCTCGCACCACCCATGGCGTGGCGTAGATCAGGGCGGCGCCGCTGCCGATCATGCACAGCAGGGCGATCAACGGGACGCGCAACGCGCCGGCGATGCTGCCTAGGCGTTGCTCGACCCAGGCCTTGATGTCCGCACCGAACAGCACCAGCAGGCAGCCGACCAGCGCCAGGGAGATTTCCGACAGGTTGCTGCGGCTCCAGCGGGACACGGTGGCCAGCAGGTCGAGTACCAGATCCATTCGATTTCCTTGTGTTGATCAGCTCAGAAATTTCTGCAGCAAGTCATTGAGAAACAGTTGTCCGCGCTCGGTGGCCGCCAGACGTGACGGTTCGACCTGCAACAACCCGCTTTGTTCGGCCTCGCGGCGGCCGTCGGCCAGGCTTTGCAGGGGCAGGCCAGTGCGCTCCGGGTACAAGCGGGCGTCCACGCCCTGGGTCAGGCGCAGGGCGTTCATCAGGAACTCGAACGGCAGCTCTTCGTTGGCCAGGGTCTTCTCGCCGGCCAGGAAGCGCTTGGCCGGGTTGAGGTAGTCCTTGGGCAGGCGCGTCTTCCAGGTGCGCACGATGCGCCCGTCCGGATGGCTGAGCTTGCCGTGGGCACCGGCACCGATGCCAATGAAGTCGCCAAAGCTCCAGTAGTTGAGGTTATGCCGCGCCGCCCGGCCGGGTTGGGCGTAGGCCGAGACTTCGTACTGGGCGTAGCCGTGTTCGGCGAGCAGGGCCTGGCCGGCTTCCTGGATGTCCCACAACGTGTCGTCTTCCGGCAGCGTCGGCGGCTGGTTCCAGAAGACGGTATTGGGCTCCAGCGTCAACTGGTACCAGGACAGATGCGTCGGCTTCAAGGCGATGGCCTGGCGCAGGTCGCCCAGGGCATCGTCCAGGGACTGGTCCGGCAGGCCGTGCATCAGGTCCAGGTTGAAGTTGTCGAACCCGGCCTGGCGGGCCATGCCGGCGGCGCGCACGGCTTCGTCACCGTTGTGGATCCGCCCCAGGGCCTCGAGCTTGGCTTGCTGGAAGCTCTGGATACCGATGGACAGGCGATTGATGCCCAGCGCCCGGTAAGCGACGAACTTCTCTTGCTCGAACGTGCCGGGGTTGGCTTCCAGGGTGATTTCGATGTCAGGGGCGAACGGTATGCGCGCCTCGACGCCCTTGAGCAGCCGGCCCAGGGCCTGGGCGCTGAACAGGCTCGGGGTGCCGCCACCGAAGAAGATCGAGCTCAGTGCCCGGCCATGCACGCCATGCAGGTCCTGGTCGAGGTCGGCCAACAAGGCGTCGACGTAGTCCTCTTCGGGCAGCTGTGGGCTGGCGGTGTGAGAGTTGAAATCACAATAAGGGCATTTGCGTACGCACCACGGGATGTGGATGTACAACGCCAGGGGCGGCAGCACCGGTAGTGGCGCCCGAGGCGTTTGTGCGCCGCCATGGATCAGCGGCGCGGGGGTGTCATCGTTCATTGCAGGCCCAGGCGCTGGCGCAGCAGGACCATGGCGCGCGCGCGGTGGCTCAGTTGGTTTTTCTCCACCGGGCCGAGTTCGGCGCTGGAGCAATTGCGTTCCGGCACCCAGAACAACGGGTCATAGCCAAAGCCGTGCTCGCCGCTGGCCTCGGTGAGGATGCGCCCGTGCCACAGGCCTTCGCAGAGGATCGGCAGCGGGTCGTCGGCGTGCCGCACCAGCGCCAGGACGCAAACGAACTGCGCGCCGCGCTCGGCTTGCGGCACATCCTTGAGGGCCTCAAGCAGCTTGGCATTGTTCGCTGCATCGCCCTTGCCGTCGGCGTAACGGGCCGAATAGATGCCCGGCGCACCGCCCAGGAAGTCCACTGCCAGCCCGGAGTCGTCGGCCAGCGCCGGCAGCCCCGAGAGGCGCGCGGCATTGCGGGCCTTGAGGATGGCGTTCTCGACGAACGACAGGCCGGTTTCTTCAGGCTCCACCTGGCTGAACTCACCGATCGAGCGCAATTGCACCGACCCGCCGAGCATGGCCTGGAGTTCCTTGAGTTTGCCGGCGTTGTGGCTGGCGAGTACGAGTTGGGAGAGGTTCATCATTCGCCGGGGAACAGTTCCTGGTTGAAGTTGAGGGTGTTGATCTTGTCGCCGGTCTGCACCTTGATTTCGAAGGTGCGGTTTTCCTGCTGCTCCACCGGGTACTGGGCGATGTAGTAGATCGCGCCTTGCTCGATGACCTGGCGGAACGTCAGCGGGACCGCCTTGCTGGTCAGGTCCTTGATCGTGCCGCTGACCTGGGCCATCAAGGGCTTGCCGTCCTTGATCACCGATACGTTGATCACGCCCTGGTTCTTGCTGCGCACCAGCTCGGTGGCCTTGGCGATGTCCGGCGTGAGGAACGTGGAGTTGAAGGTGTTGTAGTGCACGGTGACGTCACCGAACACTTCCTTGCGCTCGGCCTTGATGACGTCGGCGGCCATGGCGCCTGCACAGAGGCAGGCGGTGATGAGAAACAATGCGAGACGTTTCATGTCGTGCTCCTGTCAGGGCCGGGGTTCACACCGCGACCTGGTAATCGGGCAGGCCTGGGCTGCTGACCCGATAAATGCCGATCTCACCTAACAGATTAGGCCATAGCTTGCTGGCCCACCCGTGTCGGTGCTGCTGGTCCACGGCCAGGCGATCGATGACCTTGGCTTCCCGTTCGCGGCACAGTGCTTCGAAATCGGCGAAGGTGCAGAAGTGGATGTTCGGCGTGTTGTACCACGTGTAGGGCAGGAACTCCGACACCGGCATGCGGCCCTTGCTCGCCAGGTACCAGCGGCAACGCCAGTGCCCGAAATTGGGAAAGGTGATGATGCACTGGCGCCCGACCCGCAGCATTTCGTCGAGGATCTTGTCCGGGTAATGCACCGCTTGCAGGGCCTGGGTCATGACCACGATGTCGAAGCTGTTGCTGGCAAAGTTGCCCAGGCCCTTGTCCAGGTCCTGCTCGATGACGTTGATGCCCTTGGCGACGCATTCGGCGATGTTGTCCGGGTCGTTTTCCAGGCCGTAGCCGCTGACCTGCTTGTGGTCCCGCAGCCAGGTCAGCAGTTCGCCGTCGCCGCAGCCCAGGTCGAGCACGCGGCTGCCGGCGGGGATCCATTCCTGGATGATTTCCAGATCGGCTCTCATGGCGTCCTCACAGCGTTATACGGTTCATGTAGTTACCGAACGCCTGCAGGTAGCGCGGGATCGGGATCAGAAAGGCGTCGTGGCCCTGGGGCGCGTCGATTTCCAGGTAGCAGACATCCTTGCGCGCGGCCATCAGCGCATCCACCAACTCCCGGGAGCGTGCCGGGGAGAAACGCCAGTCGGTGGTGAACGACATCACGCAGAACTTGGCGGTGGCGCCGGCGAAGGTTTTCGCCAGGTCATCGTCGCAGCTCGCCGCCGGATCGAAGTAGTCCAGGGCCTTGGTCATCAGCAGGTAGGTGTTGGCGTCGAAGCGCCCGGAGAACTCCTCGCCCTGATAACGCAGGTAGCTTTCCACCTGGAACTCGACGCTGTGGAAGTCGTAGTTGAGCTTTTCGCTCTTGAGGCCGCGGCCGAATTTCTCGCCCATGGAGTCGTCGGACAGGTAGGTGATGTGCCCGACCATGCGCGCCAGCATCAGCCCGCGCTTGGGGATCACGCCGTGTTCCTGGAACGAGCCGCCATGGAACTCCGGGTCGGTGAGGATCGCCTGGCGCGCCACTTCGTTGAAGGCGATGTTCTGCGCCGACAGCTTGGGGGCCGAGGCGATTGCCAGGCAATGGCGCACGCGGTCCGGGTAGGTGATGGTCCATTGCAGCGCCTGCATGCCGCCCAGGCTGCCGCCGATCACCGCCGCCCACTGGCCGATGCCGAGGCGGTCGGCCAGGCGTGCCTGGCTGTGCACCCAGTCTTCCACGGTGAGCACCGGAAAATCGGCGCCGAACGGCTTGCCGGTGTCCGGGTTGAGGCTGCTGGGGCCGGTGGAGCCATTGCAGCCACCGAGGTTGTTCAGGCTGACCACGAAGAACCGGTTGGTGTCGATGGGCTTGCCCGGGCCGATGCAACTGTCCCACCAGCCTGGCTTGCGGTCGTCGACGCTGTGGTAGCCGGCGGCGTGGTGATGGCCCGACAAGGCGTGACAGATCAGCACGGCATTGCTGGCCGTGGCGTTGAGGGTGCCATAGGTTTCGTAAATCAGGTCATAGGCCGGCAACGAGCGACCGCAGGCCAGGGCCAGGGGCTCGCTGAAATGCGCCACTTGCGGCGTCACCAGACCAACGGAATCGGCGGGAAAGGCAGCTGGCATCGACCCTGCTCTCGTTGAAATGAGGCGTAAGTCTAAAGACCGCTGGGGTTAGCGGCAAGCAAAGGGCGGGCCTTATTGCTTGACGCGGTACTTATGACTGAGAGCCTGCCGTGGCGAGGGAGCTTGCTCCCGCTGGGCTGCGCAGCAGCCCTAAAAACCAGGGCCGCTACGCGCGCCAGCGGGAGCAAGCTCCCTCGCCACAGGATGTGCGCCCCGTCAGATCAGCAGGCGCAGGATCTCCGGCATCATGGTCATGGCCGCGAGGTTGTTGATCACCAGCATGTCGATCAGCTTGAGCACCATGAACGCCAGGATCGGCGAGATATCCAGGCCGCCGAGGTTCGGCACGATGCGGCGGAACGGGGCCAGGGCCGGCTCGCAGATCTGGTTCACCAGCTCGGCGCCCGGGTTGTGGCTGCCAGGCGCGACCCACGACAGGATGACGCTGATGATCATGGCGAAGAAGAAGATCTTCAGGAACAGCGCGGTCACGCCAATGATCGACCAGATCAACAGTTGCAGCGGATTGCCGGTGGTGCCGTAGGTCAGCAGCAGGGTCAGGGCCATCAGTGCCATCTGCACGAGGATGGCCAGCACCAGCGACGACATGTCCAGGCCGAACAGGCTCGGGATGATCCGGCGCAAGGGCTTGAGCAGCGGCTGGGTGGCCTTGACGACGAACTGGCACAGCGGGTTATAGAAGTTGGCGCGCACCAGTTGCAGCACGAAGCGCAGCAACACGATCAGCAGGTACAGGCTGCCAAGGGTTTGCAGCACGTAGACCGCTGCGGTGTTCAATCCAATCATGATGGCTCCTTATTGACCCAGTTGTTCGGCCATTTCGGCCGAGCGGTGCGCGGCGGCGCCGAGTGCGGTTTCCACCAGGGCTTCGAAGCCCCCGGCCTGGAATGATTTGATGGCGGCTTCGGTGGTGCCGGCCGGCGATGTCACGCGGCGGCGCAGCTCGGCCGCATCGACGTCGCTGGACACCACCATGTGCGCCGCGCCGAGGGCGGTCTGCGCCGTCAGCTTCGCGGCGATCTCCCGGGGCAGGCCGAGTTTCTCGCCGGCGGCGGTCATGGCTTCGACCAGCAGGAAGAAGTACGCCGGGCCCGAGCCCGAGACGGCGGTGACGGCGTCCAGCTGTTGCTCGGTGTCCAGCCACAGCGCCAGGCCCACGGCCGACAACAGCTCCTGCGCCTGCTGGCGTTGCGCGGCGCTCACCTGCGGGGTGGCGAACAGGCCGCTGACACCTTGGCGCAGCAGCGCCGGGGTGTTGGGCATGCAGCGCACGATGGGCTGCTCGCCCAGCCATTTGTTCATGCTGGCGCAGGTGATGCCGGCGGCAATCGACACCACCAGTTGATGGGGTTTGAGGTTCGGGCGCAGGGCTTTGCACACGGCTTTCATGGCCTGGGGCTTGACCGCCAGTACGATGACGTCCGCGCCGTCGGCGGCCTGGGCATTGTCGGCAAAGGTCTCGATGCCGTGCTCGCTGCTCACCCGGCTGCGGGTTTGCTCGCCCGGATCGCTGGCGCGGATCTGCGAGGCATCCAGACCCTTGGCCCGCAGGCCGCCGATCAGGCTGGCGGCCATGTTGCCGGCGCCGATGAAGGCAATACGCATGTTGCTCATGACTGGTCCTTGATTAGAGAGTGGGGTCGGCATGGCTTGGGCTCAGCCAGCGCTATAGTCGCGGGCGCCGAACAGGGCTGTTCCGATTCGTACCCAGGTGGCGCCTTGGGCGATGGCCGACTCGAGGTCATGGCTCATGCCCATGGAAAGGGTGTCCAGCGGCAGTTGCAGACTCGCTTGCAGGCGTTGGACCGCACCGAAGGCGGCATCCTGGGCGGCACGCTCCTCGGTTGGCTCGGGAATGGCCATCAGCCCGCGCAGCTTGAGCCGCGGCAAGGCGTCGATGGCGGCGGCCAGGGCGGGCAGGTCCGCCGGGGTGCAGCCGGACTTGCTGGCTTCACCGCTGACGTTGACCTGGATGCAGATGTTCAGCGGCGGCAAGCCGTCCGGGCGTTGCTCGGACAGGCGTTGGGCAATTTTCAAGCGATCCACGGAGTGCACCCAATCGAAATGTTCGGCAATAGCGCGCGTCTTGTTCGATTGAATGGGGCCGATGAAGTGCCAGATCAAGGGCAGGTCGGTGAGTTCGGCCTGCTTGCCCAGGGCTTCTTGCAGGTAGTTCTCGCCGAAGTCCCGAAGGCCCGCGGCATAGGCTTCGCGCAGGGCCTGGGCGGGCTTGGTCTTGCTCACGGCCAGCAGTTGGACACTCTGTTCGGCACGCTGGGCGGCCTGTTCCGCAGCGCGGATACGCGATCTAACCTGAGCGATGTTGTCTGCTATCGTGGACATAAAGAAGCGCCAGCGGTCTGAGGTTCGCGGCATTCTACTGGAATTGAGGAGCGCTATGGATATCACTGAACTGCTGGCCTTCAGCGCCAAACAGGGGGCGTCGGACCTGCACCTGTCCGCCGGCTTGCCGCCGATGATCCGGGTCGATGGCGATGTGCGGCGGATCAACCTGCCGGCACTGGATCACAAGCAGGTCCATGAGTTGATCTACGACATCATGAACGACCGGCAACGGGTGGATTACGAAAAGTTTCTGGAAACCGACTTTTCCTTCGAGGTGCCGGGCGTTGCGCGGTTCCGGGTCAACGCCTTCAACCAGAATCGCGGCGCGGGGGCGGTGTTCCGGACCATCCCGTCGAAGGTCCTGACCATGGAAGACCTGGGGATGGGCGAAGTGTTTCGCAAAGTGACCGAGTCGCCCCGGGGCCTGGTCCTGGTGACCGGGCCGACCGGCTCGGGCAAGTCCACCACCCTGGCGGCGATGATCGACTACCTCAACAGCCACAAGCACCATCACATTCTTACCATCGAAGACCCGATCGAGTTCGTCCACGAGCCGCGCAAGTGCCTGATCAACCAGCGTGAGGTGCACCGCGACACCCAAGACTTCTCCACGGCCCTGCGCTCGGCCCTGCGGGAAGACCCGGACGTGATCCTGGTGGGAGAAATGCGCGACCTGGAAACCATCCGCCTGGCGCTGACCGCCGCCGAAACCGGGCACCTGGTGTTCGGTACGCTGCACACCACGTCGGCGGCCAAGACCATCGACCGGGTGGTGGACGTATTCCCGGGGGATGAGAAGTCCATGGTGCGCTCGATGCTGTCGGAGTCACTGCAAGCGGTGATCTCCCAGACCCTGATCAAGAAGATCGGTGGCGGCCGCATTGCCGCGCACGAGATCATGCTGGGCACGTCGGCCATTCGCAACCTGATCCGCGAAGACAAGATCGCCCAGATGTACTCGTCGATCCAGACCGGTGGGTCGCTGGGGATGCAGACGCTGGACATGTGCCTGAAGGACCTGGTGAACAAGGGCCTGATCAGCCGGGAACATGCGCGGGAGCGGGCGCGTACGCCGGATAATTTCTGAGGCGGGGGACGGTCAGTCAGGCCTGATACGAGCTCTGTGGCGAGGAGCTTGCTCCCGCTGGGTGGCGCAGCCGCCCCAAAACAGGCCAATGATCTCTGTGGGCCCAATTATTTTTGGGCCGCTTCGCGCCCCAGCGGGAGCAAGCTCCCTCGCCACAGGGTGCGGTGTGTTCTTCAGATCAGCGTTGGACGACCCGCATCCCGCCCGGCTCTTTCGGCAGCACGCGCTTGGCTACCACATAGTGGGTGTCCCAGTACGGCTTGTTCAGGGTGTCGATGGTCACCGACTTGCCACGGCGCGGGGCATGGATGAAGCGGTCGTTGCCCAGGTAGATCGCCACGTGGTTGACCCGGCGGCTCTTGAGCTTGAAGAAGATCAGGTCGCCCGGCTTGAGGTCCTTGCGCTCGACTTTCTCGCCATGCCCGGCAGCCATCGCGTTGGAGGTGCGCGGCAGGTCGAAGGTGGCGTCGTTGAAGGCGTACTTCACCAGTCCGCTGCAATCGAAGCCTTTACTTGGGCTGCTGCCGCCCCAACGATAAGGTGTACCGAGTACATTGACGGCGCGGCTCAGCACGTTGCTGCTGGTCTTGCTCGCCATGGGCGGTACCAGCTTGCTGCTGGCGGTGCCTGGGCGTTGTGCGCCGGGCTTGTTCTTGCTCGAAGGAGCAGAAACATGGGATTTGGGGGTGTAGCCGTTGATGTTGGGCAGACGTTGCTCACGATTGGTGGCGTGGGCGGCCAGTGGCAATAATAGGCAAATGGTTAGCCATGTCTTGAAAAATGGACGCATTAGGCAGGGCTCATAAAGGTTAGCGCGCAACTTTATAACAGCTTTTTTTGCGATTCCGAGGCCGTTTGTCGATTTGGAACCCCAGGCAAAACCCGTCTAAATGCGACAAATTGGCCCGATTGTCCGACACAGCCCTGCTAGTACGGGGCTTTCGTCGAACCGGTGCGGTGAAGACCGCTTGTCGGCGAGACACGAAAAAGTAACAAAAAGTCAGAAAAAATTTATCTATCGAGGCGAAGAGGCTCTTCATGAACAGCTATCAACCGGGTGCCGTGCACGACACCCACAGCAAAGTCATCGGCTACCTGCTGTGGATTTTCGGTTTCACCGGTGCCCACCGTTTCTATTACGGCAAGCCGGTCACCGGCACGATCTGGTTCTTCACGTTTGGCTTGCTGGGCATCGGCTGGCTGATCGACCTGTTCCTGATCCCGGCCATGGACCGCGAGGCGGACCTGCGCTTTACCCCCGGCCCCATCGAATACTCCGTGGCGTGGATCCTGCTGACGTTTCTCGGAGTGTTCGGCGTACACCGCATGTACCAGGGCAAATGGCTCAGCGGCATTGTCTATCTGCTGACGGGCGGGGTGTTTTTCCTGGGGGTGCTGTATGACTTCTGGACACTCAATGACCAGGTCTCGATACGCAATGCGCAGAAGCGGGGGGCGTTTCAGTAAGATCGGGGCGCCTGCATCGCGAGCAAGCTCGCTCCCACACTGGATCGAGGTGTTCACAAATCATGTGTTCACCAAAGATCCAACTGTGGGAGCGAGCTTGCTCGCGATAGGCGCGACGCGGTCTCAGGCCTGGTGAGTGACCCGCCCATCCATCAGGGTGTAACGCACCACCCCCGGCAGGCTGTGGCCCAGGAACGGGCAGTTGTCGCCCTTGGAGCGCCAGGCTTCGCCGGCCACGGTAGAGGCGGCGGGGTCGAACAGCACCAGGTCGGCCGCGGCGCCCACGGCCAGTTTCCCGGCCGGCAATTGCAGGGCCTGGGCCGGGCCAGCGCTCAGGCGCGCGAGCAAGGTCGGCAGGTCGAGCAAGCCGTCTTCCACCAGGGTCATCGCCAACGGCAGCAGCAGTTCGACGCTGCTGATGCCGGGCTCGGTGGCGCCGAACGGTGCCAGCTTGGCGTCACGCTCATGGGGCTGGTGATGGCTGGAGATGGCCGAGATCACTCCGCTCTTCACCGCCTCGCGCAAGCCATCGCGATCGGCGCGGGTGCGCAGCGGCGGCTGGACGTGATAGACGCTGTTGAAGTCGATCAGCGCTTCGTCGGTCAGGATCAATTGGTACAGCGCCACATCGGCGGTGACCGGCAAGCCCCGGGCCTGGGCCTGGGCGATCAATGCCGCGCCACGGGCGCTGGTCAATTGGCTGAAGTGCGCACGCACGCCGCTTTGCTCCACCAGCAGCAGGTCCCGGGCCAGGGCCACGGTCTCGGCGGTTTCCGGGATGCCCGGCAGGCCGAGGAAGCTGGCGGTCGGGCCTTCGTGGGCCAGGCCACCTTCGGCCAGGTCGTGATCCTGGGAGTTGAAAATCACCGTCAGGCCAAACGTCGCCGCGTATTCCAGGGCGCGGCACAGGGTGCGGGTGTTGCGGAAACTGTTCAGGCCGTTGCCGAACGCCACGCAGCCGGCGTCGCGCAAGGCGATGAGTTCGGCCAGTTGCTCGCCGTCCAGGCCTTTGCTCAGGGCACCGATCGGGAAGACCTTGGTGTTGCCGGCTTCGCGGGCGCGGTCGAGGATCAGTTCGGCCACGGCCGAGGTGTCCAGCACCGGTTTGGTCTGCGGCGGGCAGCACAGGCTGGTCACGCCACCAGCGGCGGCGGCGCGGGTTTCGCTGACGATACTGCCTTTGCGGCTGTAGCCGGGTTCGCGCAGGGAGACGTTCAGGTCCACCAGGCCCGGGGCCGCCACCAGGCCTTGGGCGTCGAGGGTTTGCACGGCGGTGAAACCGGCGGGCGCAGCGCCCAGGGCGACGATCTTGCAGGCGTCGATGTGGATGTCGGTCACTTGATCCAGGCCGCTGGCCGGATCGATCACGCGTGCGCCGAGAATGCTGAGCTTCACTGGGCGTTCTCCTGGTCGAATTGGCGCTGGGCCGTTTGCCCGCTCATGGCCATGGACAGCACGGCCATGCGGATGGCGATGCCGTAGGTCACCTGGTTGAGGATCACCGAATGCGGCCCGTCGGCCACCGCCGACTCGATCTCCACGCCGCGGTTGATCGGCCCCGGGTGCATGACGATAGCGTCCGGCTTGGCCCCGGCCAGGCGGGCGGTGGTCAGGCCGTAGAGGCGGTAGAACTCGCCTTCGCTGGGCAGCAGGCCGCCGGTCATGCGTTCACGCTGCAGGCGCAGCATGATCACCACGTCGACATCCTTGAGGCCTTCGGTCATGTCGGTGTAGACCTTCACGCCGTACTGCTCGACGCCGATCGGCAGCAGGGTCTTCGGCGCGATCACGCGAATGTCCGGGCAACCGAGGGTCTTGAGGGCCAGCATGTTCGAGCGGGCCACCCGCGAATGCAGGATGTCGCCGACGATGGCCACCGAGAGGTTCTCGAAACTGCCTTTGTGCCGGCGGATGGTGAGCATGTCCAGCATGCCCTGGGTCGGGTGGGCGTGGCGGCCATCGCCGCCGTTGATGATCGCCACCTGCGGGCAGACGTGTTCGGCGATGAAGTGTGCCGCGCCGGAATCACCGTGGCGCACGACGAACATGTCGGCGGCCATGGCTTCGAGGTTGCGCAGGGTGTCGAGCAGGGTTTCGCCCTTGCTCGCCGAGGACGTCGACACGTTGAGGGTGATCACGTCCGCCGACAGCCGCTGGGCGGCCAGTTCGAAGGTGGTGCGGGTGCGGGTGGAGTTTTCGAAGAACACGTTGCACACGGTCTTTCCGCGCAGCAACGGGACTTTTTTCACTGCCCGGGCGCCGACTTCGAGGAACGAGTCGGCGGTGTCGAGGATTTCTGTCAGCAGCTCGCGGCGCAAGCCGTCGAGGGACAGGAAGTGCCGCAGCTGGCCCTGATCGTTGAGCTGCAGCGGGCGCTTGGTTTCGAGAGGCGTCATCGCAATGGACTCTTACAAGGGCAGTTAAAGGGCAAGGTCTTGCAGTTCGAGTTGCAGCGGCGCGGGCCCGGAGAGCTTGACGCGCTCGTGGGCGGCCAGCGCCAGTGTCGCGCCGACCACGTCCGGGCGGATCGGCAGTTCGGCGGCGTCCAGGTCCAGCAGGCACACCAGGGTCACGCTGGCCGGGCGGCCGTAGTCGAACAACTCATTCATGGCCGCGCGGATGGTCCGCCCGCTCATCAGCACGTCGTCGATCAGTACCAGGTGCTGGCCTTCGATCTCGAACGGCAGCGCCGAAGGGCGGACTTGCGGATGCAGGCCGTTCTGGCTGAAGTCGTCGCGGTAGAACGACACATCCAGCGTGCCCAACGGCGATTGGCTGCCCAGTTCATCGAGCAATGCCTGGGCGACCCAGACGCCACCGGTGCGAATACCGATGTAGCGCGGTTCGCGGATGCCGCGTTGTTCCAGGTGTGCCGTGAGACGGATCGCCATCTGGCTGATCAGTTCGGCAGGATTGGGCAGGCTCATGCTGGCTCCTTCAGGTTTCCGGGCCGGTGTGAGGGGCGCGGTTCATCGCTAAAAGAAAGCGCCTTGGCGGCGCTTTATAGAAAATCAGGTTTCGAACAGGGCGGTGTTTGCATCGAGCCACCCTTGCAGCAGCAGGGCGGCGGCAATGGCGTCCACCGGGTTGTCGCGGTAACTGCCTTTCTGCCCGCCACGCTCCAGGCGCTCGCCCTTGGCTTCGAACGTGGTCAGGCGTTCGTCGTGGGTATAGAAGGGCAGGTTGAAGCGGCCATTGAGCCGGCGGGCGAACTTTTCCGCACGCACGCACATGTCACTGGGCGTGCCGTCCATGTTCAGCGGCAGGCCGACCACCACGGCGTCGGGTTTCCATTCCTTGATCAGCGCCTCGACCTGGTTCCAGTCCGGGACGCCATTCTGCGCCTTGAGCGTGCACAGTTCGCGGGCCTGGCCGGTAATGACCTGGCCGACTGCCACGCCGATCTGTTTGGTGCCGTAATCGAAGCCCAGCAGCAAGCGCAAGGCCATCAGGCGTGTCCCGCCTGGCTGGTGAGCAGGCTGAGGTTGATCCCCAGCCGGCTGGCGGCCGCTTCCAGGCGCAGTTCACTGCTGGTGTTGAACAGGATGTCGGCGTCGAACGGGCAGGTCAGCCAGGCGTTGTCGGCCAACTCGGCCTCCAGTTGCCCGGCTTCCCAGCCGGCGTAGCCGAGGGCGATCAGGCTTTTTTCCGGGCCGACGCCGTCGGCGATGGCGAACAGCACGTCCTGGGACGTGGACAGCGACACGCCGTTCAGGTCCACCGTGGCCTGGTAGGTCGGCCCCGACGGATGGAGCACGAAACCGCGATCGGTTTGCACCGGGCCGCCGATGAAGATCGGCACGTGCTGGCACAACAATGGCGGCTCTACATCAGGGCGCAGCTGCTCGAGGATGTCCGCCAGGTTCAGCTCCTGCGGGCGATTGATCACCAGCCCCATGGCCCCATTGGCCGTGTGCTCGACGATGTAGGTCAAGGTATGGGCAAAGTTCGGATCGGCCATGTGGGGCATGGCGATCAGGAATTGATGCTTGAGGTAGGTGGGGCTGACGTTTTTCATAGGCGCTAGTGTGGCGGCGCGGGGGCGAACTGACAAGCTGGGGATGCGTTGCAAATGCCCCTATCGGCCTCCCGGCCCCATCGATGTGGGAGCGGGCTTGCTCGCGAAGACGGTGGTCCTGCCACAAGAAATCTGTTGGATGTACAGGCCGCTTCGCGAGCAAGCCCGCTCCCACAGGCATCAATGATGTGTCAGTTACTGGACAACCGGTCACCCCGGGAGAATTTCCAGGTGCGGATGATCTCCAGCCGGTCGATGTCCGACAGATCCCCGGTAAACGGGGCGAACGGCGCGGCCAGGCGCACGATCCGCTGGGCCGCCTGGTCCAGCAGTGGCTGGCCGGAGGACTCCAGGACCAACACTTCATACAGCGAGCCGTCGCGGTTGATCGAGACCATCAGCCGCAGGTTGCCATAGATCTGCTTGCGCCGCGCTTCGTCGGGGTAGTTCAGGTTGCCGATGCGCTCGACCTTCTTGCGCCATTCGTCCTTGTACCAGGCGCCCTTGTCGCGCATGGTCGAGGCCGCGCTCAGGCGGTGGATGCGCGGGCGCTTGGCATAGAGCTGCTGCTCCTGGGCCAGTTCGGCTTCCAGGCTGGCGATGTCGCTGGACAACTGGGAGCTGTCGAATGTCGGGGCGGGGGCCTTGGGCTTGGGGTCGGGCTTGACCTCTTCCTTGACCGGGGCCTTCTTGGGCTTGGGCGCCACGGTGGTCACGGCGGCCTTCGGCGCGGCCTCCTGCACCTCGGGCTTGGCAGCCGGGGGCGGGCTGGTTTTCTGCACCTGATTGTCCTGGAACGGCGCGATCTCGGTGGTCTTGGGAATGGCCTTTTTTTCCAGGGTGCCGCTGCCTTGCTGGTTTTCCTGGGCGAGGAAATCGGCCTTCGCCGGCTTCGTCTCGCTCTTGAAGGTGGCCAGGGTGATTTCCAGGGTCTGGCTGATCTGCTTGGGCTCGACCGTGGCAAACCCGACGCCCAGCAACAGGGCCAGGTGGATCAGCGCCGCCAGGAACAGCGTAAAACCGAGGCGATCGGCCGGGCGCACGCCGCGATGGGCAAGCTCTTGGGGCAGATCGGACGGGAGGGTCATAGCGGCAAAAACCAACATCGCTTTTTTTCAGGGCCCGGCATGATAGCGCAATGTTGGTTTTTAGCTGCAAGCTTCAAGCAGCGAGCGACAAGCTGCACATCGTCCGCTTCACGCTTGCCGCTTGCCGCGAATGGCTTGCAGTTGCTTCTCTATGGCATCCATCAGCAGGCCGCCGATGTCGGTGCCGAAAGCGTTGTCGATCTCGCGGATGCAGGTCGGGCTGGTGACGTTGATTTCCGTCAGGTGCTCACCGATCACGTCCAGGCCCACGAACAGCAGGCCTTTCTCCCGCAGGCTCGGGCCGACCTGGGCGGCGATCCAGCGGTCCTTGTCGGTCAGCGGGCGCGCCTCGCCACGGCCACCGGCGGCCAGGTTGCCGCGGGTTTCGCCAGCCGCTGGAATCCGGGCCAGGCAATAGTCCACTGGTTCGCCGTCGATCATCAGGATGCGCTTGTCGCCGTCGACGATGGCCGGCAGGTAGCCCTGGATCATGATCTGCTGTTTGCCATGCAGGGTCAGGGTTTCCAGGATCACCGACAGGTTCGGGTGGCCGGCGGTGTGGCGGAAGATCGAGGAACCGCCCATGCCGTCCAGGGGTTTGAGGATCACGTCGCCGTGATGCTCGGCAAACTCGCGCAGCACGTCCGGGCGGCGGCTGACGAGGGTCGGCGGCGTGCACTGAGGGAACAGCGTGGCGAACAGCTTTTCGTTGCAGTCGCGCAGGCTCTGGGGTTTGTTGACCACCAGCACGCCAGCGTTCTCGGCCTGCTCCAACAGGTAGGTGGAGTAGACGAACTCCATGTCGAACGGCGGGTCCTTGCGCATCAGGATCACGTCGAGGTCGCTCAGCAGGGCATCGCTTTCGGCGCCCAGCTCGAACCATTTCTCGGGGTTGGCGAAGACTTTCAGCGGTTTCATCCGCGCCCGCGCCTGGCCCTCGGCCTGGTAGAGGTCGCGCTGCTCCATGTAGAACAACTCCCAGCCGCGCTTTTGAGCGGCCAGCAGCATGGCCAGCGAGCTATCCTTCTTATAGGAAATGCTGGCGATAGGGTCCATGACAATGCCGACGCGTACGCTCATGGCTTGGTTCCTCGAAAATATGATGGGCACAAATGGCGTGAAAAAGTGGCGTCAGAGTGGCGCCCCCAAGTTTGGCGGTCAAGGAAAAACCGCCACGCCGAGCGGCCGATAGATCGGCGATGGAGACTGTGCTAAAAAGGCTGCCATGTGACGCGCGGGCCTTGAACATCAAGGGTTTGCGCCGTCGACCACCCTGGCGCGTTAAAAACTGGTTCGCAGTGGCAATGGCAGAGCAATTTACGCAGCAGCAACCCAGTGCCTTGAAGGTCATGGTCATCGACGACTCGAAGACCATCCGCCGCACCGCCGAAACCTTGCTGCGCAACGTCGGCTGCGAGGTGATCACGGCCATCGACGGCTTCGATGCCCTGGCCAAGATCGCCGATCATCATCCGGGCATCATCTTTGTCGACATCATGATGCCGCGCCTGGACGGCTACCAGACCTGCGCCCTGATCAAGAACAACAGCGCGTTCAAGGCCACGCCGGTGATCATGCTGTCGTCTCGTGACGGCTTGTTCGACAAGGCCAAGGGGCGCATCGTCGGCTCCGATCAGTTTTTGACCAAACCGTTCAGCAAGGAAGAACTGCTGGGTGCGATACAGGCCCATGTTCCGGGCTTTGCCGCTGTCCAGCCGCACCAGGCACATTAATGACACTCGGCCAACAGGCCTGGGGTCGACAAAAATGGGGAACACCATGGCACGTATTCTGATCGTCGATGATTCGCCGACCGAAATGTACAAATTGACCGGTATGCTGGAAAAGCACGGCCACCAGGTCCTGAAGGCCGAAAACGGCGCCGATGGCGTGGCCCTGGCCCGCCAGGAAAAACCCGACGCCGTGCTGATGGACATCGTCATGCCCGGCCTCAACGGTTTCCAGGCCACCCGCCAGTTGACCAAGGACCCGGACACCGGGCACATCCCGGTGATCATCATCACCACCAAGGACCAGGACACCGACAAGGTCTGGGGCACGCGCCAGGGCGCGAAGGACTACCTGACCAAACCGGTGGACGAAGAAACCCTGATCGCGACCCTGAACAAAGTGCTGGCGGATTGACGACGCGGCCATGAGCCAGAACCTGACGGCATTCGAACTGCTGCTGCAGATCGACCGGCGCTGCCGGCTGCTGGGGGCCGACCTGCCTTCCCAGCCGACCCACCGCGACAGTTGGAGCGGCATCGGTTTTCGCCTGGGCGAGCATTGGTACGTGGCCCCCATGGGGGAGGTCAGTGAAGTGCTGCATGAACCGCGCTGCACACAGTTGCCCGGGGTCAAGCCCTGGGTGCGCGGTGTGGCTAACCTGCGCGGGCGGCTGCTGCCATTGATGGACCTGTGCGGGTTCTTCGGCCATGAACTGTCGCCCGTGCGCAAGCAGCGGCGCGTGCTGGTGGTGGATCACGACGAAGTGTTCACCGGCTTGCTGGTGGATGAGGTCCTCGGGTTGCAGCATTTTCCCCAGGGCAGCCTGGAGCCGACGCTGGTGGACGAGCTCGACGGCCCGGAGTCGGTGTTCGTCAAAGGGCAGTTTCCCGGCGAGCCGCCGTGGCAGGTGTTCAGCCCGTTTGCGTTGACGCGCTCGCCAGGGTTCATGGATGTGGCGATTTGACGGGATACAGAGCCGGTCCCTTGTGGGAGCGAGCTTGCTCGCGATTGCGGTGGGTCAGCTAAATCAATGCTGGCTGATCCGATGCTATCGCGAGCAAGCTCGCTCCCACATGGGGTACCACGGTGAGTGAGTTGGATGATGCAGTACAGGCGAGAACCGATGATCAAAGCAAAAGCAGGCAAGCCACTGGAAGCGTCGCGCAGTCGTTCGCAGATCATCGTGCTGTTCGTCGCGCTGATTGTCTTCATCATGCTGCTGTTCGCCAACTTCGCCTACCTCAACACCCAGTCCACCTACGACAAGCAGTACATCGGTCACGCCGGTGAGTTGCGGGTGCTGTCCCAGCGCATTGCCAAGAACGCCACCGAGGCCGCAGCCGGCAAGCCGGCCGCGTTCAAGTTGCTGAGCGATGCGCGCAATGACTTTGCCCAGCGCTGGGGCTACCTGAAACAGGGGGACCCGGTGACCGGGCTGCCGCCGGCGCCCGCCGCCCTGCGCCCGCAGATGCGCGCCGTGCAGCTGGACTGGGAACGCCTGCTGAAAAATGCCGACGCCATTCTGTCCAGCGAGCAGACGGTCCTGTCGTTGCATCAAGTGGCGGCGACGTTGGCCGAGACCGTGCCGCAACTGCAGGTCGAGTACGAGAAAGTCGTCGAGATCCTGCTGCAACGCGGTGCGCCCGCGGCCCAGGTGGCCATGGCCCAGCGCCAGTCGCTGCTGGCCGAGCGGATTCTTGGCGCGGTCAACACCGTGCTGGCGGGGGATGAAAACGCCAGCCAGGCGGCCGACACCTTCGGCCGCGACGCCGCGCGTTTCGGCCAGGTGCTCAACGGCATGTTGCAGGGCGACCCGACCTTGAAGATTTCCCAGGTCCAGGACCGCGATGCCCGGGCCCGCTTGAGCGAAATCAGCGAACTGTTCGAGTTCGTCTCGGGTTCGGTGGATGAAATCCTCGAAACGTCGCCGGAGCTGTTCAAGGTCCGTGAGTCGGCCGGCAATATCTTCAGCCTGTCGCAAACCCTGCTCGACGAAGCGTCGCACCTGGCCACGGCGTTCGAGAACCTGGCCGGCGGGCGCGCGGCCAACGCCATCGGCGGGTATGTGCTGGGCCTGCTGGCGCTGACGTCGATCATCCTGATCGGCCTGGTAATGGTTCGGGAAACCAACCGCCAATTGCGCGAGACCGCGGAAAAGAACGAGCGCAACCAGAACGCGATCATGCGTCTGCTGGACGAGATCGAAGACCTGGCCGACGGCGACCTGACGGTGACCGCCTCGGTGACCGAGGACTTCACCGGCACCATCGCCGACTCCATCAACTATTCGGTGGACCAGCTGCGCGACCTGGTGGCGACCATCAACCTCACCGCCGGCCAGGTCGCCGCCGCCGTGCAGGAAACCCAGGCCACGGCGATGCACCTGGCCCAGGCCTCCGAGCACCAGGCCCAGCAGATCTCCGAGGCGTCGACTTCCATCAATGAGATGGCCCAGTCCATCGACCAGGTTTCGGCCAACGCCGCCGAGTCGTCGGCGGTGGCCGAGCGCTCGGTGGAAATTGCCAACAAGGGCAACGAAGTGGTGCACAACACCATCCACGGCATGGACAACATTCGCGAACAGATTCAGGACACCGCCAAGCGCATCAAGCGCCTGGGCGAATCGTCCCAGGAGATTGGCGACATTGTCAGCCTGATCGACGACATCGCCGACCAGACCAACATCCTGGCCCTCAACGCCGCCATCCAGGCCTCCATGGCCGGCGACGCCGGGCGCGGCTTCGCGGTGGTGGCCGATGAAGTGCAGCGCCTGGCGGAGCGTTCTTCGGCGGCGACCCGGCAGATCGAGACGCTGGTGCGAGCGATCCAGGCCGACACCAACGAAGCGGTGATCTCCATGGAGCAGACCACCACCGAAGTGGTGCGCGGCGCACGGCTGGCCCAGGATGCCGGCGTCGCGCTGGAGGAAATCGAAGGCGTCTCCAAGACCCTGGCTGCGCTGATCCAGAGCATCTCCAACGCGGCGCAGCAACAGACCACGTCGGCGGGGCAGATTTCCCTGACCATGAACGTGATCCAGCAGATCACCACGCAAACCTCGTCGGGCTCCACCGCCACCGCCGAGAGCATCGGCAACCTGGCGAAAATGGCCAGCCAACTGCGGCGGTCGGTGTCCGGGTTCACCTTGCCGGCGGCTGCGGGCGAGGACAAGGCGTGACCCGTCTGCTGGGAGGGGATGTATCTGTGGCGGGCACGCTTTTGTGGCGAGGGAGCTTGCTCCCGCTGGGGCGGTCCGACGTTTCGGGCGTAGCCGCCCTAGAGATTTTGTGAGCGCTGCGCGCTCAAGCGGGAGCAAGCTCCCTCGCCACGACGTTCTCGACGTCAGCGCAGGTGTACGACTGTTGATTTGGAGTGGTTATGGCTGATCGGCGCGACTATGTGGCCCTGGAGTGGGTCAAGGGCGAGATTGCCGAAACGCTGAAGCAGGCCCACCAGGCCCTCAATCGCCTGGTGGACGACCCGCAGGCGTTGGATGCCCTCGCGCAGTGCCTGGCCGGTATCCATCAGGTGCACGGTGGCTTGCAGATGGTCGAATTCTACGGCGCCGCGCTGCTGGCCGAAGAGATGGAACAGTTGTGCCTGGCCCTGCAGGACAACCGCATCAGCCATCGCGAAGAGGCCATCAGCCTGTTGAGCCAGGCCCTGGGCCAGTTGCCGATCTACCTGGACCGTGTCCAGGGCGCCCGCCGCGATTTACCGCTGGTGGTGCTGCCGTTGATCAACGACCTGCGCAGCGCCCGGGGCGAAAGCCTGTTGTCGGAGACCAGCCTGTTCAGCCCCGAGCTGCCGCAACTGCCGCCGCTGAGCGACGAGGCGTTGCGGCGACTCGAACCGCCGGACCTGCCGAACACCCTGCGCAAGCTGCGCCAGACCCTGCAAATGGCCCTCGTCGGGCTGTTGCGCGAACAGGACGATGCCACCCACCTCGGCTACCTTGCCAAGGTTTTCCATCGCCTGGAAGGCCTGTGCGCCGGGGCGCCGCTCAATGCCTTGTGGCAGGTGGCCTCGGCGCTGGTCGAAGGCATGCGCGAGGGGCGCATCGCCAACAGCCCGGCGTTGCGCAGCCTGTTCAAGGAAGCCGACCAGGAACTCAGGCGCCTGCTCGAACACGGCATGGGTGGCATCAATCAACCGGCACCGGCCCACCTGCTCAAGAGCTTGTTGTTCTATATTGCCAAGGCCGAACACCCCAGCGGGCAGATGCAGATCATGAAAGAACGCTACTCACTGGACGACGCGCTGCCCGACAGCGCCATGGTCGACGAAGAACGCGCGCGCCTCGCCGGGCCCGACCGCGATGCCTTGCGCTCGGTGCTTGCCGCGCTCTGTGAAGAACTGGTGCGGGTCAAGGAGCGCCTCGACCTGTTCGTGCGCAGCGATCGCCAGCACGCCTCGGAACTGGACAGCCTGCTGGCGCCGCTGCGACAGATCGCCGATACCCTGGCGGTGCTGGGCTTCGGCCAGCCGCGCAAGGTCATCATCGATCAACTGGCGGTGGTGCTGAGCCTCGCCCAGGGCCAGCGCAAGCCTGATGACGCAACCCTCATGGACGTCGCCGGTGCCTTGCTCTACGTCGAAGCCACCCTGGCCGGCATGGTCGGCACCGTCGAACCACAGAGCCGCGAAGACACGCACCTGCCCACCACCGATCTGACCCAGATCCACCAGATTGTCATCAAGGAAGCGCACACCTGCCTGCAACAGGCCAAGGACATGATCGTCGACTACATCGACGCCGACTGGAACCGCGAGCAGTTGCAGCCCTTGCCGGCCCTGCTGACCCAGGTGCGCGGTGCGCTGGCGATGATCCCCCTGAGCCGCGCAGCCGGCCTGGTGGAGGCGTGCAACGGGTTCATCCGCGAACACCTGCTGTTCGACCAGGCCCAGCCGGGCTGGGAAGCCCTCGACCATCTGGCCGATGTGATCAGCGGCCTCGAATATTACCTGGAGCGCTTGAGCGAAGACCCACAGACCCCCGGCGAGCCTTTGCTCGACGGGGTCGAGCGGAGCCTGGCCGCGCTCGGCTATTTCCCGGACGAAGCGCGGGTGCCGGTGCTGGAGGATGTGCTGGGCCCCAACGAAGCCCAGCTGATGCAGGATCTGCAGGAACTGGACGACCCGCTGACCGTGCAATCGCTGGCGCAAGTGCTGGCCAGCCCGGTCTCGACGGTCAATCCGCCGGCCCGCAGCACACCGGGCAGCCTGCTGCCGCCACCGCGGGACGAACATCCGGTGGACGATGAATTGCGCGAGGTCTTTCTCGAGGAGACCGATGAGGTGCTGGACGTCCTGCGCGAATACCTGCCGCGCTGGAACACCCACCCCGATGACCAGGGTGCCCTGAGTGAACTGCGCCGGGCCTTCCACACCCTCAAGGGCAGCGGCCGGATGGTGCGGGCGCTGGTGCTGGGGGAGCTGGCCTGGGCGGTGGAAAACCTGCTCAACCGGGTGCTGGAGCGCAGTGTCGAGCCGACGGCTTCGGTGCGTCAACTGATCGAGGACACCGTGCAGTTGCTGCCGGCCCTGGTGACCGAGTTCGCCGCCCACCAGCAACGGCAGCGCGATGACGTCGATCGCCTGGCCGCCCGCGCCCATGCCCTCGCCAAGGGCGATGACGAGGCCGATGAAGATGTGCAGGACGTGGCCGCCCTCGACCCGCTGCTGCTGAAGATCTTCGATAATGAAGCCCAGGGCCACCTCGCCAGCCTCAATCGGTTTCTCGACCAGGCCACCGACCACTTGCCGTTGCAGGCCAGCGATGAACTGCAACGGGCCTTGCACACCCTCAAGGGCAGCGCCTCCATGGCCGGCGTGCTGCCGATTGCCGAACTGGCCGGCGCAATGGATGAACTGGCCCGGGAATACAAGGCCCACCTGATTGCCCTCGACCTGGATGAGATCGAACTGTTGCTGGAGGCCGAAGGGTTGCTGCGCCGCAGCCTGCGCCAGTTGCACAGCGAGCCGCTGGCACCGATTCCCGGTGCCGAGGACCTGATCCAGCGAGCCCAATCGTTGTTGGCCGAACACCTGCAAACAGCCCTCGACGCCCCGGACAAGGGACTGCGTGCCAAGCGCGATCCCCAACTGATCAACAACTTCCTCGCCCAGGGCATGGACATCCTGCTCGACGCCGAAAGCCTGCTGCAGCGCTGGCAGCAGCATCCGGGCGAAGGCCAGGAACTGAGTGCGTTGCTGGATGAGCTGACCACCCTCGGCGAAGGCGCACACCTGGCCGACCTGCACCCGGTCGATGAGCTTTGCGAAGCGTTGCTCGACCTCTACGGCGCGGTGGAAGAGAGCAGCCTGGTGGTCAGCGACATGTTTTTCCAGGAAGCCCAGCGCGCCCATGAGGCGCTGATCGACATGCTCGATGAGCTGGCGGCCGGGCAGTCGGTGCATCCACAACCCGAACGGGTCCAGGCCTTGCACAGGTTGCTGGAAGACGGCCTCGACCCGGCGGCCACCGGCCTGATCCGCAGCGACGGCAGTCGGACCCTGAGCATCCACGAACTGGGCCAGGCCACCGCCGAGCTGGAGCGCGACGCCCCCACCGACGCAGCGGTGGACGACGATATCGCGGCGATCTTCCTCGAGGAAGCCCAGGACATTCTCGAGAGCGCCGCCCAAGCCTTGCAGCGCTGGTTGGCCGACCCGGACAACGGTGCGCCGTTGTCCTCGTTGCAACGGGACCTGCACACCCTCAAGGGCGGGGCGCGGATGGCCGATATCCGGCCGGTAAGCGACCTGGCCCAGGAACTGGAAAACCTCTACGAAGGCCTGGTGGACCGCCGCTACAGCCACAGCGAGGCACTGGAGCAACTGCTCGAACGCAGCCACGAACGCCTCGACCTGCTGCTCGGGCAATTGCAACAGGGCCAGCCGCTGGGCGATCCCGTTGCGCTGATCGATGCCATCCGCCGCTTCCGCCAGGACAAGCCGAACGCCATTGACACCGCCGGGGCAAGCCAGGGCGATGCAGCCGGCCAGGACCCTGAGTTGCTGGAGATCTTCCTCGAAGAAGGCTTCGACATCCTCGACAGCTCCGGCGCGGCGTTGCTGCGCTGGCAGGCCGAGCCGTCGAATCGCCAGGCCGTGGAAACCCTGTTGCGGGACCTGCACACCCTCAAGGGCGGCGCGCGGATGGTGGAGATCGTGCCCATCGGCGACCTGGCCCATGAGTTGGAGAACCTTTACGAAGGCTTGTCGGCCGGTCTGCTCCAGCCCAGTCCGAGCCTGTTCACCCTGTTGCAAAGCAGTCACGACCGACTGGCGCAGATGCTCGATGCCGTACGCGCCGGGCACCCGTGCCCGCCGGGCGACCGGCTGATCGCACAGATCCAGGCGGTGAGCCACGCGAAGCAAGCCCCGGCAAGTCAGGCGACGCCCGTGGCACAGCCGCTTCCGGCGCCGGTCGTGGCCCCGGTCACTGCCGCCACGCCTGCGCCCGCCAGGCCCGAGCCGAGCACACCCAGCGACGGCGCGGACATGGTCAAGGTCTCCGCCGAACTGCTCGACGACCTGGTCAACCTGGCCGGTGAAGCGTCGATCTTCCGAGGCCGCATCGAACAGCAAGTCAACGACGCCCGGGTGGCGTTGAGCGAAATGGAAACCACCATCGAGCGCATGCGTGATCAATTGCGCCGGCTGGACACCGAGACCCAGGGGCGGATTCTCAGTCGCCAGCAGGTCGAGGCCGAGCGCCTGGGCTACGAGGAGTTCGACCCGCTGGAAATGGATCGGCATTCCCAATTGCAGCAATTGTCCCGGGCGTTGTTCGAATCCGCCTCGGATCTGCTCGACCTCAAGGAAACCCTCGACCGCGGCAATCACGACGCCGAAAGCCTGTTGCAACAGCAAGGACGGATCAACACCGAGCTTCAGGAAAGCCTGATGCGCACGCGCATGGTGCCCTTCGAGCGCATGTTGCCGCGCCTCAAGCGCATCGTCCGGCAAGTGGCTCAGGAACTGGGCAAGGAGGTCGAGTTCGTGGTCGGCAATGCCGAGGGCGAAATGGACCGCAACGTGCTGGAGCGCATGGCCGCGCCCCTGGAGCACATGCTGCGCAACGCCGTCGACCACGGCCTGGAACCGGCCGACGTGCGCATCGCCGCCGGCAAGCCGACCCGCGGACGCATCAGCCTCGACTTGTCGCGGGAGGGCGGCGACATCATTTTCGACATCCGCGACGACGGTGCCGGCGTGCCGTTGGAGGCGGTGCGGCGCAAGGCGATCAAGCGCGGCCTGCTGGCTCCCGACAGCGACATCAGTGACCGCGACGTGTTGCAGTTCATCCTGCAGCCGGGGTTTTCCACCGCCGAGAAGATCACCCAGATCTCCGGGCGCGGCGTCGGCATGGACGTGGTCCACGAAGAGGTGCGGCAACTGGGCGGTAGCATGATCATCGACTCGACGCCGGGGCAGGGGGTGCATTTCCGTATCCGCCTGCCGTTCACCCTGGCGATCAACCGGGCGTTGATGGTGCAGTGTCACGAAGACCAATACGCGATCCCGCTCAATACCATCGAAAGCATCGTGCGGGTCTTGCCTGCCGAGCTGGATGGCTATTACCAGCTCGATCCGCCGACCTATACCTACGCCGGGCAGCGCTACGAACTGTGCTACCTGGGCGAGCTGCTCAAGACCACGGCTCGGCCGAAACTGCTGGGCCAGAGCCAACCGTTGCCGCTGCTGCTGATGCAGTGCAACGAGCGCCATATCGCGGTGCAGGTGGACACCACCGCCGGCACCCGCGAGATCGTGGTCAAGAGCCTTGGCGCGCAGTTTGCGGCGGTGCAGGGTGTGTCCGGGGCGACGATCCTGGGGGATGGCCGGGTGGTGTTGATCCTCGACCTGCTGGCGCCGATCCGCGCCTTGCCTCACCAGGTGCCGCGCCGACCGATGCCCGCCGAAAGCGAGGGCGAGCCGCAACGGCCGCTGCTGGTGCTGGTGGTGGACGACTCGGTGACGGTGCGCAAGGTCACCAGCCGCCTGTTGGAGCGCCATGGTATGCATGTCCTGACCGCCAAGGACGGGGTGGACGCGATGGCGCTGCTGGCCGAGCATTCGCCGGACCTGATGCTGCTGGACATCGAGATGCCGCGCATGGATGGCTTCGAAGTGGCCACCCTGGTGCGCAACGACCCGCGCCTGGCACACCTGCCGATCATCATGATCACCTCGCGCACCGGCCAGAAGCACCGCGACCGCGCCATGGCGATTGGCGTCAACGACTACCTGGGCAAGCCGTACCAGGAATCGGTGCTGCTCGACAGCATCGCGCACTGGAGCAAGCCCCATGCATGACCTGCACCCCCACCAGCGCACCAGCCACCTCACCGGGTTGCTGTTGCCCCTGGCGGACCGCCACCTGATCCTGCCCAACGTCGCGGTGGCCGAGTTGATCGACTACCAGGGCAGCACGTTCGATCTGGACACGCCGCCGTGGTTCCTGGGCTGGGCCAGCTGGCGCGAACGGCAGATCCCGCTGCTGAGCTTCGAATCGGCGTGCGGCCAGAAAACCGTGATCGGCGAGCGAGTGCGCATCGTCGTGCTCAACGCCCTGGGCGGCCGCCCGGAGCTGCGCTTCATGGCACTGTTGGTGCAAGGCATCCCCCGTTCCTGCAAGCTCGACGCTCAACTGAGCTACGTCGATGTACCGCTGTGCGGGCTGGAACAGGCGGCGGTGCAAGTGGGCGAACACGTGGCAAAAGTACCGGACCTGCTGGCGTTGGAAGAACTGGTCATCGCCGCCGGCCTGATCAAAGCCTGAGCCAGTCCCTCATCCTGTGGGAACGAGCTTGCTCGCGAAAGCGGCGTGTCAGTCACCGATGATGCTGACCGTGCCGCCGCCTTCGCGGGCAAGCCCGCTCCCACAAAGTCCCGCGCTGAGTCTCAATTTCAAGCAGGCCGCCATCCCTCGCTGTGGGAGCGAGCTTGCTCGCGAAAGCGATATGTCAGTCACCGATAATGTTGACCGTGCCGCCGTCTTCGCGAGTAAGCTCGCTCCCACGAGGGCTGGCGCCGTGTCTCAAACCGCCTTTCACAAGGGTTGTGCTCGATCATTACGCCAAGCGTAACGATCCTCCATCGAGCTTGATTGATGCCGTCACACCATCGCTCCTAAGGTAAGCCCCACGACAGCGAACCCGTGGAGTGGTCATGACAACAACAATATCCCCCGACTCGCGCTGGACGCGGCGGCGCGGCGAAAAGCAGCGGCGTCTCGGGCTGGTGAAGGGGCTGGCCGACGGTGTGGTGTTGCCCACCGACAAGATCGTGGCGGCGCTGGAGGCGCTGGTCCTGCCAGGCGACCGTGTGGTGTTGGAGGGCAATAACCAGAAGCAGGCGGATTTCCTCGCGCGCGCCCTGGCCAAGGCCGATCCTTCGAAGCTGCACGACCTGCACATGATCATGCCCAGCGTCGGCCGGCCCGAGCACCTGGACCTGTTCGAACGCGGCATCGCCCGCAAGCTCGACTTTTCCTTCGCCGGCACCCAGAGCCTGCGCATCAGCCAGTTGCTCGAAGACGGGCTGCTGGAAGTCGGCGCGATCCACACCTACATCGAGCTTTACGCCCGGCTGGTGGTGGACCTGATTCCCAACGTGGTGCTCTCGGCCGGCTTCATGGCCGACCGCGCCGGCAACATCTACACCGGCCCGAGCACCGAAGACACCCCGGCGTTGATTGAACCGGCGGCGTTCAGCGATGGCATCGTCATCGTCCAGGTCAATCAGTTGGTAGACGACGTCAGCGACCTGCCGCGGGTGGATATCCCGGCGTCCTGGGTGGATTTCGTGGTGGTGGCCGACAAGCCGTTCTATATCGAGCCGCTGTTCACCCGCGACCCGCGTCACATCAAGCCGGTGCACGTCTTGATGGCGATGATGGCGATCCGTGGGATCTATGAGAAACACAACGTCCAGTCCCTCAACCACGGCATCGGCTTTAACACCGCGGCGATCGAGCTGATCTTGCCGACCTACGGCGAATCCCTCGGGCTCAAGGGCAAGATCTGCCGCAACTGGACCCTCAACCCGCACCCGACGTTGATCCCGGCCATTGAAAGCGGTTGGGTCGAAAGCGTGCATTGCTTTGGCACCGAGCTGGGGATGGAAAACTACATCGCCGCCCGGCCGGACGTGTTCTTCACCGGCCACGACGGCTCGCTGCGCTCCAACCGCATGATGTGCCAACTGGCCGGGCAATACGCGGTGGACCTGTTCATCGGCGCGACCCTGCAAGTGGACGGCGACGGCCATTCCTCCACCGTGACCCGAGGGCGACTGGCCGGCTTCGGCGGGGCACCGAATATGGGCCACGACCCGCGTGGTCGTCGACATGGCACGCCGGCCTGGCTCGACATGCGCCATGGCGACGGCGAGGCGCCATTGCTCGAACGTGGCAAGAAGCTGGTGGTGCAAATGGTCGAGACCTTCCAGGAAGGCGGCAAGCCCACCTTCGTCGACACCCTCGATGCGGTGGACGTGGCCAGGAAAGCCGGGATGCCCCTGGCGCCGATCATGATCTACGGCGACGACGTCACCCACCTGCTCACCGAGGAAGGCATCGCCTACCTGTACAAGGCCCGTTCCCTGGAAGAGCGCCAGGCCATGATCGCTGCCGTGGCCGGCGTCACCGCCATCGGCCTGCGGCACAACCCCAAGGACACCGCCCGCATGCGCCGCGAGGGCTTGATCGCCTTGCCCGAAGACCTCGGCATTCGCCGCACCGACGCCACCCGCCAATGGCTCGCCGCCAAGAGCGTGGCCGATCTGGTGGAGTGGTCCGGTGGCCTCTACAACCCGCCCGCCAAATTCAGGAGTTGGTAATGCTCGCATTCAACCTGCAACCGAAAACCCTGAGCCTGGCCGACCGACTGGCCGACCTGGCGGTGGACGCGCTGATCGACGAAGCGGACCTGTCGCCCAAACCGGCGCTGGTGGACCGACGTGGCAACGGCGCCCACACCGACCTGCACCTCGGCCTGATGCACGCCTCGGCGCTGGCCTTGTGGCCGGCTTTCAAGCAAATGGCTGAAGCAGCGATCGAGTTCGGTGAAATCGGCCTGCCGCTGCGCGAAGCCCTCGGGCGGATCGGACGGGAAGGGGAAGCGTCAATGCTTGCCACCACCGGTGGCGTGAACACCCATCGTGGCGCGATCTGGGCGCTGGGCCTGTTGGTGGCCGCGGCTGCGCTGGCACCTCAAGCCGCTACGGCCGGCGCGGTCACCTTGCGCGCCGCGCGCCTGGCGTTGCTAGACGATCGCTATGCGCCAAGGCCCCTCAGCCATGGCGCCCAAGTCGCCCAACGCTACGGCGCCCGCGGCGCCAGGGAAGAAGCGCAGCTTGGTTTTCCTTCGATCACGCAGCGGGCCCTGCCGCAACTCAGATGCAGCCGCGCCCAAGGGCACGGCGAACAGAACGCCCGGCTCGATGCCTTGCTGGCGATCATGACCCAACTGGCGGACACCTGCGTGCTGTACCGCGCCGGCGAGCCCGGTTTGCAGGCCATGCAGACTGGCGCCCAGGCGGTGCTGGACGCCGGCGGCAGCGCCAGCCTCGACGGTCGCCGCCGCTTGCACGGGCTGGACCAACAACTGATCGCCTTGAACGCCTCGCCCGGCGGTGCCGCCGACCTGCTCGCCGCCTGCCTGTTCGTCGACCGTATCGAATCGGGTGACGGCCTCATCCAGGGAGCTTTCTGATGCAAACCTTAATGTTTGAATTCCCCGCCGGGCAGCCGCCACGGGGGCGTGCCCTGGTGGGCTGTGTCGGCTCGGGCGACTTGGAAGTGCTGATCGAGCCGGGGCTGGCCGGCAAGCTGACCATCCAGGTGCAGACCTCGGTCAATGGCAGCGAACAACGCTGGCAACATCTGTTCGCCCGGATGTTCGACGGCCAGACGCCTCCCGCGCTGGCCATCGACATCCACGATTTCGGCGCCACCCCTGGGGTGGTACGCCTGCGCCTGGAACAAGGCTTCGAGGAGATCGGTCATGACTGACAGCGCAGCGTTGCTCAACAAGCACAGCTTCGTCGAACTCGGTGCCCGGCAGCGGGCGAAAGCCTTGCTCGATGCCGGTACGTTTCGCGAGTTGCTCGACCCGTTCCAGCGGGTCATGTCGCCCTGGTTGCTGCGACAAGGCGTGGTGCCCCAAAGCGACGACGGGGTGGTGATCGCCAAGGGCTCGCTCGACGGCCTGCCGGTGGTGATCGCCGCGATCGAAGGCGCGTTCCAGGGCGGCAGCCTCGGCGAGGTCGGTGGGGCGAAGATTGCCGGTGCGCTGGAGTTGGCTGCCGAGGACAACCGTCGTGGCATTCCGACCCGCGCCGTGCTGCTGCTGGAAACCGGCGGCGTGCGCTTGCAGGAGGCGAACCTGGGCCTGGCGGCGATTGCCGAGATCCACTCGGCGATCGTCGACCTGCGCCAGTACCAGCCGGTGGTGGGCGTGGTGGCGGGCAGCGTCGGCTGCTTTGGCGGCATGTCCATCGCCGCCGGGTTGTGCAGTTACCTGCTGGTGACCCAGGAGGCCCGGCTGGGCCTGAACGGCCCGCAGGTGATCGAGCAGGAGGCCGGGCTCGACGAGTACGACTCCCGCGACCGCCCCTTCATCTGGAGCCTGACCGGTGGTGAACAGCGTTTTGCCACCGGGCTGGTGGACCGCTACAGCGCCGATGATGTGACACAGATTCGCCAACAGGTCAGCCAGTTGCTGCACCTGGGCGTACCTGCCCAGCACCGCAGCGGCCAGGCCGGGCTGTTCCTGCAACGCCTGGCTCGCCTGGACACGCACGCGCAGATCGAACCGGCCGCGGTTCGCCAGTTGTATCAGGGAGAACGCCCATGAGTTCGTATTCATTGAGAGGCTTGCGCTGGTTCGAAGCCTTGAGCGGCGGTGCCGAGCCGCTGTCGGGATTGCCTGCTTCGGTGAAAGTTGTCGACACGACGCTGGGCGAACAGGCCGTGCGCCTGTTGGCGGTCGTGGCCGACCCCGACAACCGTTTTCCCCGTGCGCGCAACGGCGAGGTCGGTTTGCTGGAGGGCTGGGGCCTGGCCAAGGCGGTGGACGACGCCATCGAGGCCGACCGCCAGGCGTCCGCCAAGCGGGCGCTGATCGCCATTGTCGATGTGCCCAGCCAGGCTTATGGGCGCCGGGAAGAAGCCCTGGGCATCCATCAGGCCCTGGCGGGGGCGGCGGACAGTTACGCCCGTGCCCGCCTGGCCGGGCACCCGGTGATCGGCCTGCTGGTGGGCAAGGCGATGTCTGGGGCGTTCCTGGCCCACGGCTACCAGGCGAACCGGTTGATTGCGCTGCGCGATCCGGGGGTGATGGTCCACGCCATGGGCAAGGCGTCGGCGGCGCGGGTGACCCTGCGCAGTGTCGAAGAACTGGAAGCACTGGCCGCCAGCGTGCCGCCGATGGCCTATGACATCGACAGCTTTGCCAGCCTGGGATTGCTCTGGGAAACCTTGTCGGTCGAGCAGATCGAACAGCCCTCGGTGACCGATCTGGCCCGGGTTGCCGACTGCCTGCAACAGGCGATCAAGCATGTCGGCGGGGCGCCTCGGGATTTGCGCAGTCGCCTTGGGGCGCCCCATCGCGCCGCTTCCAGCCATGTTCGCCAATTGCTGAGTGAGCAGTGGTGAGCACCTTCTTGGCCCACGACCTGCTCTGGGGGATGACCCCGGCGCAGTTGCCATTGGATGCACCCGCCTGGGCGAGCGAAGCCCTCGGTCTCGGGCACCCGGTGGTGGTACGACGGGCGCTGAGCCCGGCCGGGTGGGTGGCGGTGGGCATTCGTGGTCGGGCCCGGGAACAACGTTATGCCACGTCGATGCCGTTGGCGGCGATCCTGCGCCGGGTTCGCCCGGAAGACCTGTGCCAGGCCCACTCCGCTCGCGACCTGCCGGCCCTGCGAGCGCTGTCCCGTCTGCGGCCGCTGCTCGATGCCTGCGGCTGGCGCTGGGGCATCAGCGGCAGCGCCGGGTTCGAGCTTGCCAGTGGGGTCGAGGCCCTGCATGCGCGCAGCGACCTGGACCTGATTCTGCGCACGCCACAACCGTTGGAACGCCAGCGAGCCAAGGCGTTGCTGGCGGACCTGGAGGACTCGGCGTGCGGGGTGGACATGCAGCTGCAAACGCCCTTCGGCGCCGTGGCGCTGCGGGAGTGGGCGGGGTCGTCGCGCCGGGTCCTGCTCAAGGATGACCACCAGGCCCGACTGGTGAGCAATCCCTGGCAGCCGGCGCTGGAGCAGGTGGCATGAGCAGCCTTTTGGTGTTTCCGGGCCAGGGCGCGCAGCGGGCAGGCATGCTCCACGGCCTGGCGCCGCAGTGGTTGGAACAGGCCAGCGAAGTGCTCGGTGAAGACGTGCTGCAACTGGACAGCGCCCAGGCGTTGCAATCGACCCGCGCCGTGCAGTTGTGCCTGTTGATCGCCGGCGTGGCGGCATCCCGTCGATTGCTGGAGCAGGCGCCGGCACCGGATTATGTGGCGGGGTTGTCCATCGGTGCCTATCCGGCGGCAGTGGTGGCGGGTGCGTTGGGGTTCGAGGATGCGCTGCGGCTGGTCAGCCTGCGCGGAGAACTGATGCAGCAGGCGTACCCACAGGGCTATGGCATGACCGCCATCATCGGCCTGGACCTCGCCGCCGTGGAAGGCTTGCTGGCGCAAGTGCACAGCGACAGCACGCCGGTCTACCTGGCCAATATCAATGCCGATAACCAGGTGGTCATCGCCGGTAGCGACGAGGCCATGGCCACCGTCGCCAGGCACGCGCGCGGCCAGGGCGCCGGCAAGGCCTGTCGCCTGGCGGTGAGCGTGCCGTCCCATTGCCCGCTGCTGGAGGCCCCGGCGCGAACGTTGGCCCAGGCATTTGCCGATGTACCGCTGCAAGCCCCGGCCTTGGGTTACTTGAGCGGCAGCCGTGCCCGGCTGGTCATCGCGCCGCAGGCCTTGCGTGACGACCTGGCCTTCAACATGTGCCGTGTCGTCGATTGGCGCGGCACGGTGCAAAGTGCCTACGAGCGCGGTGTGCGGCTGCAGATCGAACTGCCACCCGGTGCGGTGCTGACCGGGCTGGCGCGCCGGGTGTTCGAGTCGGGCACGGTCATGGCCTATGACGGTGCCCGGCTCGATACGCTGCAGACGCTGCTCGCAGAGGAGGGATGCCGCCAACCCTAGACCACCGACTCAAGCTGGCGAAGCACAAAAACAACAACTTCGACGATGCATTTTGAGGACTACAACAATGATTATTTACGGCGTGGCGTTTCTGGCTTTTTGTACCCTGACGGGTATTTTCATCGGTGAACTGCTGGGTAAGTTGATCGGCGTGCCGGCCAATGTCGGCGGGGTCGGCATTGCAATGCTGTTGCTGATCGGCCTGGGCAGCTACCTGGGCAAGCGTGGTCTGTTCAAGGGCAAATCCGAGGCCGGGGTGGAATTCTGGAGCGCGGTCTACATTCCCATCGTTGTGGCAATGGCAGCCCAGCAGAATGTCTACGGTGCCCTCAAGGGCGGGCCGATGGCGATCCTGGCGGGGACTCTGGCGGTGGTGATTGCCTTTGCAATGGTGCCGGTGCTGGTGCGCATCGGCAACAAGGGGCCTGAAGCCGACACCTGCGTGAAAACGGTAGGGTGATCGCCATGTACGAATCATTGATGAAGGTCATCACCGGCTACGGCCTGATCAGCGGTTTCGCGATTGTCGGCATCACCATGTGGGTGTCGTACTGGATCAGTAACACATTCACCAAGGGTCGCCTGCATGGTTCAGCCATCGCGATACTGCTGGGGCTGGTGCTGTCGTACATTGGCGGCGCGATGACCGGGGGACAGAAAGGGGTGGTGGACATTCCATTGCTCTCGGGCATCGGCCTGCTGGGCGGCGCGATGTTGCGCGACTTTGCCATCGTCGCCACTGCGTTCGGCGTGAACATCGAAGAACTCAAGCGTGCCGGTTTCGTCGGAGTGCTGGCGCTGTTCGTCGGCGTCGGGACATCATTCATCGCCGGTGTTGGGGTGGCGATGGCCTTCGGTTATACCGACGCGATAAGCCTGACTACCATTGGCGCAGGCGCGGTCACCTACATCGTCGGCCCCGTGACCGGCGCAGCCATCGGCGCCAGTTCCGAGGTGATGGCACTGTCGATTGCCGCAGGCTTGATCAAAGCGATCCTGGTCATGGTGGCGACGCCGTTCGTGGCGCCACTGATCGGCCTGAACAACCCACGCAGCGCGGTGATCTTCGGCGGCTTGATGGGGACCTCCAGTGGCGTGGCGGGCGGGCTCGCAGCCACGGATCCGAAGCTGGTGCCCTATGGTTGTCTGACGGCGGCGTTCTATACCGCGCTGGGTTGCTTGCTGGGTCCCTCGGTACTGTTTTTGATCATGCGAGGGCTGTTGGGGTAGTTCGGTTGGCAGGGGCGCCCCCTTCGCGAGCAGGCTCGCCCCACGTTTGATCGAGAGGCCCTGGGATCTTGTGGGCGCGAGCCTGCTCGCGAAGAAGTCCGCGGGGTCTCAACCCTGGCGATTGGCGTACATCCGGCACTCGGCGAGCAACGCCAGCAGGTTCGGGTCGCGCTCCTTGGCCTTGAGGAACACCACGCCGATGTGCTGTTGCAATCGGTACTTGTCCTGCAACGGGATGAGTTTTACCCGGTTCTCGTACACCGCCGCGATCCTGCCTGGCAGCAACGCATAGCCCACGCCCGAGCTGACCATGCTCAGCAGGGTAAAGATGTCGTTGACCTGCATCGCCACCTTCGGCTCGAACCCCGCCTGCCTGAACACCCGGATGCCGTCCTGGTGCGTGGCAAACCCCTGGGTCAGGGTGATGAACGTCTCGTCGCGGACCTCGGCCAGGTCGACCTCACTGCGCTGGGCGAACGGTGAGTCGGCCGGCGTGGCGAGGAAAATGTCATCGGAGAACAGCGCGATGTGCTCGCAGTCCGGGTCGTTGACGCTGTCGTCCAGCGAGACCAGGATCGCGTCCACTTCCATGTTCTTGAGCTTGTACAGCAGGTCGATGTTGGAGCCCATGATCAGGTCGATGTTGAGTTCGCTGCGGCGGATCTTCAGGCCCATGATCAGTTGCGGGACGGTCTTGACCGTCAGTGAGTAGAGCGAGCCGAGCTTGAAACGCTCAGCGGAGAACCCGGCGGCCTCACGGGTCAGGCGCACGCTTTCGACCACGTCCTGAATCAGCTTCTGGGCCCGTTCCTCCAGCACGTAGGCGCTTTCCAGCGGCGTGAGGTTGCGACCTTCGTGCTTGAACAGCGGGCAACGCAGGGCGCTCTCCAGCGAGTGAATGGCCCGGTGCACACTGACGTTGCTGGTCTGCAACTCAACCGCCGCCCGCGCCAGGTTGCCGGTGCGCATGAACGCCAGGAACACCTCGAGTTTCTTCAGGGTCAATTCTTCGTCGATCAGCATGGGGCGGGCTCTTATTCGTGTCATCCGATTGTGCCTCAATCGCAACTGTGGCGAGGATATTGACGAGGTTTTTCGGGAGGCATTCAGCTGTGGCAAGGACGCTTTTGTGGCGAGGGAGCTTGCTCCCGCTGGGCTGCGAAGCGGCCCCGGTTTTGTGCGATTGCTGCGCAATCGAACGGGAGCAAGCTCCCTCGCCACAGGGTTGTGTCAGCAGGTCTTAAGCAAACCATTGCACTTTATGGCGCCAGGCCTGAGCCTTGGCGCATGTCTGGACATATGGGGTAAGGATTCGATGTATCACGGGGAACGACTCAACGCATGGACCCACCTGGTCGGGGCCATTGCGGCCTTTGTCGGTGGTGTGTGGCTGGTGGTGATTGCCGCGCTGACCGGCGATCCCTGGAAGATCGTCAGCGTGGCGATCTATGGGTTTACCCTGCTGGTGCTGTACAGCGCCTCGACGGTCTACCACAGCGTGCGCGGACGCCGAAAAGAGATCATGCAGAAGGTCGATCATTTTTCGATCTACCTGCTGATCGCCGGCAGCTACACGCCGTTCTGCCTGGTGACCTTGCGCGGGCCGTGGGGCTGGAGCCTGTTCGGGATCGTCTGGGGGCTGGCGCTGATCGGGATCCTGCAGGAGATCAAGCCACGATCCGAGGCGCGGATCCTGTCGATCGTGATCTACGCCGTGATGGGCTGGATCGTGCTGGTGGCGGTCAAGCCGCTGCTGGCGGCCCTGGGCAGCACCGGTTTCGCCTGGCTGGCCTCGGGCGGCGTGTTGTACACCGTGGGCATCATTTTCTTCGCCCTCGATAAACGCCTGCGCCATGCCCATGGCATCTGGCACCTGTTCGTGATCGCCGGCAGCCTGCTGCACTTCGTGGCGATTCTGCGTTATGTACTCTGACAAACACCACCGAACCCGTGTGGGAGCGGGCTTGCCCGCGAAAGCGGTGGGTCAGCCAACATCGATGTCACTGACCCATGGCATTCGCGAGCAAGCCCGCTCCCACACGGGGTTCTCAGTGGCCGCAGGCGGTTAGAAATCCCCCCACAACTGCTGCGCCACCGCCAGCGCCACCACCGGTGCGGTTTCGGTGCGTAGCACGCGAGGGCCGAGGCGGGCGGCGTGGTAGCCGGCGGCCTTGGCCTGTTCGACTTCGCCTTCGGACAACCCGCCTTCAGGGCCGATCAGGAAGGCCAGCGTCGATGGCCTGGCATGGCTGACCAACGGCTCGGCCACCGGGTGCAGCACCAGTTTCAGCTCGGCCTCGGTCTGCTTCAGCCAATCGGCCAGCAGCAATGGCGCATGGATCACCGGCACGCTCGAACGGTCGCATTGCTCGCAGGCGCTGATCGCCACCTGGCGCCAGTGCAGCAGGCGTTTGTCGGCGCGTTCGTCCTTGAGGCGCACTTCGCAGCGTTCGCTGAAAATCGGCGTGATCTCGCTGACGCCCAGTTCCGTGGCTTTCTGAATGGCCCAGTCCATGCGCTCGCCCCGGGACAAGCCCTGGCCGAGGTGAATGCGCAACGGTGATTCAGGCTGCCCGGCGAACTGCTCGTCCAGTTGCACCCGCACGCGCTTCTTGCCGACTTCGGCCAGGCTACCGCGATACTCCTGGCCTGAGCCGTCGAACACCTGAACCGCATCCCCCTCGGCCATGCGCAGCACCCGGCCGATGTAATGCGCCTGGGCCTCGGGCAGCTCGTGGTCGCCGAGGCTCAGGGGGGTGTCGATGAAGAAGCGGGACAGTCTCATGTGGGTTCTCTGCTGAATCAGGGGGTGTCGTTGCTATTTTGATCGAGCGCTTTTTGTGGCGAGGAAGATTGCTGTGGCGAGGGAGCTTGCTCCCGCTGGGCTGCGAAGCGGCCCTTTTTTTGCGATTGCTGCGCAATCGAGCGGGAGCAAGCTCCCTCGCCACGGAGAATCTATTTTCAGCCCGGGTCGCGATAGCCCGGATGAAAGTCCTTCGGCACCGCCACGCTGACCGTGTCCCGGGTGGCAATGTCGATGCCTTCGCTGGCCACTTCGGCCAGGAAATCGATCTGCTGCGGGGTGATGATGTACGGCGGCAGGAAATACACCACGCTCCCCAGCGGACGCAACAACGCCCCGCGCTCCAGGGCATGCTGGAACACCTTCAGGCCACGCCGTTCCTGCCAGGCGTAGGCGGTCTTGCTCGCCTTGTCCTTGACCATCTCGATGGCCAGCACCATGCCGGTCTGGCGCACTTCGGCGACATTCGGATGATCGACCAGGTGCGCCGTAGCGCTGGCCATGCGCTGGGCCAGGGCCCGGTTGTTGTCGATGACCTGGTCCTGCTCGAAGATATCCAGCGTCGCCAGGGCCGCCGCGCAGGCCAGTGGATTGCCCGTGTAGCTGTGGGAATGCAGGAAGGCCCGCAGGGTCGGGTAGTCGTCGTAGAAGGCGCTGTAGACCTCGTCGGTGGTCAGGCAGGCCGCCAGCGGCAGGTAGCCACCGGTCAGGGCCTTGGAGAGGCACAGGAAGTCCGGCGTGATGCCGGCCTGCTCGCAGGCGAACATCGTGCCGGTGCGGCCGAAGCCGACGGCGATTTCGTCGTGGATCAGGTGCACGCCGTAGCGATCGCAGGCTTCGCGCAGCAGTTTCAGGTACACCGGGTGATACATGCGCATGCCGCCGGCGCCCTGGATCAGCGGCTCGACGATCACCGCCGCGACCGTGTCGTGATGTTCGGCGAGGGTCTGCTCCATGGCGGCGAACATCGTGCGTGAATGCGCTTCCCAGCTCACGCCCTCGGGCCGGTGGTAGCAATCGGGGCTCGGCACCTTGAGGGTGTCGAGCAGCAGCGCCTTGTAGGTTTCGGTGAACAGCGGCACGTCGCCCACCGACATCGCCGCGATGGTTTCGCCGTGATAGCTGTTGCTCAGGGTGACGAAGCGCTTCTTGTCCGACCGGCCACGATTGACCCAGTAATGGAAGCTCATCTTCATCGCCACTTCGATGCAGGACGAGCCGTTATCGGCGTAGAAGCACCGCGTCAGGCCTTCAGGCGTGAGCTTGACCAGACGCTCGGACAGTTCGATCACCGGCTGGTGGCTGAAACCGGCGAGGATCACATGCTCCAGTTGATCGACCTGATCCTTGATCCGCTGGTTGATGCGCGGGTTGGCGTGGCCGAACACGTTGACCCACCAGGAGCTGACGGCATCGAGGTAGCGCTTGCCCTCGAAGTCTTCCAGCCACACGCCTTCACCGCGCTTGATCGGGATCAGCGGCAGCTGTTCGTGGTCTTTCATCTGGGTGCAGGGATGCCACAGCACGGCGAGGTCGCGTTGCATCCACTGGTCATTCAGGCCCATTTACAGTCTCCTCGGTGCGGCTCGCGGCGGGCGCGGGCAAAACAATCGCGCAAGCCTATGCAATGGTGGCCGCGCGGACAACCCATTGTGTCATTCCCGCTACTTTGGCCGAGGCGATAGACGTCGCTGGCGGCGTTTTGATGGCTGACGTATTCTTCGCCGTTCCCTGAGCCGACTGGCTCGAAAGACCGTGAGCCGTCTGGCTCGAACAACTGAAATTTCCTACGTTTTAATCCGGAGTTCGCTGAATGTCTGCTGGTTGGCTGCGCGCCTGTGCGCTGGTGATGATAGGGCTGTTCAGCGTTTCGGCGCTGGCCAAGGACAAACAACCGACGGCCATCGTCGTCGGTGGCGGCCTGGCGGGGCTGACGGCGGCCTATGAGCTGCAGAACAAGGGTTGGGCCGTGACGCTGCTGGAGGCCAAGCAGGACCTGGGCGGCCGTTCGGGCATGGCCACCAGTGAATGGATCGGCAATGACAAGACCCAGCCGGTGCTGAACAAATACGTCTCGACCTTCAAGCTGAGCACCACGCCGGCCCCGGAGTTCGTGCGTACCCCCAGCTACCTGATCGACGGCACCTACTTCACGGCCGCGGACCTGGCGACCAAGCAGCCGGCCACCGCCGAAGCCCTGAAGCGCTACGAAACCACCCTGGATGATCTGGCGCGCTCCATCGAGGACCCGCAGAACCCGGCCGCCACCAGCACGTTGCACGCCCTGGACCAGATCACCGTGTCCAACTGGCTCGACCGCCTGCAACTGCCCGCCACCACGCGGCAACTGGTGAACCAGGAAATCCGTACCCGTTATGACGAACCTTCGCGCTTGTCGCTGCTGTATTTCGCACAGCAGAACCGCGTTTACCGGGGTGTGTCCGACCGCGACCTGCGGGCCTCGCGCCTGCTCGGCGGCAGCCCGGTCCTGGCCCAGGCGTTCGTCAAGCAACTGAAGACCATCAAGACCAACTCGCCGGTATCGGCGATTTCCCAGGACAAGGACGGCGTGACCGTCAAGGTCGGCAGCGTCGGCTACCAGGCCGACTACGTGGTGTTGGCCGTGCCGCTGCGGGCGCTGAACAAGATCCAGCTGACCCCGGCCCTCGACGCCCAGCACCAGGGCGCGATCAAAGGCACCAACTACGGTTGGCGCGACCAGATCATGCTCAAGTTCAAGACTCCGGTGTGGGACAGCAAGGCGCGCATGTCCGGCGAGATCTACAGCAACACCGGCCTGGGCATGATGTGGATCGAGCCGGCCTTGAAGGGCGGCGCCAACGTGGTCATCAACCTGTCCGGCGACAACGCTCGGGTGATGCAGGCCTTCGGCGACAAGCAGATGGTCGACCAGGTGCTCATTCGTCTGCACGCGTTCTACCCACAGGCCCGTGGCGCGTTCACCGGCTATGAAATCCGTCGCTACAGCACCGACCCGTCCATGGGCGGCGCCTACCTGGCCTTTGGCCCGGGCCAGATCAGCAAGTACTGGCGCCTGTGGGAAAAACCGTTGCAACGCGTAGCCTTTGCCGGCGAGCACACCGACACCTTGTACCCAGGCACCCTCGAAGGTGCGCTGCGCAGCGGTCAACGGGCGGCCAGCCAGGTGGAAGACCTGGCAGCGGGCAAGTCGTTCGAGCCGGCCAAGGTGGCTCCGGTCGCGGCGGCGGCAGCGGGCGCCGTGGCGGCGAAGAAGGGCAACTTCTTCACCAACCTGTTCGGTGGGTCGGACGACGAGAAGAAGCCAGAGCCAGTCAAGGCACCGGAACCGGTAGCGCCTGCTCCAACACCTGCGCCGGCACCCGTCCCAGCACCCGCACCGGTGGAGCCACCAGCGCCTGCTCCGGTGAAAGTTGAGCCAACCAAGAAAGCAACGGCTAAGCCGGCGGCGAAAAAACCGGCCGCCAAGGCTCCCGCCAAAAAGTCCCCGTCCAAGGCTCCGGTGAAAAAGGCCGAGCCGGTGAAGAAGGCAGCAGTCAAACCGACGACGGCTACTGAGACGAAGGCTCAGTAACGATCAGGTGGAAAGAACGCGGCTCAAGGGCCGCGTTTTTTATTCAGCATCAAGCGTACCGGCGGCGCCACCCAAAGCCCGGCGTCGCTTAATGAGCGTTACGTCCTACACCTCTTGGCGATATATCGGAAACTTCCCACCCTTTAACCAGAAGCAAGCGATAGAGCGCACCAAGCCATAAGTCTAGGCTCCTCGAAAAAGCAGGAGCGTGTATGAAAATACTGATGACGATGGCCGTATTGGTTTCGATGTACGGGTGCGTGTACGGCGAATGTCGGGATCCTCTGATGATTTCAAAACAAGACCCTTAGTTGGCGTACAGGTGCACGTTTGTCCCCTATAAGCCTGAATGCTTGGTGAATTAATAATTCAAAGCGTTAGGCTCATAAGAATTGGAGTGAAACATGAAACCAATGGCGGCTTTAGTGTTATTGATAATTCTCTTCGGTAGCGGCTGTACTGGTGGCCGTATGATACTTAAAAAACACGACCCTCAATTGACGTACAGATGCGATATGGATCCTTATAGACCTGAATGCACCGCTACTTGAGGTTTGTGTAGTTCCTACAAGGGCGGTAGCGAAAAAGACCAAGTATAGACCTCCACATTCTCGAACCAGATTTTCACCCGTTTTGGCTTTGAGAAACGTCCCGGGACGAAGCCAAAGCGGGCCCAGCATAGATTCCCCGTCCGTCTGTCATAGATCACCAGGTTGCCATCGTCTTGCATCGCCAGGCAGGCGTTGTACCAGAGCGATTTGTCTCTGCTATGAGTACTTTCAGCAATCCACAAACGCCTCTTCGACGGGTTATAAAGGAAGCCACTGTTTGCGATGACAAACTGCAGTGGCTCACGCATTCTTTTTGGATACAAGGTTGCGCTATGAGGTTGTCTGCTATCAGCTACCCAAACGACAGTCTCATCGTCTTTGATGATCAGATTTCCATCAGCCTGCAAGACCAGGCGGAATTTTCCGTTTGGGGACTGGAGGTACTGCCCCGGCGACATTGTTTGATTGGGAGGCAGCAACGGCGAGCCACTTGCTCGAAATGGAGTGTAAGGAACAGCCATGTTTTTACCTTGTTCAATGAGTTGTTGAGCACTCATTTGATCAAGAGGGAAGGCGGAAACGGCGATACATATATTGCATGGTGGAAATAGCTGGGTGGTGATGGCTCCGACGCGCTTTCCTGTGGAAGCAGTCCCTCGCGATGAGACCCATACAGGCTCGTAAAGGCTAATGTCAGTCAGTTAATGATCAAACGACACAAAACCTTTGGGAGCAAAGCTTGCTCGCGATAGCGGCAGCCCATCTATGGTGTTGTCGACTGGCTCGCCCCATCGCGAGCAAGCTTTTCTCCCCACGGGTTTGCGGCTTAACTGACTGGCATTGCCCCTAAAGGCTGCTAATCCCCCGTCATCACCACCATCTCCCCCTTTAATCTTTCCTTAACCCAGCTCTCCCACACTGATGATCGTATTTCTCGATATTTCAAAGCGAAATTTTCCGCTTTAAATCGATAGATAACCCGCTAGTCTTGGTCGCAGTTTTTACAGGATATGAGCAATGCAGCTACGCAACTCTTCTTCTCGCTATGGCTGGGTCAGTATCGTTTTGCACTGGGGCGTTGCGCTGGTGGTGTACGGGTTGTTCGCGCTTGGCTTGTGGATGGTCGGCCTGGATTACTACAGCACCTGGCGCAAAGACGCGCCGGACCTGCACAAGAGCATTGGCCTGGTGCTGCTGGCGGTGATGCTGCTGCGGGTGCTCTGGCGTTTTATCAGCCCGCCGCCACCGACCTTGCCCAGCTATGGTCGCCTGACCCGCGTCGGCGCCAAGCTCGGCCACAGTGCCCTGTATCTCGGGTTGTTCGCCGTGATGATTGCCGGTTACCTGATTTCCACCGCAGACGGTGTCGGGATCCCGGTGTTTGGCCTGTTCGAAGTACCCGCGCTAGTGTCTGGACTGCCTGACCAGGCAGACGTCGCCGGCCTGATTCACCTGTACCTGGCATGGGCGCTGGTCATTTTCTCCGGCCTCCATGCGTTGGCAGCATTGAAACACCACTTTATCGACCGTGACGCGACCCTCAAGCGCATGCTGGGGCGCCAAGCCTGATGTTCAACCTCGACTCCAAAGGAATAGAAAGCATGTTGAAAAAGACGCTCGCCGCCCTGGCAATCGGTTCCACCCTGCTGGCCGGCCAGGCCATGGCTGCCGACTACGTAGTCGACAAGGAAGGTCAGCACGCCTTCGTCGACTTCAAGATCAGCCACCTGGGCTACAGCTACATCACCGGTACCTTCAAGGACATCGACGGCAAGTTCAACTTCGACGCCGCCAAGCCTGAAGACAGCAAGATCGAGTTCAACGTCCGCACCGCCAGCGTGTTCACCAACCACGCCGAGCGCGACAAGCACATCGCCAGTGCCGACTTCCTGAACGCGGGCAAATTCGCCGACGCCAAGTTCGTCTCCACCAGCGTCAAGTCCACCGGCAAGAACGCTGATGGCAAGGAAACGGCCGACGTCACCGGCGACCTGACCCTGCTGGGCGTGACCAAGCCAGTCGTGGTCAAGGCCACTTTCCTGGGTGAAGGCAAGGACCCATGGGGCGGCTACCGTGCCGGCTTCGAAGGCACCACCAGCATCAAGCGCTCGGACTTCGGCAAACAGAAAGACCTGGGCCCATCGTCCGATGTGGTCGAGCTGTACGTTTCGTTTGAAGGTGTCAAAGCGAAGTAATCTTCGCGCCTGACAAAAAAACGCCCCCGGCCTTGCGGTCGGGGGCGTTTTTTTATGGCCGTATGAATATGCTGCAAACGACCCCTGACCTCTGTGGGAGCGGGCTTGCTCGCGAAAGCGGTGGGCCAGTAGACACAGAGGTGAATGAAAGTCCGCATTCGTCGGATCGCCGCCCGGAGCAAACCCGCTCCCACATTAGGATGTGCCCCACAGGAATGTGTGTGAGGCTTCAACAAAAATGCCCCTTGATCGCGAGACCAAGGGGCATTGTCTACGGCACGGAAAAACTCAGCGATTGCGGGTCAACAGGGCCGGTTTTTCGCCTCGTGGACGGCTAGGCAGTTGATCCAGTTGCTCAGGCGTCGGGAAACGATCGATCTTCGACTCCTTGTGCATGATCTTCGGCTGGTTGCCACGCGGGTTTTGCACGGCCGGTTCCTGGCGAGACTGGTCGTCACGGGCCGGGCGGCGAGGGCGGGAGTCTTCGCGGCGTGCCTGACCGTCACGGGATGCACCGTTGCGTGGACCGTTGCGCTTGGCTGGCGGGGTGCCGGTGGACGAGCCGTTGTTGCGCGGACCGTTCTGGCGACCTTGCGACTGGCCGCCGCGTGGAGCGCCTGCGCCTTGTGCCGGAGCCCCCGGGCGACGGCCGCGGCCCTGGGCGGGCTTTTGCTGCGGTACGTAGTCGACGCGGTTACCGAAGTTGTCGATATCGTCGTCCAGGAACTCGTCCGGGGCACGATCGACGGCGGCGCGTGGGGCCGGACGCTGCTGCTCGCGGGCAGGGCTGCCTTCACGGGGCTTCTGCTCACGGGCCGGGCGCTCGCCACGGCCGTTGCTGGCGGACTTTTCCTTGCCCTTGTCCTTGCCTTTGTCCTTGCGACCGCCGCCACCGCCATTCGGACCGTCGCCCCGTGGGCCACGGGCATTGCGCGGGTTGCGCACGTCCGGACGTTCACGCACTTCAGGCTTCTCGGCCTCAATGGTGCTGGCGTCGAAACCCATCAGGTCGCCGTCGGCGATTTTCTGCTTGGTCATGCGCTCGATGCTTTTGAGCAGCTTTTCTTCGTCCGGCGCAACCAGGGAGATCGCTTCGCCCGAACGACCGGCCCGGCCGGTACGGCCGATACGGTGCACGTAGTCTTCATCGACGTTCGGCAGTTCGAAGTTGACCACGTGGGGCAACTGGTCGATGTCCAGGCCACGGGCGGCGATGTCGGTGGCGACCAGGATGCGCACTTCACCGGCCTTGAAGTCGGCCAGGGCCTTGGTGCGGGCGTTCTGGCTCTTGTTGCCATGGATCGCCACGGCCGGCAGGCCATGCTTGTCCAGGTATTCGGCCAGGCGGTTGGCGCCGTGCTTGGTGCGCGTGAACACCAGGACCTGTTCCCAGGCGCCGGCGGTGATCAGGTGCGCCAGCAGGGCGCGCTTGTGGCTGGCTGCCAGGCGGAACACTCGCTGCTCGATGCGCTCGACCGTGGTGTTGGGCGGCGTGACTTCGATGCGTTCCGGGTTGTGCAGCAGCTTGCCGGCCAGGTCGGTGATGTCCTTGGAGAACGTCGCCGAAAACAGCAGGTTCTGGCGCTTGGCGGGCAGGCGGGCGAGGACCTTCTTTACGTCATGGACGAAGCCCATGTCGAGCATCCGGTCGGCTTCGTCCAGCACGAGGATTTCCACGTGGGACAAATCGACGCTGCCTTGGCCGGCGAGGTCCAGCAGGCGGCCGGGGCAGGCCACCAGCACGTCGACACCGCGAGACATGGCCTGGACCTGCGGGTTCATGCCCACGCCGCCGAAGATGCAGGCGCTGACGAACTTCAGGTCACGGGCATAGATCTTGAAGCTCTCGTGGACCTGGGCCGCCAGTTCGCGGGTCGGGGTCAGGACCAGTACGCGCGGTTGGCGCGGGCCATGACGCTGGGATTTGTCTGGGTGACCGTTGGGAAACAACCGCTCCAGGATCGGGAGGGCGAAACCGCCGGTTTTACCAGTGCCTGTCTGCGCCGCGACCATCAGGTCGCGACCTTGCAACACGGCGGGAATGGCCCGCTGTTGCACCGGGGTAGGCTCGGTGTAGCCGGCGGCTTCGATGGCGCCGACTAAAGCCTCGGAGAGACCGAGGGAAGCAAAGGACATGAGTAATCCTGTTTTAGTGAGGGCCTGGCCCAATGGGATAGTCTTGCCTGGCGCGAATGACGGTCAATAAATGTCATCCCGTCCGGTCCTGCCGGGTCTTAAAGGTGGGTCCGGATACGGCTCGCGCGGGGCTGAAAGCTGCGCTGTAGCGGTGTCGGGAGACCTTTTGCAAGACCGGGCGTCCGGGCGTGAGCCTGGCGGGAAGGCCGGAGTATAACAGAGCAAACGCCGTGCGCTGCTTTCCTGCTGCTCAACGGTGTATTTCGGCGTTGGCCGCAGCCGACGGCATGACCTGGGCCATCGGGCCTGCGCCGTACCGGGCGCTCAGTTCGGCATAGGCCGGTTCGCGCTTGAAACGCTTGAGTTCGGCGCCGAAACGTTGCACCAGCAGGTCCATGCCGGCGTTGCGTCGCACCGCCAGGTATTGGCTCTGACGACTGACGACAGTCGGGTTCTCGGTGATCTGGTCGCCGAGCTGCATCTGCTCGAGCACATGGCGGCCGACCCGGCGATCGGTGATGAGCAGGTCGATCCGGCCCAGTTGCAACTTGCCGAAGTTGGCTTCGTGGGTGGGTGCGGTTTCGCGCTTGAACAGGTTCGATTCGCTGAAGGCCTGGCTGTAGAGATAGCCGGGTGACGTGCCGACGGTCAGGCCCTTGAGGTCGTCGAGTGTACGAAAGGGATGGGGGCGGGCATTGGCGTAGAACATCACGAACTCCACGTCCGACAGCGGCTCGCTGGGGTACAGCAGCGTGGCATCGCGCTCGTCGCTGTGGAAAATGTCCAGCGCGCCGTCCGCCAGACCTTGCTCCAGCATCGCCAGGCAACGCTTCCAGGGCAGGAACTGCCATTCCACGTCGATCCCCAGGCGCTTGAACACAATGGCCGTGGTTTCGTAGTCCAGGCCCAGGCGCTTGCCGTTTTCTTCGTACACGTACGGCGCCCAGGGCTCAGTGACAATGCGCAACTTCTCTGCCCGAGCGGCAATGCTCAGGCACATGAGAATTAAGGCTGTCAGTAGCTGGGCAATGACGGGCATGCCCTGAGGTTACGACGAGAGCTCATCAAATAGCTAGAGTGCTCTGGCCTGGGCCTCAGTCGCCTTTTGTCTGCATCAGGTGCGCATAGATGACTTCGCGGCGCTCGCCCAGCACCAGGCGAATCAGCGGATGATTGAGCCAGCGCTTGAGTTCGTGGTCTTCCAGTGGTTTTTTAAGGCGATCTTCGACGTTTTCCAGGGCTTTTTCCCACCAGACCGGGGCGCAAGCCTGATCGAACTGGTTGGTATGGCGGTAGCAGCCGTAGAGGATCTCGCGCATGAATTGCCGTTTATGGGCGGGCAGCGCCAGGGTGACGAACTTGTAGGCCAGGCGTTGGAACGCCGGAGGGCGGGGCAGGACGGTGGTGACCTGCGCCGTTTCGTCCAGCGCCTGCTGGCAGGTGGGCGCGGCATGGTGCTTGTCGAGCCAGGCCTTGGTCTTGGCGCGGAACAGCTGCTTGCGGCTCCAATAGTGATGGATCAGGTCCGGGCATTCGCGCAGTTGCACCGAACGGTAGGCCGCCACCGCCAGGCAAAACTCTTCCAGGGTGTAGGCCCCTTGGGCCAGGGGAAAGAGCTCATCCATCAGTGCAATCGAGCGGTCCAGCACCGACGCATCCGTGTGGTAGAGGCCGATGACCCCCGAATTCAACTGGGGCATGCTGTCGTCCGCCAGCCGGCGCTCACGCAGGATGTCCGCCAGCGTCACGTACAGCAACGAATCCTTGTTGGCGCCATAACTCAGGTTGACGGCATTGCATAGCAAGGTGCCGGGTTGGATACGGCGGAACAATTCGAGCGGTGAGCAATGGAAGAAGGTGTCGGTGTCGATCAACAGGGCCAGTTCGGCTTCTTCAAGCACCTTCTGCATCACCACATGCTTGGCGCGGAAATGATAGCCGTGGGGCTCGATCCAGGCCTTGCGGGTCTCGTCGTCCAGCAGGCGCAAGCGCACCGGCAGGCCTTCGTACGGTGCCGGATCGTCGGTGAATACCTGGATATCCAGGGCTTCGCCGGGGGTTTTGCGCAGGCCCGCCAACGCGCTGGCGATGCTGAACAAGGCTTCCTGGTGATAGGTCTCGGCCCCATAGACCAGGTAGATCAGTTGTGGGGTCTTTAACCTTTGACCGTTGAGCATCTACTGCAATCCTTCAGGTGTCTTGGGTGAAAAAAAAGCCTTGGAGGGTGCCAAGGCCTTTTTCATACCGGCACGTTAAGCCATTAACGTGGCAGTTTGAGGTTGTTCCATACCGCCAGGCTTGGCTCGGCCTGGTTAAGGGTATAGAAATGCAGCCCCGGTGCACCGCCCTGCAACAAACGTTCACACATTTGCGTGATGACGTCCTCGCCGAAGCTTTGGATGCTGGACGTGTCGTCACCATAGGCTTCCAGCTGCTTGCGGATCCAGCGTGGGATCTCGGCGCCGCACGCATCGGAGAAGCGCGCCAGCTTGCTGTAGTTGGTGATCGGCATGATCCCCGGCACCACTGGAATGTCGACTCCCAGCTGCCGCACGCGTTCGACAAAGTAGAAGTAGCTGTCGGCGTTGAAGAAGTACTGGGTGATGGCGCTGTTCGCCCCGGCGTGGGCCTTGCGGACGAAGTTGCGCAGATCGTCTTCGAAATTGCGCGCCTGCGGGTGCATTTCCGGATAAGCGGCGATTTCGATGTGGAAGTGGTCACCGGTCTCTTCACGAATGAAGCTCACCAGTTCGTTGGCGTGGCGCAGTTCACCACTGGCCATGCCCATGCCCGAGGGCAGGTCACCGCGCAGGGCAACGATGCGCTTGATGCCCGCCGCCTTGTACTGGGTCAGCAGGCCGCGCAGGTCGTCCTTGCTGTCGCCCACGCAGGACAGGTGGGGCGCTGCCGGGACTTTCACTTCGCTTTCGAGCTGCAACACGGTGTTCATCGTGCGGTCACGGGTCGAACCGCCGGCGCCGTAGGTGCAGGAGAAGAAGTCGGGTTTGTGGCTCGCCAACTGGCGGGCAGTGGCGATCAGTTTTTCATGCCCAGCATCGGTCTTCGTCGGGAAGAATTCGAAGCTGTAGCGACGGTCTTGGGACATGGTCGGAGCTCCCAGCTGCAAGCTGCAAGCTGCGAGCTACAAGAGGGCGTTGCGCCGATTCCTGTGCTTCAGGCTTGCAGCTCGCGGCTGCGTAATAGCGATGAAGAAGTAGATCCAAGCTTCCAGTCACAAGTAGACAAACCGCTCTGCTTGCCGCTTGAAGCTTGAAGCTCGCAGCTGCTTAATACCGGTAGGCGTGCGGCTTGAACGGGCCTTCGACGGTGACGCCGATGTAGTCAGCCTGTTGCTTGGTCAGCTTGGTGACCACGCCACCGAAGCCGCGGACCATTTCCAGGGCCACTTCTTCGTCGAGTTTCTTCGGCAATACTTCCACGGTCAGGCGCTCGGCTTTCTGGGCAGGCGACAGGTCGGCGTATTTCTGGCCGAACAGGAAGATCTGGGCCAGGACCTGGTTGGCGAACGAACCGTCCATGATCCGGCTCGGGTGGCCAGTGGCATTGCCCAGGTTGACCAGGCGGCCTTCGGCCAGCAGGATCAGGTAGTCGTCGTTCTGTGGGTCGAAGCTGCCGGTGCCGGTGCGGTGAACCTTGTGGACCTGCGGCTTCACTTCTTCCCAAGCCCAGTGCTTGCGCATGAAGGCGGTGTCGATCTCATTGTCGAAGTGACCGATGTTGCACACCACGGCACGCTTTTTCAGGGCCTTGAGCATGTTCGCGTCGCAGACATTGACGTTACCGGTGGTGGTCACGATCAGGTCGATCTTGCCCAGCAGGGCCTTGTCGACGCTTGCTTCGGTGCCGTCGTTGATCCCGTCGATGAACGGCGAAACCAGCTCGAAACCGTCCATGCAAGCCTGCATGGCGCAGATCGGGTCGACTTCCGAGACCTTGACGATCATGCCTTCCTGGCGCAGGGACTGGGCCGAGCCCTTGCCCACGTCGCCGTAGCCGATCACCAGCGCCTGCTTGCCCGACAACAGGTGGTCGGTGCCGCGCTTGATGGCGTCGTTGAGGCTGTGACGGCAGCCGTACTTGTTGTCGTTCTTGCTCTTGGTCACCGAGTCATTGACGTTGATGGCCGGGATTTTCAGTTCGCCCTTGGCCAGCATGTCCAGCAGGCGGTGCACGCCGGTGGTGGTCTCTTCGGTCACGCCGTGGACGTGTTCGAGCACGGCCGGGTATTTCTTGTGCAGCAGCTCGGTCAGGTCGCCGCCGTCGTCGAGGATCATGTTGGTGTCCCATGGCTGGCCATCCTTGAGGATGGTCTGCTCCAGGCACCACTCGTACTCTTGCTCGGTCTCGCCCTTCCAGGCGAACACCGGGATACCGGCGGCGGCGATGGCGGCGGCGGCCTGGTCCTGGGTCGAGAAGATGTTGCAGGACGACCAGCGCACTTCGGCACCCAGGGCAACCAGGGTTTCGATCAGCACGGCGGTCTGGATGGTCATGTGGATGCAGCCGAGGATCTTCGCGCCCTTGAGCGGTTGCTCGCCGGCGTATTTGCGGCGAAGGCCCATCAGGGCTGGCATTTCGGATTCGGCGATGATGATTTCGCGACGGCCCCAGGCGGCTAGGGACATGTCGGCAACTTTGTAGTCGTTAAAATCTGCAGGCGTGATAACAGCGCTCATGAAGAGCCTCCATTCGTAATGTATGCGAATGGGCGCCGTTGTGCGTTTAGTGTCCATGCAGGTTGCCCCGTGTGAACAACGCCCCATCCGAGCCTGACAGGTCGAACCTGCTGCAGCGCCCCTCGGACAGGTGGCGGGAACGGTCCAAAGCGAGGACCGGTTGAAGCGGTGGCGATTATAACGGGCTCGGCCGATCTTCCAAAGGGTTTCTGTCGGCAAATCAAAATTGCCGATGGTCGTTATAGGACCCGCGACGTAGAGCCTGACCGGCCGGTCTGCCATGATGCAGCCATTCATCGGCCAGACACTCAGGAGTGAACATGAATTTCCACACCCGCAAATGGGTCAAGCCCGAAGACCTCAACCCCAACGGCACGCTGTTCGGCGGCAGCCTGCTGCGCTGGATCGACGAAGAGGCGGCCATCTATGCCATCGTCCAGCTCGGCAACCAGCGCGTGGTCACCAAGTACATCTCGGAGATCAACTTTGTCAGCGCCTCGCGCCAGGGCGACATCATCGAGCTGGGGATCACCGCCACCGAGTTTGGCCGTACCTCCATCACCCTGACGTGCGAGGTGCGCAACAAAATCACCCGCAAGAGCATCCTGACCGTGGAGAAGATGGTCTTCGTCAATCTTGGCGAGGATGGCCTGCCGGCGCCCCATGGCCGTACCGAGATCAAGTACGTCAAGGATCAGTTCCAGGACGACATCACTGAGTGACAACCTTGGGGGCGCTGGCTTGCCCGCGAAGGCGTCGTTACATGCGGCATCACGGCACGCTGAACCACCGTTTTCGCGAGCAAGCCCGCTCCAACATGGGTTTTGCATCAAACTCGGGATCGAGGGTGCAAACCCGTCACTGAACAGCTTCGTGCGCCGCCTGTCGTAGCTACATCACGCCACCGGTTCAGGAGCTGTATGGACACTCATAAAGACGGCAAGACCCCTGACCTTTCGGCTCAGGAACAGCAGGAAGTCGACCGCAACCAGCCGCCACGGGCAGCGGTGCTGCACGAAATCATCCGCACCCAGGGCGACCAGGAGCTGGAGCGCAGCATTGCCGCGCTCTGGTGGTCGGCCCTGGCGGCCGGGTTGACCATGGGCCTGTCGCTGATGGCGATGGGCTTGCTCAACTCCCGGCTGCCAGACCACGAAGGCTTCAAGGTGATCGCCAGTTTCGGCTACTGCGCCGGCTTTCTCGCGGTCATCCTTGCCCGCCAGCAGTTGTTCACCGAAAACACCCTGACCGCCGTGTTGCCGGTCATGAGCAAACCCAGCCTGGCCAATTTCGGACGATTGTTGCGGCTCTGGGGCGTGGTGCTGGTGGGCAACCTGTGCGGCACCCTGCTGGTGGCGTACGTGATGCTGCACCTGCCGATCTTCGACGCGCGTACCGACCTCGCTTTCCTGGAGATCGGCCGCAAGGTCATGGAAAACGACACCGGCCAGATGTTTGCCAAGGGCATCATTTCCGGCTGGATGATCGCCACCATGGTCTGGATGATCCCCTCCATGGAAAGCGCCAAGATGTGGACCATCATCCTCATCACCTACCTGATGGCGCTCGGCGATTTCACCCACATTGTCGTCGGCTCGGCCGAGGTGTCGTACCTGGTGTTTGCCGGCGAACTGCCCTGGGAAGATTTTTGGATGGTGTTTGCCGGGCCGACGCTGGCCGGCAACATTGTCGGTGGCAGCTGCATATTCGCCCTGATCAGTCATGCGCAGATCCGCAGCGAAGTCGGCCTTCCCAAAGACAAGCCAGCCGCCAGGCCGACGCGGCGCAGCGATTCGGAGTGAGGGCAAGCCTGACCCCGGACCCGCGCTGCGGGCGGCGCTTACTTGAATTGCATGTTGCGCAACGTCTCGCGGGTCGTTGACTCCGGATTGAGCAGCCCCGTGTAGCGCGACCGGTAATTGGCGATGATCCGTTCGAGCGAATGATTGAACGCGATCTTCTGCTCGTGTGAATGCTTGGGCGCCTTTGGATCTTGCAGTTCCTGCAGATCCCGGATGACCCCATTGATCAGCTCGATGTTCACATTGGGCTGGCCGCTCAGGAAACGTGCGGGGTGCAGCACGTTTTGCACGACGTTACGGATACGCGTGGCAATGTCCTGCAACTGCATTTTCTCGATAGCATGATGGGTCACTTCGGAAATGACTCCGGGTGCGTTTTTGTCCCACTCGCTGGCAGCCTGCAGAAACTGCATGAAGTCCGGGTCATTGTCGTGATTGAGGCGTTTAGCCAGCCATTCCAGCCTACCGGGTTGATCCGCAAGTTGGTCGAGACCCCAGATGGCCATGTGCATCTGGGGCGTGGGTTCAAGCACGGTGGACGTTTCGTTGGCCTCCCGGACCGATTCCTTCAATTGTGCCATCGCCCACTTGGCCTTCTCCCTGAAGGCGATCACTTCGGCGCAGGCTTCGTCGACCTCCAGTTCTGCGCTCAGTTGCTCGAAATCCTGATCGTTCAATGCCAACAGGGCGTCCTCGACCGAGGCAAACGAAAAGGTCTGTTGTGTGGCATCGCGCCTGTCCAGATGGATCTGGACATCCTTGCGCAGTTCTTCCTGGAGATGATTCTTGATGTCCTTGGACATCCTGAAGTTGACCGTCCCTTTCAGTAGGCCGCGATAATCGCCTTGATCCGTTTTCAGCCGTACGACGACGGTCTGGTCGGTAAAGCGTTTGAGTTGTTCGGCATTCCATGCAGAGCTGGCCGTATGGGGGGCCTTGAGAAAACGGTCGACCAGGGCCGACATGCCCGTACCTCGCGGATTTTCCTGCTCCGCTTCCTGCGCCTCGAAGACCAGGATCAATGGCTCGCTGTCCGGGATCGGACTTAGCGAAGTCGGCGGGTTATACAGGTCAGGTACGGGTGTGTTGTTCAGGATGCCGCCATCGGCACATGCCATGGTTGCCTCCATCGTTTGGAAAGGCTGTCCTTGCAGGGTCGGCTTGCCAAACACCAGCGGCAGCGACGCGGAGATATGCGCGGCCACGGCAATGTCCATGTCGGGGGTCAGGTCCGCGCTGAAGACCACCAGTTGCGTGCCTTCCTTGAACAGGGCGGTGCCGGTGATTTCTACAGATTTGATCTGCGCAATCTCTTTGCTCAGGGTCGCCAGGTCGGCAAACGTGACGTATTGGTTGCTTTTCACATTGGCAACGGCTTGTTGCGCTTCTTTGGAAAGAGGCTTTGGGTGGTCTTGGCAATGCTGCAGCAGCGCCTTGCAGGCCTCGGCCCTGATCAGTTCTTCCAGGGGCATCCCTTTGGAGCCCAGGCGTGGCAGCAGGTCACATAGCAACTGCGCCAGGGGGAGTTTTTCCAGTTTTTCGCCCAGCTTCGACAACCCGTTCTGGATTTTTCTGACGCTTGGGTGGGTGCTGTCGAGCAAGGAAACAAGGGGGATGTCGTCAGAGATTCTGTCGAAGCCCACATGATTCATGCCGCTGGCGAGCAACGCCGCCGAAATGGCCCCCGCAGAGGAGCCTGAAATCGTTCTGATATTGCCCATGACGCCGTTGGCCTCGAGGGTATCGACGAATCCGGAATAAGCGACGCCCTTGGCCCCACCGCCGCTCAGGACCAGTTTTGTGATGGGAGGCCGCTTCATACCGATTTGGGCGCTACCGTCTTCATTTCGAACGAGACTGATCGACCGGTCCGTCGCGCCACAGGCCATCTGCTGGGGACCTTCTGGACGCGCTTGTTCTGCGAGTGGGCCTGAGTTCTGAAAGGTGTAGGAGGAGTGTCGCGAGATTTCTAGCATTTTCTGGTTCGTTCCGTGTGCCCAGGAGGGGAGCCGAACTGTAAGCAAGATCTGGAGGCTAATTGCGTCGTGACTCAATTGGACAAATATCCGCCGGTTGCCAACAACAGTCGGCGGACTTTTATGAAAGCGCTCTGGAACAAGGCTTCTGGATGGCCGGTAAAACAGCCCGCACGGAAGGGAACAAATTCTTACTGAAAGCGTTGCCCATTCGCTCATGGGCAGGGCAGTTTTCTCAGCCTTTAAACCGCGACTGCCGCCGAACGCCGCTGACGATGAATGAAGAACAACGCCGTCAACGTCGTCAGACCGCCGATGCATGCCCCGGCCCACGGCAAGTCCGCGAGGTCGGCGCCACTGGCGACGACCAGCCCGCCCATCCACGCCCCCGCCGCGTTACCGAGGTTGAAAGCACTCTGGTTCAGGGTCGAGCCGAGGTTGGGTGCCTCGTGGGCCTGGTCGATGATCAGCAATTGCAGGATCGGGCACAGGGCAAAGGCGAAGATGCCCCAGAGCACCAGGGTGATCGCCGCCGGGATCACCGAATGACTGGTCTGGCTGAACGCGGCCAGGACCAGCACCACGGCCAGGGTCATCGCCACCAGCGCTGGCAACAGGCGGCGGTCGGCCAGGCGACCACCCAGGAAACTGCCCGCCGTCAGGCCGACGCCGAACAACAGCAGCATGACCGTGATGCCGTGGGGGCTGACGCCGGTGATGTCCTGCAGGATCGGCGCGATGTAGGTGAACACGCTGAACAGGCTGGTGGAGGCCAGCACGCTCATGCCCAGGGCCAACAACACGTTGACCTTGCCCAGCACCTTGAACTCGCTGGCCAGGTTGGCTTTGTCCATGGGGATTGCCTTGGGCAGCCAGACCCATTGGGCGATGGCGGCGATCACGCCGATGACCGCCACCGCCCAGAACGTCGAGCGCCAGCCGGCGTATTGACCCAGGGCCGTGCCCAGCGGCACGCCCAGCACGTTGGCCAGGGTCAGGCCGGTGAACATCATGGCAATCGCCTGGGCCCGCTTGTTCGGAGCGACGAGCCCGGCAGCCACCACCGAACCGATGCCAAAGAACGCCCCGTGGCACAGCGCCGTGATGACCCTGGCGGCCATCAGCGTGGCGTAGTTCGGCGCCAGGGCGCAGAGCACGTTGCCAAGAATGAACATCAACGTCATGCCCAGCAATGTGGCTTTGCGCGGCATGTTGGCGGTGCCGATGGCCAGGATCGGCGCACCGAACACCACGCCCAGGGCGTAGCCGGTGATCAGCAACCCGGCCTGGGGAATGCTCACTGCCAGGTCTCGAGCGACGTCGGGCAGCAGCCCCATGATGACGAATTCAGTCGTGCCGATGCCGAAAGCGGCGACGGCCAAAGCAAGCAAGGCGAGTGGCATGCGCAGGGTCTCTGTCTATAGTCTTGACGCGGTTCAGGCATACGCAGGCCGACGTCCGGCTCGAAGGGCGCGGATATCGGCACAATTATTGGAAATTATTGGAATAGGTGCATGCGCAACTGAGTGCGGCGTGGTTGCGTGCAGTATAAACAGCTGTCCCGGGATCGCGAATCAATTCGTGCCCTTGCGGGCGTGAAACCGGACAGGGGGGATGCCATGCCCGCAACGGCGTGCATGGCCTGAAAGAACCTTTTGCCCGGCCGCGGCTCTTAGGCTCTGTTTGAAAAGTCTTGAGACGAAGGTCAGGCAAGGCGAAAACCGGCGAGGAAGCGGAGTTTACTGGAGTAAATGAGCATTCCGAGCCGGTTTTCAACGCAGCATGAACGAGTATCAAGGCTTTTCAGACAGAGCCTAGCCTGCGGGCCGGTGCGGATTGGCACGTCGGTGGTGATGTTCTGACCGGCGCCCTGATGCTCGATTGTCCACAACACTTAAAAAAAGGAACTGCGTCATGACGGTGGCTCTGTGGTGTATTTTGATTGCGATCATCCTGCCTTACCTGTGTATCGGTCTTGCCAAGATAGGCGGCAGGTATCGGTTGCAGGACAACCACGACCCTCGGGATTTTCTCGAATCGCTCGACGGCTGGCCGCGGCGCGCCTATGCCGCACAGCTCAACAGCTTCGAAATCGCCCCGGCGTTCGCTGCCGCCGTGATCGTCGCGCACCTGGCCGGCAACGCCGAGCTGGTGACGATCAATGTGCTGGCGGTGCTGTTCATCACCAGCCGCCTGCTCTACATCATCTGCTACCTGGCCGACTGGGCGATCCTGCGTTCGCTGGTGTGGCTAGTCGGCGTGGGGCTGGTGTTGAGTTTCTTCTTCGTTTCGGTTTGAGCCTGGCTGCTGGGGCCTGATGCTGGCTTGCTCGCCAGAGGGGGCCGCTGGCGCCAAAACCCTCAGGGATTGGCGCTGACCGCATTCGCCACCTGTGGCACTTGCGGCAATGGCATTGCTTTGGGCCAGAGCATCCAGATCTGGCCCTGCTGCTTCATGTCCCCGGCCAACTGCCCGGCGGCGTCCCCGGTGCCCCAGAACAGGTCCGCACGTACTTCTCCGGTGATTGCGCCACCGGTGTCCTGGGCGGCGACGGGGCGGTTCAAGGCACTGCCGTCGGGGCGTGTCGTGGACAGCCACAACAAACTACCCAACGGAATCACCTTGCGGTCCACCGCCACGCTGTAGCCGGCGGTCAGCGGCACGTTCAGCGAGCCTCGCGGGCCTTCGTTGCTGTCGGGGTTGCGGTTGAAAAACACGTAGCTGGGGTTGCTGCCCAGCAACTCGGGGATCCGCTTCGGGTTGGCCTTGGCCCACGCGGCGATGGTGCCCATGGTCACGTCTTCTTTCTTCAGTTCGCCCTGTTCCACCAGCCAGCGGCCGATGGGCCGGTAAGGGTGGCCATTCTGGTCGGCATAGCCGATGCGCAACTGGCGGCCGTCATCGAGGCGAATCCGACCCGAACCCTGGATTTGCAGGAATTGCAGGTTCATCGGGTCTGTCAGCCAGGCGATCACCGGCGCCTTCACGCCCTGGGTCTCGATGGTGGCGGCGTCGTCGTAGGGCTTGAGCACGCGACCTTCGAGACGGCCGCGCAGGCGCTTACCCTTGAGTTCGGGGTAGATGCTGTCCAGGGCCACGATGATCATGTCGTCGGGCACGCCGTACACCGGGATGTTCGCGCTGGCGGTCTGGGTGAGGCTGCCGGGGTAGACCGGCTCGTAATAGCCGGTGATCAGGCCGTTGGGGCTGTTGTCGCCCGAGCGCAGGCCATAGACGTCCAGGTTTTGCTTGAGGAAGTTGCGTACAGCCGTGGCGGTCTGCGGCACATTGGCCGCCGCCGCGCAGGTCGGGCCCCAGTTCGCATCGGCCTTGAGCCGGGTGCAGGCGCTGCGCCAGGAGGCGAAACCGGCCAACAGATCCTGGTCGGACACGGGCGGCAGCGCTTCCCATGGCGCGCTGGCATACGTGGCGAGGGCATGGGTCTGGGGTGCTTCGGTTTTTTCGCCGCGGTTGCAGCCGGCCAGCACAGCGAGCAGCGGCAAGGTCAACGCCAGGCCCAGGTGCCAGGTCTTGGAGCGACTGTTCATGAAGATTTCCCTTGCAGTCATTCAAACGCTGTCAGGCGTGCGAACAACCCGTATTGTTGATGGGGCCATTGGTCTTTACCGATGACGCGAGGATACTAACCGCCGTTTCCTGTCCCGAGGCCAAGATGTTTGTAAAACGATTTTCCATGGTCATGCTGGCCTGCCTGCTGTTGCCCGCTTGTGGCGGCGTCGATCCCAACTCTCCCTTGGGCCAGCGCAAGGCGATTTTCAAACAGATGCTCAAGACCAACGAAGAACTGGGCGGCATGCTGCGTGGTCGGGTCCCGTTCGACGGCACGCGTTTCGCCGAGGGCGCGGTGCAGCTCGATCGACTGTCCCATGAGCCGTGGAAGCACTTCCCGCCAGTGCGCGAGCAAGACCACACCAGCGCCCGGGATGAGGTCTGGCAGAAGCAGGCACGTTTCCAGGAACTGGCCCGCAACCTTGAGGTGGCGACCGGCGAACTGGTGACGGTCAGCCAGGTCCAGCCCTACAAGGCCAGCAACCTTGGGCCGGCGGTGCAGAAGGTCGAGGATGCGTGCAGTGCCTGCCATAAGGAATTTCGCGATCATTGAAATAGAGCAGCTTCGAGTGGCCAGCTGCAAGCGGCCAGTAAAAGGCTAGCGGTTCGCCGTAACTTGACGCCTTCAGCTTGAAACTTGCCGCTTATTTGTCCAGCTCATCCACGGCTTCCTGCAGCTCCTTGCGGGAGGCCGCCAGCTTGTCCTTGCGTTTGTTGATCCGCTCGGCGTCGCCTTTCTTCATGGCTTTTTCCAGGTCGGCCTGGCGTCGGCTGACTTCGTGCTTGGCCTCGAGCACCTTGTTTTCACGTTCCTTGCGCAAGGACGCGTCGGTGCAATGGGTGGTGACCTCGCTCAGCGCCGTTTCCAGGCCGGCTTGCTGGTCCTGGTTGCCACGGGACTTGGCCAGTTCGATCTGGTTGATGATGCCCTGGCGCTTGGCCGCGCAGCCGGTGAGCTCCGGGGCTTGCTCGTCCGCCATCAGCGGCGTGGCCATGGCGCTGCACAGGACCAGCAGGGCAGCGGGGGACAGGAAATTCATAGCAACTCCGTAATTAAATCGCGAGCGGTCGGTTCAGATGCGCAGTTGGAGCCCTCAGGGGCCCCTTGGGTTCAACCACACGGGTACGGATCAGAACCCGTCGACTCCGGCGGCGCGTAACACTTCACTCAAGGCTTGCACCTGAGGGTCGCCAAAAAACGCGCTCAATTGCGCGGCGCGCCCCGGCCCAATACCCGTTTCGGCTTGCCATTGTTCGGTGCTGCGCTCGGCCAGTGCCTGCCAGGGGCCTTCCAGCCGTGCCTCGCCAACGGGGGGTAGGCCAAGGGCCTTGAGCCATTGCCGAAAAGGCCGTTGCCGGGCGCCATGCAGACTGGCGAGCAGGCGGGTGCTGCTGCGTTCGCCGAAGCCGGTCATGTTAGCAAGCTCGGCGGCATCGAGGGTCATCCAATCCAGCAATCCGTCGAGTCGACCGGCCGCCAGGAGTTTTTCCCAGGTGCCGGGGCCGACGTGAGGCAAGGCGAGCCCCTGCTTGCCGCTGAGCCAGTTCAGGCGCGCGAGGAATTGGCTTTCGCAGCCGAGTGTCGGTTGCCAGCAGCTCAACGGGTGATAATCGGTTGCCACCGGTGCGCTGATGGGTTCGCGCACGACACCACGCAGCACGACGCCGTCGAGACGCGGAATCGTCAACCCGGCCAGGCTGATGGCGACTCGGTCGCCGGGCCGGATGTCCAATGCTTCCCAGCGCTTGAGGGAGCTGACACTCACCCGGCGGATGAGCCGGTCGTCGAGCAGGGTCGGTTCAAGTTCCAGCAGCGGTGTGATCCGCCCGGTGCGCCCGATCTTGAAGCGCACCTTGCGCACTTCGGCCAGCGCCTGGGCGTGAGGGTACTTCCAGGCCACGCTCCAGAACGGTGCCCGGGCCTGCCAGCGGTCGGCGGGTGGACGGCGGCTCTGGCGCAGGACGATCCCATCGCTGGCAAACGGCAGTGGCGTTCGATACCAGTGGTTGCGCCAGTGCTCGGCATCGGCCAGGGTGTGGACGGGCTGGTTGTATGTGAGGGTGTCGGCAAAACCCAGCTTGCCCAGGGCCGTCATCCGTTCGGTCAGGGTGTCGGGCCCTTCTGGCCAGTCCCAGGTAAACAGACCGATCCCCGCTGCCTCCTGCGCCGTCAAATGCTGGCGTGCCATCAATCCCGCTACCGTCCCGCGGGCGTTGAGGCTGCCGCTTTGTGCCTGGACGTGGGCATCCAGGCGCCAATACAACTCGCCCTGGACCCGCACGTCCGAACGTTGCTGCAAGTGCTGGGGGATGGCGCCGATCTTTCGCGCGTTCGCAGTCCAGTCGTGTCCCTGTACGCCATCGCCGCGGCTGATCGCCTGGTGCAGCCGGCCCTTGCGGTAGATCAGCGTAACGGCCACGCCATCGACTTTCGGCTGGGCCCAGACGTCTTCTCGATCCTGCAGCCAGGCTTGCACGGCGCCGGCATCCTTGAGTTTGTCCAAGCCGGTGTGGGCCACCGGGTGCGCGACCTTTCCACCGGCCGTGCGCAATGGGCTCGCGGGCTTCTCCAGGCCCAGGCAGTTGCGCCATTGCTCCAGTTGCTCGCGGGCCTGGTCGTACAGTTCATCGGCGACCTCTGCGCGCCCCTCGCGGTGATAGCTGTCGTCCCAGCTGTCGATTTGTTGCTGCACGGCGGCCACCTCGGCCTGGGCGCGTTCCTCGGGCCAGGTTGGGCAGGGCACCGCAGTGACGGGTAGGGTGGTGAATAGAAGACCGATGAATACAAATGCGGACAGTGGCATCGAGGCATCCTTGCTCGTTGAGTGACTTGAAGGCTAGTCACTGTCGCGCACACTGGGCGATCGAGAGCGTTACCGGGTTTTACCCGCCTGATTGCCCTGGCGGCATACAAAGCGCCGGGCATGAAAAAGCCCCTGGCAACCGGGTCGCCAGGGGCTTTTTCATGACACGCGGGTATTACAGGCCGGCAGCGGCGCGCAGGGCGTCGGCGCGGTCGGTTTTTTCCCAGGTGAAGGTGGTGAAGGTATCGTCACCGACGGTGCGGGTCTGCGGCGTGCGGCCGAAGTGACCGTAGGCGGCGGTTTCCTGGTACATCGGGTGCAGCAGGTCGAGCATGGTTGTGATGGCGTAAGGGCGCAGGTCGAACACTTCACGCACCAGCTTGATGATCTTGTCGTCGCCGATCTTGCCGGTGCCGAACGTATTCAACGAAATCGAAGTCGGCTGGGCGACACCGATAGCGTAGGAGACCTGGATCTCGCAGCGCTCGGCCAGGCCGGCGGCGACGATGTTCTTGGCCACGTAGCGACCGGCGTAGGCGGCCGAACGGTCGACCTTCGATGGGTCCTTGCCGGAGAACGCGCCGCCGCCGTGACGGGCCATGCCGCCGTAGCTGTCGACGATGATCTTGCGACCGGTCAGGCCGCAGTCACCCACCGGGCCGCCGATGATGAAGTTGCCGGTCGGGTTGATGTGGAACTGGGTGTCCTTGGTCAGCAATTCGGCAGGCAATACGTGCTTGACGATCAGCTCCATCACGCCTTCGCGCAGGTCCTTATAGGACACTTCCGGGTTGTGCTGGGTCGACAGCACGACCGCGTCGATGCCCACGACCTTGCCGTTCTCGTAACGGCAGGTGACCTGGGACTTGGCATCCGGGCGCAGCCACGGCAGCAGGCCGGACTTGCGGGCTTCGGCCTGGCGCTGCACCAGTTGGTGCGAGAAGGTGATCGGTGCCGGCATCAGCACGTCGGTCTCGTTGCTGGCGTAGCCGAACATCAGGCCCTGGTCGCCTGCACCCTGGTCTTCCGGCTTGCTGCGGTCGACGCCCTGGGCGATGTCCACCGACTGTTTGCCGATGATGTTCATCACGCCGCAGGTGGCCCCGTCGAAGCCCACGTCGGAGCTGTTGTAGCCAATGCCCAGGATCACATCGCGCACGATCTGTTCCAGGTCGACCCAGGCCGAGGTGGTGACTTCGCCGGCGATGATCGCCACGCCCGTTTTCACCAGCGTCTCGCACGCCACGCGGGCGAATTTGTCTTCCGCGATGATGGCGTCCAGCACGGCATCGGAAATCTGGTCGGCGATTTTGTCCGGATGCCCTTCAGACACGGACTCGGAGGTGAAAAGGGAGTATTCGCTCATCTCGATGTTTTCCTACAAGTTACCGTTGGTGAGTGTCGCCAGTCGGTCGCTGGAAGTGGCGAACCTGGATCTGGAAACCATTGCGTAAGCCCACATAGAGGCTTTCCCCGGGCACAAGGCCCGCAGCGGAGGCCCAACGGGCCAGGTCATCCTGTTCAAACCCCAGCCAGAGATCTCCGCAGGCCTCCCTGGCCCAGCTCTGGTTGTGGCTGCATAACTCGGTTACCAGCAGGCTGCCGCCCGTTTGCACCAGGCTGGCCAGGTGCTTGAGGGCATCGGCCGGTGCGGCGAAGTGGTGGAGCACCATGTTCAATACCACGCAGTCGGCCTGCTGGTTGATGCCATCCAGGGCATCGGCCAGTTGCAGGCTGACGTTAGCCAGGTTTTCCCGCTCGCACACCTGGCGCGCCAGTTCGAGCATGGCCGGGCTGTTGTCCAGCGCCGTGACCTGGTGAAAGCGTCGCGCCAGTTCCGGCAGGAACGCGCCGTCGCCAGGGCCGACTTCGATCGCGCTGGCCGTGGGCTCGAAGCCGAGCTTGTCCAGCAGCGCCACCACGCTTTCGCGGTATTGCGGCAGGCCGGCGATCAGGTCTTGCTGGGCGCGGAATTTTTCGGCCACACGGGCGAAGAAGTCCTGGCTGGCGGCGGCCCGTTGCTTGTGGACCTGGGCGATGCGTGCCTGCACGTCCATCGGCAACTGCAGCGCGTCCACTTCGTCGAGCAACGCGGCGTGCAGCTTGCCGCCCAGAAGATCGGTGTGGGGCAGGGCGCGGCGATAGAAAATGGCGTTGCCTTCGCGGCGGGTGGCCACCAGGTCGGCCTGGGCCAGGACCTTGAGGTGGTGGCTCATGCCGGACTGGCCGATGCCGAAGATCTGCGCCAGTTCCAGCACGCCGAACGAGTCGTTCGCCAGGGCGCGCAATACATTGAGCCGCAACGGATCGCCGCCGGCCTTGCAAAGGGCCGCCAGCTCATCGCAATCGTCGTGGCGAATGGAAGGCACGTGTAAGTTCATAAGGCGGCAGTCTAGTGAGGGGGGCGGTGCATCGCAAGGTCAATATCAAAAAGTTTTGATATTGCTTGATAAATGGCACTTCCCGCCGCGTACCGGACTCTACAATCCATCAGCGGAAAGGTTTCACCTGGCGAATGAGACTTTATCCACCGGAAAAACGCCTGCCGATGACTATCTGTCATTGCCCCGGGGCGGGTGGGTGAGGGAAAATGCTCGCCTTTTTCAGTTTCGTTTTATTCATTCTCGATTCAATTCCCGCAGGAGATCAGCGATGCCCAGCCGTCGTGAGCGAGCCAATGCCATTCGTGCCCTCAGCATGGATGCCGTGCAGAAAGCCAACAGCGGCCATCCCGGTGCCCCTATGGGTATGGCGGATATCGCCGAGGTGCTTTGGCGCGACTACCTCAAGCACAGCCCGAGCAATCCATCGTTCGCCGACCGTGACCGCTTCGTGCTGTCCAACGGCCACGGCTCGATGTTGATCTACTCGCTGCTGCACCTGACCGGCTATGACCTGTCGATCGATGACCTGAAGAACTTCCGCCAGTTGCACAGCCGCACCCCGGGCCACCCGGAATACGGCTACACCCCAGGCGTGGAAACCACGACCGGCCCGCTGGGCCAGGGCCTGGCCAACGCCGTGGGCTTCGCCCTCGCGGAAAAAGTCCTGGCGGCGCAGTTCAACCGTCCCGGCCATGACGTGGTCGATCACCACACCTACGTGTTCCTGGGTGATGGCTGCATGATGGAAGGCATTTCCCACGAAGTGGCCTCCCTGGCCGGTACCTTGGGCCTGGACAAGCTGATCGCCTTCTACGACGACAACGGCATCTCCATCGACGGTGAAGTCGAAGGCTGGTTCACCGACGACACCCCCAAGCGTTTCGAAGCCTACAACTGGCTGGTGATCCGCAACGTCGACGGTCATGACCCGGAAGAGATCAAGACCGCCATCGAAACCGCTCGCAAAAGTGCCCAGCCGACCCTGATCTGCTGCAAGACCACCATCGGCTTCGGCTCGCCGAACAAGCAGGGCAAGGAAGACTGCCACGGCGCTCCCCTGGGCGCCGAGGAAATCGCCCTGACCCGCGCGGCGCTGAAGTGGAACCATGGCCCGTTCGAAATCCCGGCCGACATCTATGCCGAGTGGGACGCCAAGGAAAAAGGCCGCGCCGTCGAAGCCGATTGGGACCAGCGTTTCGCGGCTTACAGCGCCGAATTCCCTGAGTTGGCCAATGAGCTGGTGCGTCGCCTCAGCGGCGAGCTGCCGGCCGACTTCGCCGCCAAGGCCTCGGCGTACATCGCCGAAGTCGCGGCCAAGGGCGAGACCATCGCCAGCCGCAAGGCCAGCCAGAACACCCTCAATGCCTTTGGCCCGCTGCTGCCCGAACTGCTGGGCGGTTCGGCCGACCTGGCCGGTTCCAACCTGACCCTGTGGAAAGGCTGCAAGGGTGTCAGCGCCGAAGACGCCAGCGGCAACTACATGTACTACGGTGTTCGTGAATTCGGCATGAGCGCCATCATGAACGGCGTGGCGCTGCACGGTGGCCTGGTGCCTTACGGCGCGACATTCCTGATGTTCATGGAATACGCCCGCAATGCCGTGCGCATGTCGGCCCTGATGAAGAAACGCGTGCTCTACGTGTTCACCCACGACTCCATCGGCCTGGGCGAAGACGGCCCGACTCACCAGCCGATCGAGCAACTGGCCAGCCTGCGCTGCACGCCGAACCTGGATACCTGGCGCCCTTGCGACGCCGTGGAGTCGGCGGTGGCCTGGAAATACGCGATCGAACGTAACGACGGCCCATCGGCGCTGATCTTCTCCCGTCAGAACCTGCAACACCAAGTGCGCGAAGCCGGCCAGATCGACGACATCGCTCGCGGTGGCTACGTGCTCAAGGACTGCATCGGCGAGCCGGAACTGATCCTGATCGCCACCGGCTCCGAAGTTGGCCTGGCCGTCCAGGCCTACGACAAGCTGACCGCGCAGGGGCGCAACGTACGCGTGGTGTCGATGCCGTGCACCAGCGTGTTTGACGCCCAAGACGCCGGCTACAAGCAGGCGGTACTGCCGCTGCAGGTCAGCGCCCGGATCGCCATCGAGGCAGCTCACGCCGATTACTGGTACAAGTACGTCGGCCTGGAAGGTCGCGTGATCGGCATGACCACCTACGGCGAATCGGCGCCTGCGCCGGCGCTGTTCGAGGAGTTCGGCTTCACCCTGGACAACATCCTGGGCCAGGCTGAAGAGTTGCTGGAAGACTGATCCGCGAACAAGTTGTCTGTTCTGACGCCATCGCGAGCAAGCTCGCTCCCACAGGTTCGACGAAGGTCTTTGTGGGAGCGAGCTTGCTCGCGATGGCGGTGGTCCAGATAAAGATTGTCTTAATGGATTCAACCAGGCCCCGAGACCCCCATGCCCCAACCGCGTCCCTACAAAGTTGCACTCAACGGCTACGGCCGGATTGGTCGTTGCGTCTTGCGTGCGTTGTTCGAGCGAGGGGCGAAGGCCGGGTTTGAAATTGTCGCGATCAACGATCTGGCCGACATGGCCAGTATCGAATACCTGACACGCTTTGACTCCACCCACGGCCGGTTCCCGGGCGAAGTGCGGGTCGAGGGCGATTGTCTGCATATCAATGGCGACTGCGTGAAGGTCCTGCGCAGTGCCACCCCCGAAGGCATCGACTGGGCGTCCCTGGGCGTCGACCTGGTACTCGAATGTTCCGGCGCCTACCACACCCGTGAAGACGGCCAGCGTTTTCTCGCGGCCGGCGCGCCCCGCGTGCTGTTCTCCCAACCGATGGCCAGCGAAGCGGATGTGGACGCGACCATCGTCTACGGCGTGAACCAGGATTGCCTGGCGGGCGACGAACTGCTGGTGTCCAACGCGTCCTGCACCACCAACTGCGGCGTGCCGCTGTTGCGCCTGCTGGACCAGGCCATAGGCCTGGAATACGTGTCAATCACCACCATTCACTCGGCGATGAACGATCAGCCGGTGATCGACGCCTATCACCATGAAGACCTGCGCCGCACCCGTTCGGCGTTCCAGTCGGTGATTCCGGTGTCCACTGGTCTGGCGCGCGGCATCGAACGGCTGCTGCCGGAACTTGCGGGGCGAATTCAGGCCAAAGCCGTGCGGGTGCCGACGGTCAACGTGTCCTGCCTCGATATCACGATGCAGACCGTGAGCGATACCGACGCCACCGAGGTCAACCGGATCCTGCGCGAAGCCGCCACCAGCGGCCCGCTCAAAGGCCTTCTGGCCTACACCGAATTGCCTCATGCCAGCTGTGATTTTAACCATGACCCCCATTCGGCCATCGTCGATGCCAGCCAGACCCGTGTTTCCGGGCCGCGGCTCGTGAACATCCTGGCCTGGTTCGACAACGAATGGGGTTTTGCCAACCGAATGCTCGACGTTGCTGAACATTACCTGCAAGCAGCGACGGCGCATTCTGGCCCGCTCAGTGCTTCCAACAAACCTGCTCTCTAAACAGTTACCCAGGAATTGCGACCCATGACCGTGTTGAAGATGTCCGACCTCGATCTGCAAGGTAAGCGTGTACTGATTCGCGAAGACCTCAACGTCCCCGTCAAGGACGGTGTTGTCACCAGCGACGCACGTATCCTGGCTTCGCTGCCGACCATCAAGCTGGCCCTGGAAAAAGGCGCGGCCGTGATGGTCTGCTCCCACCTGGGCCGCCCGACCGAAGGCGAGTTCTCGGCCGAAAACAGCCTCAAGCCCGTGGCCGACTACCTCAGCCGTGCCCTGGGCCGTGAGGTGCCTCTGGTGGCTGACTACCTGGGCGGCGTGGACGTGAAGGCCGGCGATGTCGTGCTGTTTGAAAATGTACGCTTCAACAAGGGCGAGAAAAAGAACGCCGATGAACTGGCCCAGCAATACGCCGCCCTGTGCGACGTATTCGTGATGGACGCGTTCGGCACCGCCCACCGCGCCGAGGGCTCGACCCATGGCGTGGCGAAGTTCGCCAAGGTCGCCGCCGCCGGTCCGCTGCTGGCCGCCGAACTGGACGCCCTGGGCAAGGCCCTGGGTTCCCCGGCCCAGCCGATGGCGGCCATCGTCGCTGGTTCCAAGGTGTCGACCAAGCTCGATGTGCTCAACAGCCTGAGCCAGGTCTGCAACCAACTGATCGTAGGTGGCGGCATCGCCAACACCTTCCTCGCGGCGGCCGGTCATCCGGTCGGCAAGTCCCTGTATGAACCGGACCTGCTGGACACCGCCCGGGACATCGCCGCCAAGGTCAGCGTGCCGTTGCCGGTGGACGTGGTGGTGGCCAAGGAGTTCGCCGAAAGCGCTGCCGCGACCGTGAAGCTGATCGCCGACGTGGCCGAAGACGACATGATCCTCGACATCGGCCCGCAAACCGCGGCCAATTTCGCCGAACTGTTGAAATCCTCCCAGACGATCCTGTGGAACGGCCCGGTGGGCGTGTTCGAGTTCGACCAGTTCGGCAACGGCACCAAGGTGCTGGCCCAGGCGATCGCCGAGAGCGCGGCATTTTCCATCGCTGGCGGCGGCGACACCCTGGCGGCCATCGATAAATATGGCGTGGCCGAGCAGATCTCCTACATTTCTACCGGGGGTGGCGCGTTCCTCGAGTTCGTCGAGGGCAAAGTGCTGCCGGCCGTGGAAGTCCTGGAAAGCCGGGCCAAGGCCTGAGGCTGCGTTGACCAGGCAAAGGAGTGTTCTGATGGTCAAGACGTTCACGTTGCTGCTGGCGGCGACGCTGTTGGCGGCCTGCTCTGGCAGTCCGAAGGCCACGCCCCCGGAAACCGGGACGCCGGCGCCTGAGGAAGGCTGCTACCAGGCCGACTGGCAGGCCGAGACCAATCCGGTGCTGAACAAGCGTTCCGGACCCGACGGCCTGGACAAATACGAGACGCAAACCCCGGCCAAGGAACATGGTTGTCCTTGACGGGTCTGACTCTTAACTCATGGCTGGCGGCGTGTGCCGTCAGTCGAGGAACACGGATGAAAGGCTTGATCGCCGTTGCGGCGTTGGCAGTGCTGGCCGGTTGTGCGCAGTTGGGTTTTCCGGGCGCATCCGCGCCTGCGGCAGGTTGGACGACCTGGACCTGTGACAGCGAGGCCAAGGTGCTCTGGCGCTACACCGATGCCGCCCATCAGGAAGTCGACGTGCGCCTTGGCGGTGCCGAGCAGGTCTACCACCTGAAGCAGGAACCGGGCGCCTCAGGCTCGCTGTACAGCGATGACATGCTGGCGTTTCACGTCAAGGGTGAGGAAGGCCTGGTGTATTGGGTCGCCACCAATGACTTGATTGGGCGTGGCTGCAAGGCCGATTGATTCACAGAGATCCAGTGTGGGAGCGGGCTTGCTCGCGAATGCAGTGGGCCAGATTGCATTTTTGTTGGATGTGAAACCGCATTCGCGAGCAAGCCCGCTCCCACAGGGGCCGCTGCAGTTTCGAGCATTTGCTTCACCAAACATCCAGGCCAGGGCCGAGCCCCGACCTGCAATGACTTGAATAGCCGCCGCCGCTCCGGCAGGCTGGCACGATTAACGACCCTCGACCGGGAGAGAGACACACATGGCACTTATCAGCATGCGTCAGATGCTGGACCACGCAGCCGAGTTCGGCTACGGCGTCCCAGCCTTTAACGTCAACAACCTTGAGCAGATGCGCGCCATCATGGAAGCCGCTGACAAGACTGACTCCCCGGTGATCGTCCAGGCTTCGGCCGGCGCCCGTAAATACGCCGGTGCACCGTTCCTGCGTCACCTGATCCTGGCCGCCATCGAAGAGTTCCCGCACATCCCGGTGTGCATGCACCAGGACCACGGCACCAGCCCGGATGTCTGCCAGCGCTCCATCCAACTGGGCTTCAGCTCGGTGATGATGGACGGCTCCCTCGGCGAAGACGGCAAGACCCCGACCGACTACGAGTACAACGTGCGCGTCACCCAGCAAACCGTTGCCATGGCTCACGCCTGCGGTGTTTCGGTGGAAGGCGAGCTGGGTTGCCTGGGTTCGCTGGAAACCGGCATGGCCGGTGAAGAAGACGGTATCGGCGCCGAAGGCGTGTTGGATCACAGCCAGATGCTGACCGATCCGGAAGAAGCCGCCGACTTCGTCAAGAAGACCCAGGTCGACGCCCTGGCGATCGCCATCGGCACCAGCCACGGCGCCTACAAGTTCACCAAGCCGCCTACCGGCGACGTGCTGGCCATCGACCGCATCAAGGAAATCCACAAGCGCATCCCCAACACCCACCTGGTGATGCACGGTTCGTCCTCGGTGCCCCAGGAGTGGCTGGCGGTCATCAATCAGTACGGTGGCGACATCAAGGAAACCTACGGCGTGCCGGTTGAGGAAATCGTCGAAGGCATCAAGTATGGCGTGCGCAAGGTCAACATCGACACCGACCTGCGCCTGGCGTCCACCGGTGCCATGCGCCGCTTGATGGCGACCAATCCTAGCGAGTTCGATCCGCGCAAGTTCTTTGGCGCGACCGTGACTGCGATGCGTGACGTTTGCATTGCGCGGTATGAGGCGTTTGGTACGGCGGGTAATGCTTCGAAGATCAAGCCGATCTCTTTGGAAGCCATGTATCAGCGGTATTTGAAGGGTGAGTTGAACGCCAAGGTCAACTGAGTCTTTCTGCTTTCGAAAAAACCCGCATTTTTGCGGGTTTTTTTATGGGCGTTGGCCTAGGACCACCACGTGGCGAGGGAGCTTGCTCCCGCTCGGTGGCGCAGCCGTCGCAAGGCCTGGGCATGCGCTGGGTCTGACGAAAAGCGAGGGCCGCTTCGCATTCCAGCGGGAGCAAGCTCCCTCGCCACGAAGCGTCAATGCCTACGAGGTTTTAGGAGCAGAAAGTCTCAGGTGTTGTGATCGATATCCAACTTGCTGAACGTCACTTTCCCGCCTTCGCTGGTGTAGCCGGTGTTGTCCTGCACATACACGCCTGCCTTGAAATACAGCGGCCTGACTCGCCAGGTCGCGCTGATGGTGGTGTACCAGCTGCGGCCCGCCGCGGTGATGCCCAGGTCGCCGGTGCGGTCAAGGTGGATGCGATAGGAGAAGGCGCGGCCAAGCTTCACGCCAGTGGCGACGGTGATGACCCGGGCTTTTTTGTCGTCGGGGCGCATGCGGACCTTGGCGACGATGTCACCGGTGTCAGTGGCCTCTTTGTACTGGTACTCCAGTTTCACCATGGGTTTGTTGCTGTCTTTGGTATGGATCTGGCCGATCACCACCTTGCCACTGCTGGGTACCTGGCTGACGGTCAGGGTGGCATTCAGGAAGTTGTCGGCGTCGGGGTACAGCCAGTTGCGCAAGGTGCCGTCTTTATAGGTTTCCCTCAGCTCGCTGCGCGGGTAGATGGCGTTTTCGGTCTTGGCGCCGGTGACCGGTGCCCAGAAGTAGACGGTACTGCCGTCGGAGTTGAAGTATTTGTTCTTGAACCCATCCACCAGGCGTGGGGTTTCGATGGTTTTCGGCGGGCTGCCTTCGGGGATGCTCAAGTTCCACGTTGCAAGATCGACCATGCTCGGATCCTTTCTGTACAAAAGAAATGATTTACGCCATAGCCGGAGGCTCTGTGACGCGCTTTTGAAGACACCGGTGGGCGTGCGCGACGGTAATTCTTCCTGTACGCGTTCGGCGGAGGGTTGGCGTCAACGGACCGTCAGAGTGGCATTTGCCGCTTTTGTGCCCGAACGGAATGACCGTTGGTCGATTAATCGCAAAATGGTTGGAACGATGGCCAAGTGGTATCTGTCGCTTTCCACTTTTTGGCAGTTCTTGCTTGAAGAGGGGGCGTATCGACAAGCGTCCGCCCAAGCAGCGTTCCCTGCTGCTTCGGCGCCTGGAGGGGATCAGATCTTGTGATCGACAGCCAGCAGGCTGAAGGTCACTTTTCCGCCTTCGGTGGTGTAGCCGGTGTTGTCCTGCACGTAGACCCCCGCTTTGAAATACAGCGGCTTGTCTTTCCAGGTCGGGTCGATGGTGGTTCTCCAGTTGTAGCCCGCCGCGGTGATACCCAGCGCACCCTTCTGGTTGAGATGAATCTGGTAGGAGAACCGGCTGTCGAGCTTGACGCCGGTGGCAATGATGACGACCTGTCCTTCCTCGTCGTCAGGACGCATGCGGACCTTGGCGACGATGTTGCCGGTGGAGGTTTTCGTCTTGTACTGGTATTCGAGCTTCACCATGGGGCTGGTGCTGTCCTTGGTGTGGATCTGACCGATCACGATCTTGCCGGTGCTGGGTACCTGGTTGACCATCAGGGTCGCCTTCAGCGAGTTATCCGCCGCCGAATACAGCCAGTTACGCAGGGTGCCGTCGCTGTAGGTTTCGCGCAGCTCGCTGCGCGGGTAGATCGCGTTGGCGGTCTTGGTGCCGGTCACCGGGGCCCAGAAGAATAGTGTGCCGGTTTCGGCGTTGAAGTATTCGTCCTTGAAACCTTGTGCCAATCGAGGGGTTTCGATGGTGATGGCCGGGCTGCCTTCAGGAATGCTCAAGTTCCAGGTGTTGAGATCGATCATGTTCGGATCCTGCGTAACGGTTCAATGTTGCACGCCGCATCAGGGAGGCTCTAGTCCAGGCCTTTGAGGCGTATGTATAAAAGTCAGGCAGGATGTTTTCGAGCGCTGCCCGGCGGATGCTTGACGTCAAATGTTCGTCGAAATCCGTCATTGCAGGTTCTATGCCTGAGGAGGGTGACCGTTAGTCGGCTATTTCGGGCTTTGTCTGGATGATGGCGTGATGACACCTACTGCTTTTTAAAATCCCGGTCTAGAGTGAGATCTCAGTATTTGTCCGCTTTACTTTGTGAAAAACGGACGTGGCGCCTGATAAGAGAAGCAGCATGGAATGCGCGCAACCTACGCTTGGCGAAGACAACTCTGTCCTTTTGATTGTTGATGACTACCCCGAAAACCTGCTCAGCATGCGAGCGTTATTGCAGCGTCAGGATTGGCAGGTGATGACGGCGGCCTCGGGTGTCGAGGCCCTTAACCTGCTGCTCGAACACGACATCGATCTGGTGCTGCTGGATGTGCAGATGCCCGACATGGACGGTTTCGAGGTGGCGCGCTTGATGCGCGGCAGCCAACGCACGCGGCTCACGCCGATCATCTTCCTGACCGCCAACGAACAATCCCAGGACGCGGTGATCAAGGGCTACGCCAGTGGCGCCGTGGATTACCTGTTCAAGCCCTTCGACCCGCAGATTCTCAAGCCCAAGGTCCAGGCGTTGCTGGAGCACCAGCGCAATCGCCGGGCCCTGCAGCGCCTGAGCCAGGACCTGGAAGCGGCCCGGGCCTTCAACGCTTCGGTGCTGGATAACGCCGCCGAAGGGATCCTGGTGGTGGATGAAAGCGGCTGCATCCGCTTCGCCAATCCGTCCACCTGCCGACTGTTCAACGCGACGGCTGAGCAGTTGCAAGGGCTGCCGATGCTGGATTTCCTGCAAAAACCCCACATTCCCGATTGGGCCGATTCCGATATCTTCGCGGCCTATTGCCGTGGGCAGACCTTGCGCCTGCACGATGCCGTATTGCGCACGGCGCCGGGCCAGCAGGTGTCGGTGGCGTTGTCCTGTGCGCCGCTGCCGGCAGAGCAGAAGGCCATGGTGGTGACACTGCAGGACATGTCGGTGGTGCGTCACCTGCACCAACAACTCGAATACCAGGCGGTCACGGACCCGCTCACCGGCTTGCTCAACCGGCGAGGGTTCTACCAGACCGCGGAAAACCTGCTGATGCGCAGCGAGCGACTGGAAAGCAACTGGGTGCTGCTGTACCTGGACCTCGACGGCTTCAAGCGGGTCAATGACCTGCTCGGCCATGACGCCGGCGATCGGGTGTTGCGCTGGGTCTCGGAACAGTTGAAGGCGTGCCTGCGGCCCTTCGACATCCTTGCCCGCCTGGGGGGCGACGAGTTCACCGCGCTGCTGGACCTGGAGTTTCCGGAGCAGGCGGCCAAGATCGCCGAGAAGCTCATCGAGCGTGTCGCGATCTGCCAGCAGATCGAGGGCATGGACGTGGCGCTCGGGGCCAGCATCGGCATCGCGACGTACCCCGACTGCGGCGCCAACCTCGATGGCCTGCTGCGTGCCTCCGACATTGCCATGTACGAGGCCAAGCGCGCCGGTCGCCAGCAATACCGTTTTTACGATCACGAAATGAACGGTCGAGCCCGTTCACGGTTGATGCTCGAAGAAAGCGTGCGCTCGGCCATCGAGAACCGTGAGTTCAACCTGGTCTATCAACCCCAGGTCAGCATCGGCGATGGGCGCATCCGCGGCTTCGAGGCGTTACTGCGCTGGCAGCATCCGAGCGTCGGCGACGTGCCGCCCGGGCTGTTCCTGCCGTTGCTGGAGGAGGCGCGGTTGATCAGTCGACTGGGCAGTTGGATCTACCATCGCAGCGGCGCCCAGCGCAAAGTCTGGGAGCGCAGGTTCCCGGACGACCTGGTGCTGGGGGTGAGCCTGAGCAGCACCCAGTTCGGCATGCCCAACCTGGTGACCGAGCTGCGCCAGGTGCTGGAGCGCCATGCCTTGAAGCCCCGGCAACTGGAGGTCGAGGTGACGGAGGATGCGCTGGTGCGCAACCCCGACGAAACCCAGAAGCAACTGCGGCTGCTACGTCACCTCGGGGTGCGGGTGGCGCTGGATGATTTCGGTTCGGGGCCGTGCTCGCTGGTGCACCTGCGCGACCTGGAACTCGACACCCTCAAGCTCGACCGGCACCTGATCGCCCGCCTGCCCGGTTCGCCGCGCGATGCGGCACTGGCCGCGTCGGTGATCGAGTTGTGCCTGCAACTGGGCTTGCGGGTGATTGCCGAGGGGGTGGAGACCGCCGAGCAGTACCAGTGGCTCAAGGCCCATGGCTGCGAGTTCGTGCAGGGCTTCCTGGTGGCGCGGCCATTGGTGGCGGATGACACCGATGCCTTTGCCGAGCCGTTCGACTGGAGCGCGATCAGGCACTGAATTCGCTACACTGGCGGCCTCTCTTACAGTGTTGCCGCCCGATGAACGCCCTCAAGTACCTCCAGGCCTATCCGCCCGCCCTGCAAGCCCAGGTGCAGCAACTGATCGCCCAAGATCGCCTGGGCGACTACCTGCAACAGCGCTATCCCGAACGGCATGCGATCCAGAGCGACAAGGCCCTGTACGGCTACGCGTTGGAGCTCAAGCAGCAGTACTTGCGTAACGCCCCGGCCATCGACAAGGTGCTGTTCGACAACCGCCTGGACCTGACCCACCGCGCCCTCGGCCTGCACACCACCGTTTCGCGGGTGCAGGGCGGCAAGCTCAAGGCCAAGAAGGAAATCCGCATCGCGGCGCTGTTCAAGGAGGCGGCGCCGGAGTTCCTGCGCATGATCGTCGTGCACGAGCTGGCGCACTTCAAGGAATCGGACCACAACAAGGCGTTCTACCAGCTCTGCGAGCACATGCTGCCGGGCTATCACCAATTGGAATTCGACCTGCGGGTGTACCTGACCTGGCGGGACCTGCAACCTCACAAGGAATGATCGGATGGATGTCAGCAAGACCAAGACCAGCTTCTATCGGCGCATGTACGTGGCTTACCTGATCGACAGCGGCGTGGCCAGCAGCATTCCCGCGCTGACCGAGGTCACCGGGATGCCCCGGCGCACGGCCCAGGACACCGTGGCGGCGCTGGCGGACCTGGACATCGTCTGCGAGTTCGAGCAAGCGCAGGGCGCCCGCCATCATGCCGGCTCTTATCGGATTCGCGATTGGGGAGCGATCGACCGGCGGTGGATCGAGGGGAATCTGCAGCAGATCAAGACGGTGCTGCAATACCCCTGAAGAAGGTGGGTATCAGGGCTGACGCCTGCGTGGGCAAGCCCGCTCCCACAAGGGCGCATGCATTCCAATGTGGGATCGGGCTTGCCCGCGAAGACGGCCTCAAGGCCTGTGCATGCCAATGTGTGGAATCCCATCCTCCAGGTATTCCACCCCCACCGCCTCGAACCCATACCGCCCGTAGTACCCCTGCAAATGCGCCTGGGCCGATAACGAGATCGACGTGCCGGGCCAATGCTTCTCGGCCTGCTTGAGGCCCTGCTCCATCAGCGTATGGCCCAGGCCCTTGCCCCGTGCCTGCGGCGCGATGATCACGCGGCCGATCACCACGTCGCTGTTCTGCGAGTGCGGGTCGAGCAGGCGAAGGTAGGCCACCAGGTGGTTGTCCTGCCAGGCCATCAGGTGGCAGGTGTCGCCTTCCAGGTCGAGGCCGTCGACGTCGGGATAGGCGCAGTTCTGCTCGACGACGAACACCTCGGCGCGCAATTTGAGGATGGCGTACAGCTGTTCCTTGCTCAGGTCACTGTGATGTTTGCAGACCCAGTCGATGTCCATTTTTTGAATTTCCTGAAAAACCTGCTGCCGATATTAAGCGGGCTGCCCCGGGAAGTCTCTTTCCTTGGGCGACTGGAAAAAACTGTGATAGAGGCCAAAATGCCATCATTGGCCTGTCGCGCTGTTGTCTTCTTTGTGTAATCTTCGACCCAGCCCTGCGCAGCGGTTTCAATGAGCTAATGTTAGGACCGGATATCTTAGGGATCGCCTTTGAGTTTCGGCTAAAAACAAACCGGGATTTGAACCCGTCAAGGATGTTGGCATGCCGCGATTGCATCGAGCTCTTGCTTTGGTCGGGTTGCTGTTGCTGAGCCATAACGCCTGCGCACAAAAGTTGCGCCTGGTCGCCGATGGTTGGCCTCCTTTTACCGACGCCACGCTGGTCAACGGCGGCCTGGCGACCGATATCGTCAGCACGGCCCTGGCGCGGGCGGGGTATGCCACCGACTTCGAGCAGGTGCCCTGGGCCCGGGCCATGCTGGGCATCGGCGAGGGCCGTTACGATGTGTTGATCAACGCCTGGTACAGCGAGGAGCGCACCCGCATCGGCCAGTTCTCGGCCGAGTACCTGCTCAACCGCGTGCGTTTCATCAAGCGCAAGGACATCCCCATCGAATACGACGACTTGCAGCAACTGCACGTGTATCCGATTGCCGTGGTGCGCGGTTACGCCTACTCCAAGGCATTCGATGAAGACCCGCAGATGCAGAAGGTTCCGGTCCACAGTTTCGCTATGGCGGTGCGCATGTTGGCTGCCGACCGGGTCAAACTGACCTTGGAAGATGAGTTCGTCGCCCGTTACTACCTGTCTCGCGAATCCGCCAAGGTGCGCAACGCCGTGGAGTTTTTGCCCAAGCCGTTGAGCGAAAACAGCCTGCACATCCTGGTCAGCCTGAAGAACCCGGAGCACGAGCAGATCGTGGCGGGGTTCGATCGTGAGATTGCGGCGATGAAGGCCGACGGGAGCTATGAGCGGATATTGAAACAGCACGGGATGTGAGCGGTTTGCGTACGTGCGCCGGCCTCATCGCGAGCAAGCTCGCTGCCACAGGGGAACGCTTTCGAATGTGGGCGAGCTTGTTCGCGAAGGCGCCCGGCTGGACACCACCGGGTCAGGCCTCACCCGTCTCCTTGATCAAATGCGCCGCCAACGTGCGCAGTGGCCCCAACTGACGGCAGATCAACGCCAGTTGCGTTTGCACCAGCCGCTGGCCTTCGTCGATCTCGTCGGGCATCTGCTCCAGGGCATTGGCCAGGGCTTCTTCTTCGTCACTTTGCACCGCAATCGGCTGTTTGCTCGCCAGGCCCTGGGCGATTTCATCGATGCTGGTCGCCAGCTTCACTCCCGCCCCGTCGATCAGGTCTTCGCGCACCTGCGCCGGCAGCTCGGTGCCCCGGTGGGCGCCCAGGCCCGAGAGGTAGCTGAGCAGGGTGTGGGACAGTACCAGGAAGCGGAAGCCCACATCGGCTTCCTTACGGAAATGCCCCGGCTCCATCAACATGTTGGCCAGCGTAGTGGACAGTGCCGCGTCGGCGTTGTGGGCGTTGCGTCGGGCCAGGCGATAAGCCAGGTCATCACTTTTGCCGGCGGCGTACTGCTGCATGATCTGGCGCAGGTAGATGCTGTTGCAGGTCAGCGTGTTGGCCAGCACCTTGTTCAGCCGCCGGCCTTGCCAGTCCGGCAGGAACAGGAACACTGCCAGCCCGGCGATCAGGCTGCCGAGCAAGGTGTCGAACAGGCGTGGCAGCAGCAGGCCATAGCCATCGCCCACCTGGTTGAAGCAGAACAGCACCATGATGGTGATCGCTGCCGTCGCCAGGGTGTAGCGGGTCGTGCGGTTGGTGAAGAACACCACCCCGGCGGCAATGGCGAAGCACGACTGCACCAGTGGGTTGGGGAACAGGTCGAACAACGCCCAGGCCACGGTCAGGCCGATGGCGGTGCCGATGATCCGCTGGCCGAGCTTGCGCCGGGTGGCGCCGTAGTTCGGTTGGCAGACGAACAACGTGGTGAGGATGATCCAGTAACCCTGGGACGGGTGGATCATGTGCACCACGGCGTAGCCGACGCTCAAGGCCAGGGGCAGGCGCAGGGCATGGCGGAACAGCAGCGAGGTCGGCGTGAACTGGGTGCGCAAGCGTAGCCAGACGTCCTTGAGGTTGCGCGGCGAGCGGTCCAGCAGGCTGCTGTCGGTGGCATCGGCCAGGGCGTCGGGGTTGCTGGCGTCGCTGAGCAGGCGGTCCATGGTGGCCAGGTTCACCGACAATGCCCGCAGCGACCGCAGCAGACCGCGCCAGGCCGGATTGCTCTGGATCCGCAGGTGCTCCAGCGAGGCGTGCAGGTCGTTGAGGGCTTCGGCGAAGGTGTCGTCATAGACGAACGGCTGGCGCAACTGGATCGATTCGGCCAGGGCCTGGCAAGCCTTGCCTTGCTGGCGCAGGAGGCGCTGGCAGCGGAACAGCACGTCGCTGTGGAAGAACGCCTCGGCCAGGGCGTTGTAGGGGTAGTGAGACGAGCTGGCGCGCTCGTGGATGTCCTGGGCCAGGAAGTACAGCTTCAGGTAGCGGCTGACTTTCGACCCCGGCCGGCCGTTGCCAACGCGATGCAGGATGATCTCCTTGGCGCTGTTGAGGGCGGCGACCACCCGACCGTTCTGCTGGGCCAGTTCCAGGCGTCGCGCTTCGATGTCCAGTTGGCGGATCGGTTCGAGCAGCGACGACTTGAGCTTCAGGTAGCGCCCCAGCTCGCGAAACAGCCGCGCCAGGCTCTGCTGCACCGGCTGGTTGGAAAACAGCGCGTGCCACAGCACCGAGAGCAGGCCGTACCACGCCGCGCCGGCGACCAATAGCGAGGGCTCGTGCCAGAAGTCGGTGACCGCGCCACCGCGCTGGTCCACGCCGATCACCGTATAGACCGACAGGATCAAGGTGGCCGAGGCAATCGCGCCATAGCGTTCGCCCAACGCACCGAGCATGGTCAGGCCGAAGCTCGCCAGGGCCAGGGCAATGATGAACAGGACGGGATAGGGGAACAGCAATTCCACCGACAGCGCCGCGACACTGAAACACACCAGGGTGACGACCAGCGCGTTGAGCCGCCCTTGCCAACTGTCGTCGGTCTCGGCCAGTGCACTGGCGATGATGCCCAGGAACAATGGGATCAGCAGGGCCATTTCATCGAGGTACCAGCACAGCCCCATGCTGCCGGTCAGGGCGATGAACACCCGCACGCTATAACTGAACTTATCCAACGCCCAAAGGCGACGCAGAGATTGGCTAAACGAGGTCGATGACATGAAGTGCACGGGCCTGACGGGCAATGACGCTAAATTGAGGCAGTAATGACGCCGACGCAATGGGGGCGATCACATCTGGCAGCAAAAAGTGTTCCGCGCCCCACACGCCGAGCCACTGTGGGAGCGAGCTTGCTCGCGATGGCGTCAGATCCGTCACGTTGATATTGACCGAACTACCGCTATCGCGAGCAAGCTCGCTCCCACAGGATCTGTGCCCACATTTGAATCATGAATCAAACGTACTGCGCCGCCGCATAGCCCGAGGCCCAGGCCCATTGGAAGTTGAAGCCGCCCAGGTGCCCGGTGACGTCGAGCACTTCGCCGATGAAGTACAAGCCGGGGCTTTTCAGCGACTCCATGGTCTTGGACGAGACCTCCCGGGTGTCGACGCCGCCCAGGGTCACTTCGGCGGTGCGGTAGCCCTCGGTGCCGGCCGGGACAACGTTCCAGCTCGCCAGCTTCTCGGCGATGTCCGCCAGTTCGGCGTGGGTGTATTGCTTCATGGGCTTGGAGACGAACCAGGTGTCGGCCAGCAGGTTGGCCATCTTCTTGGTGAAGAGCTCGCCGAGCAGGGTCTTCAGTTCGCTGTTGGGGCGTTCGGCCTGCTGCTGTTGCAGCCACTGTGGCACGTCATGGTCGGGCAGCAGGTTTATCTGCACCGTGTCCCCTGGCGTCCAGAACGACGAAATCTGCAGGATCGCCGGGCCGCTCAGGCCGCGATGGGTGAACAGGATGTTCTCGCGAAAACTCTGCTCGTTGCAGCTCACCAGGCAGTCTACCGAGGTGCCCGAGAGTTCGCTGCACAGCGTCTTGAGTTGGTCGGTGATGGTGAACGGTACCAGGCCGGCGCGGGTCGGCAGCAACTGGTGGCCGAACTGCCGGGCCACTTGATAGCCGAAGCCGGTGGCGCCGAGGGTCGGAATCGACAGCCCGCCGGTGGCGATCACCAGTGATTGGCAGCCGATGGCGCCGAGGGTGGTTTGCAACTGGTAACCATCTTCGGTCTTGTCGATGTGCTCGATAGAGGTCTCCAGGTGCAGGCTGACACCGGCCTGGTCGCACTCATCCAGCAGCATGGCGAGGATGTCGCTGGACTTGTTATCGCAGAACAGCTGGCCGAGTTTCTTTTCGTGATAAGGCACGCCGTGCTTGGCCACCAGGGCGATGAAATCCCATTGGGTGTAGCGGGCCAGGGCGGATTTGCAGAAGTGCGGGTTCTGCGAGAGGAAATTGGCCGGCTCGGTGTACAGGTTGGTGAAGTTGCAGCGCCCACCGCCGGACATGAGGATTTTCTTGCCGGCCTTGTTGGCGTGGTCCAGCAACATGACCTGGCGCCCTCGCGCGGCGGCGGTCAACGCGCACATCAGACCTGCGGCGCCAGCGCCAATGATCACGACTTCGGTAGAGCGCAAAACGGTGTCCTCACACAAATTTCAATTTCACCGGTAAACCCTGTGGGAGCGGGCTTGCTCGCGAATGCGGTGTGTCAGCTCATTCAAGGTTGACTGATACACCGCATTCGCGAGCAAG
>NZ_LHVJ01000017.1:0-278568 GCF_001269745.1 Pseudomonas sp. P97.38
GCACTGCCTACAATCAATTTGAGGGGGGTCTACCGGGTGATGCGTGACCACCGACGTTTGTTGGCACGTCGTGTAAAACAGCCTGGTGTTGCTCGAAAGCATGAAGGTCGCGTTGCTGTTGCTACTAGCAACACCCGATGGTGTTCCGATGGGTTTGAATTTCGCTGCGACGACGGCGCCAAGTTGAGTGTGAGCTTCGCCTTGGACTGCTGCGACCGAGAGGCGATTGGCTGGGTCGCCAGCCCGACAGGCTACAGTGGCGACGATGTTCGCGACTTGATGCTGGAAAGCGTGGAGAAGCGGTTTGGCGATCAGCTGCCCAGCACGCCTGTGCAGTGGCTGAGCGATAATGGCTCGGCCTATATCGCAGAGCAGACTCGGCTCTTTGCACAGCAAATCGGCTTGCAGCCTGTCACGACGCCGGTTCGCAGCCCGCAGAGTAATGGCATGGCCGAGAGCTTCGTGAAGACCATCAAACGCGACTACGTGGCCCACATGCCTCGTCCGAACCGCGAAACGGCGCTACGTAACCTGGCAATCGCTTTCGAACATTACAACGAGCAGCATCCACACAGCGCGCTGAAATACCGCTCTCCCAGAGAGTTCAGGCGCATGAAAACGGCATCAAGTTAACGGGGTGGCGGTGTCCGGTTTTGTTGGGGCCAGTCCAAATGCCCCGATCAGGTTACTCGGGCACCACCGTATTTGGTGGCGGATTCCAAGCAGAGATCACGCACAAAGGTTCCAAACAGATAGGGGAATGGAGAACGAGTGCAATGGATGCCCACTGTGACTGGCAGAGATTGAAGGCTGAAACAATCGAAGATCACCTTTGTGATTATCTGCGAGAGGTAGCACCCGACCTAAGAGTGGTGCGAGCATTGCTCAAATATGTTGATCGACTTCGCTCCAATGCTGACGCGATGGTTCCAACGCTTCAATATCAGCACTAACGTGCCCAAGAGCGATAGCTATAAACGCTAACGCTCCCGCACGCATGTCCATCACGAAACGGTGATGCGATCTGCTGCTTTTCGTTCCGGCAATGATCAACGTAACCAGCCGTTGGCAGTCATGGCAGTTTTCCCGCTGGGAAGCTGAATCAGTGCAGACTTGTCGCCATCCTTGGGGCCTTCGATGAAGCTCACCTTGGTGGCTGTTGAAATCGTTCGGCACTTCCCCGAGCCGATCAAGCGTTCAGCCTCATCTTCGTCCTGATCAAGCGACGCCTCCACCATCTTTGTCCAGTCACCAGCTTTGTAGCAAACCATCGAACCAGCAACGAGCGTTCGCTTAGGGTACGTGTCAGCCATAGCAGCAGCAGACGAGATCATGGGCAGCAGGCATAGCAAGCGAGTAATCGTGTGCATCAAGCGTTCCTTGGGTATGGCAGGTAGCGGCAATAATATCCCAAATTCAGATATCTGAAAACCAGATATAGGTTGGAAGCTGCTCATCTCGCAGTTGCCCAGCCATGCCAAAGACGATCTACAAACCCGAACACGCGGTCCTGCTGACCCTACTGAAGAAACACAGGAAGGCGGCTGGCCTGACTCAAGTACAGTGTTCAAAGGCTCTGAGGCGTCCACAGTCCTTCATGAGTGACGTTGAGAGTGGGACACGCCGCTTGGATATCGTGCAGCTTCGCGACTTGTGCAAAGTCCTGGGGATAGGTCTCACAGGCTTGATTGCGGAATTTGAAGGGGCGCTGCAAGAGGACGGGAGTGGGTAGCTAGTTTGTTTCGGCGTCCGAACAGCCTCTACCTTGGGATTAACATCCCACCACACGATTGATGTTCCTCTGGGATGCGGTTAGCGTTCCTTTTTACGTGAAAAGTGAGGTATCAGGTGGCAGACGAAAAGAAGCAGTACGTGAGCTTGTCAGTAGAGTTTGGCAACGAGACCTCCAATGACCGAGTGCAGGAAGTAGATGCAGAGCTATTGCGGCACGGTTGGCAGCGTTCTGTTTTTATCGCCTCCACCTACGAATGCGTCCATGTAGGTAATCTGTCGGAGGTTGAAATCAAGGCTGCCATCGAAATGATCCTGAAATCCATAAGCTCGAAATACGATTTGAAGCATTGCGCTTACGTGCTGCAAGTCGGAAATGCAGCCCTCACCGGTGGCCGGGTCACTTCGTTCTAGTGGGCCAGTTTACACAGATCGTGTGTCTCTTTTCGGTGCGACCACCTAGTGGCGAAGTCAGCACCACTCTCACGCTGAGGTGATACGGATGTCCAAGAAGAAAGGCGATGGCCCTACAGTTCCACGAGACCACTTCGTAGTTGGGCACACTGCTGGGAACGTGTCAGAGCTGACATTCGCCATTGACCCCATCACCGGTATTCCTAGCGTCCTGGAGCTTGACCCAACATCGTTACGCAGCCAGATATCCTACGCCCGTAAGACAACAGACAAAGTGCTCACCTCTTCGCCCACTGATGGATTTGCTGCTCTGGGTGAAAGCTTTATTGATAGTTTGCGTAAGCAGTTTGATTACCTTATTGCAGTTGATACAAACACTGAGTTGACCCGCGTCGATGGCTACAAGGTGAGTGCATGTTGCATCTGTTCCATTAATGTCCCACTAGCATCAGTCACAGAAACCACACCCTACGAACACCTTGCCGCCTACTTGATCCTTGATTCTGGCGACGAAGGAAACGCCGAACTTCTAGGCTGGCACCTGGTGGCAACAGTACACATCAATACTCCGTTTCTCCGAACGCAGCGTGTAGGTGTAATAGTTGATAGCGAGCTGGGAGACCATGTAGCAATCAACGCCAGAACGAAGCCCTACTACGGCAATCATCTGTTACCCGACAACATGACATTGGTTTACGCGTCCGATGCTGCTGCTGAAACCTTCATCAATGGAATGATCAAGATGAATGACAGGAACGCTGGTGGCTTAATCGAGGCGGTGAAGCAGAAGGGGTTGTCCACATTGCAGCTACAGGGTGGCGTGAAGCTTGGCACGGCAATATGCCATTGCATCACGGCAACGGCTCCCACCAAACCAAAGAAATAACCTCCGCCAAACAACTAGGGTAAATCTCCACTCCAACCCCGCCGTCAAATTGACCTATCAGGATTGGAGTTTAGATAGGAATGAACTATAAGCCAGTGTTTAGAGACCTTGGGCTGAAAGTAGACCAAGCTCGATTAGGTGAGAACGCTTCAACTTGAGGTTTCCGCACCAAACGGCAGTTTTGCACCGGAATCGCCAGTTTTCGCCAGAAAGCACTTCTACCCCCCAGCTCCTTGCGGAAAAACCTCCTTCGGCTAATTTGATGGTGTCGCCGACGTGGCGATAGGCTATTAAGGAGCGAGCATGCCTACGAGATATCGTGACGCAGTGACTGGTGAGTACATCACTGAGAAAGAAGCCAAGAAAAATCCGCGAGAGTCGGTAAAGGAAACAGACAAGCCGAAGAAGCCACCTAGCGGCCCCAAAAAGAAGTAGCGTTTCTGTGAGGGAGTCGCGAGGCTCCCCCACATCACCCAAGGATGACTACCAATGACCTCCCAGAATCAGGCCGTAGCAATGGCTGACGCGTTAACTCTGCTCCTGAGTCAGCAGCATGGAATAGCCGCCGCGCTTGAAGAACTCGCCGGTTGGATTTCCAGTCAAGGAGGCACCGTCGCTGCTGAAAACGCATTGGCAGCTTTGGAGGTGCTGGACTTGAACGCCAAGGTCCTCACGGTTGCCATCACCAAGTGCGCCAATCATAGGCATCAACAAACGGACCGTTAAACGATACGAGCCAGAAGACCCGCTAACTAGCATCATTAAATTAGTGTTGACGAGATAGTGATACCAAGGTATCGTGATCCCACATTAACCGATACCAGCAAGGAGCCGCCCACCATGTCCCGCACATTTCTCTACTGCCGCGTCAGCACCTCCAGCCAGTTCACAGAGAACCAAGTGCAGGAAGTGAAGAACGCAGGCTTCGACGTACAGGCAGGCAGGGTAGTTGAGGAAACCATCTCGGGCAGCATCGCTGCTACGGAACGCCCCGGCTTTCAGAAGTTGCTGGATCGTATGGAGAGCGGAGATGTGTTGATAGTCACCAAGCTGGACCGCCTAGGCCGCAACGCCATGGATGTACGTCAAACGGTTGAACATCTGACAGCTAGTGGCATCCGTGTTCACTGTCTGGCATTGGGCGGGGTAGACCTGACATCAGCAGCAGGAAAGATGACCATGCAGGTGCTTGGGGCTGTGGCTGAGTTCGAACGTGACCTTTTGATCGAGCGCACACAAGCAGGTCTGGAGCGTGCCAAGAAGGAAGGTAAGAAGCTTGGTAGGCCGGAAGCTCTATCAACCACTCGTGATGTTCTCGAACTCAAGGAGCAGGGTTGCAGCCAGTCTGAGGTAGCCGAGAAGCTTGGTATTGGCATTGCCACCGTGAAGCGTCACTGGAACAGAGTGATGGTGGTAAGCAAGCCCACAGGGACATACGTTCTTGGTCAGGCAAAAGCCTAGAGCGTCAGCGGTAAGCAAGTGACAAACACATTTCATCAACGCAGTGCTGACAATCCAAGAGAAAAGATGATGCTCCCACAACCACGTTGCAAGCCCTCCCATTGCCGAGGACGTTGTGACACCGCTCTTTAACAACTCGAATGTTATTTATGGTTCCGCCTGGGCCGATCTTACTGAAGCCGCTGTTCGTTGCTTGATAGCACTAGCTTTCACACAGAATTTCAGGGGAAACGCCCCGGCTTATATTCCAGCCTGAAAAATTAAACTTAATAAAGATGAGGCCGTTTCCCGCGGCGCGGGCCAGGGTTTTAGACTACTTTTCAACCTTGCCATGTTCGAGGAACTGACGGGCACCAAAGTACCTTTCATTGACATGGTGGAAATCAATCTTCCCCACAGCGTCCAGCTCATCAAGTCTATCACTCTGCCAGCTGGCAAATTTATAGATTACATAAGCTGAGGTTTCGTGTATTGGCTCTTGCCTTTGACCTGTAATCCAACTATCCCATTCCATATGATAGAAGTAGCTGGGCTGCATAGTCTCTGGGCTTTTGTCAGGGTTGAGCAGTGTGCTGAATCTGGAGCGAATCACCTTCTCAGCTGCCTTATAGGTATGCTGCATGCTGTCGCTCTTGATTCTCTCAGCCAGATTCTGTGCAATGATAATCAGGCGTGCAGACTCCAGCCACGCAAGGCGACTTCTATACAGTTTGCCATCGATAGGACTTTTGAGCTTTTCTAGGGCTTCATTCAAGCATTCGAGAGATTGTTTGCTATACACCTCATCGTCTCGAATTTCTTTTTCCTGAGCGATACCAGAGAGCTGTGTAGAAATGGTGTCTGATTGAGTTTTTATGGTGGCTATGATGCCGATGAACCCAAGGGCGGAGATTAAAGTTGATAGCACGCCCCCGAAGTAGTCACCAAACACGCCCCAATCACCAGGGCTTGTGCTCAAATCGGATGCAGAGAATTGCCAGAGCCAAGGGGCAGCTACAGCCGTTGTACAGGCGATCAATGCAATGATAGCGATAGGTGCCCAGCTCTTGATTGGGTTGTTGTTTTTTCTGGTGCTAGCCCCCACTGTTACACGCCTCATCTATTAATTCCCCTAGAGTTTTTCAGCACGCAAGTCTAGGCTAATTAGCAGCCCTTTCATAATTTCATGGCAATCCTTCTCGGGCATACCTGCTGTAATATCAATCAAGCCAACGATGGGAATTTGGAACCAAGCTCAGAAATCCATACCCTCATCCAACTCAATGCTTTCCCTGATCAACTGTGCGTATTCCACAAGTGCTCTTAAGAATCCTATCATAGAGTCATGATATGCCCCAACTCTGGCTCCCACGCCATCTTCGACAGGAAACTCGAATAGATCAATTAGTTTGTCACCTTTATGCGTCATGAAATATGAGTCAACGTACGAATGCACGTTTTTTGTGCTCATCCCTTTCAGCTCGCTATATATCTTCCCCTTCAGTCCCTTGAAGTCATCGCTATACCCGCCCTTATGCACAATGATGTGGCGGAGCTTTTCAACCAGCACGCACACAACTCTCAAATTTTTGCAGGGCTTTACTTAATACATTGACAAGTGCTGCGATTGTTGTCTCAGTATTTCTAGTTGCCTATAAGGTGTACCTTTGCTTTTGTTTTTAGGGTTATAGTAGTGCTTGAAGTCCCTGGATTCTCCGTGCGCCCAGTTATCAGGCTGGACCCAGAATCTGTTACGTACTAGGCCACAGTACGCGTAAACTCTCTCGATGAAATCTTCGAACGCTTCATAGGCTTCAGCTAGAAGCCAGTGATACGTCTTAAGCTTTTGAAGTTCGTTAAGCTCTATCTGGTCAGCCAGCTTTAGAGGCTTGGATTGGTGCGTTGTTTCTTCTCCTGTTGAAGGAGAAGTGAAGCGAAAGTATGACCAGTGACCCTTTTCCCTCCGACCACTCCAATCTGGGGGCTGCTCGTAGTAATCATGGATTCTTTTGAATTCTCTGTCATAGATATCCTGCGCCCTCACTTTGTGAATAGCAAGGGCGCTTATCTTTTCTAACAGTGTGTTGAATTCCGTTTCAAGGTACTGAAAATCTGCCATTGCTTCACTCATACGTCCGTTGATGTGCATATGGCGCCCTCCACTATTTGCTGAGGTACATCCGCCTTATATTGTTGATCGGTTCCTTGCACGTTCCTTCCCACATTCCTGCAATATCATATCGCTCATGATTAGCTTCCCACCACGTTAAGGCGTCTCCCATAAGCTGGCCTGACTTCTTTGCAGGAATACCCATCTTTGATGTCGCTGCGGCAACTATAGCTATTGCTCCAGAGTCAAAACCACCTTTCTCCCCAATAACTCCACAAACATACACCATCGAAAGGTGGTCATTCTTATCATTGAACTCTGGTGTTTCGTAGGAAGGTGATGATGCGAAACTGGTCACGCTGACGATGGTTAGTATGGGGGCGAATATCCAACGAAATTTATTCACAATCTGTCCTTGAGCGATTCCGAACTCACTGTTGAATACCAAACCATCCTTGCCTTCATGGAAGTATCCTGAATGCGTTAGCAGCAGTTGGTGCTCACTATCTGGCCGTAAGCCGTGGAAGTGCAGTGTATTTGCTTTGGCATCACGTAGGGTTGCGGTACTGGTTGCTGGTATTGCTGGCTCTATGACTTCAGCATCTGCCCGATACGCTGACGCCTTTCTTTTTCTGCTTGTGCTAATTGGTCTGTCGCGACCTTACTGCACACCGCAGTTCACGTAAGCATCGGAACCGGGGGCTGCTCCGTATGACTGACAGTGTGCATCGTCTTTGGCCGCTTGCAGTTCTTTCGCCGCTGTAAGGTTGTTCGATCTTTCCTGTCTGCTCGCATAACCGTTGGTGCCAGGAAGGCAGTCGTCCAGTGCCACACCCATCGAGCAGTCCAAAGGGTGGTTGGCACATCCTCCCAGAGCCAACAGGACAATCGACCCAATCCACACCTTCATGATGATTCTCTTGGCGTGTGGTGGCACGACGTTATCGGGGCTACGAGACAGAAACATTGGCGTGCATCAGTCTAGAAGCTTTGGCTCTGATTCATGCCCGAGCATTGGATTTTCGGCATCTGATTGCAACTGCTCCGCACGAGCCTGCGACTTCCAGCCAATATCAACTATCTCTTTTATCCTATCCACAAACGGCTTGGCACCCTCACCTAGCCTACCTAGAGCCACACCAGCATCCCCCATCAACTCGTAGAAGCGACTGATGTCGGACATTTTCTTGTGTAGCTCCGACTGCATCTTCTCAAGACGCTTGAGCATGCGTCGTTTGTGGCCGTCGTCCAGTTCAGTGTTGGCACTCACCATCTCACGCAACTCATTTATCAGTTGCTGGATACGCTTCAAGTCGCCATCGGTGAACTCGTACCCAAAGTTTTCAACTAGGGTGACAGCGAAATGCTTTCGGAAACTGTCAAATTTGTTCTTAGATATCGTCGCTGACAAATCCCGATGGACAGCACCAAGAAACTGTCGGAAGCGTGGGCACACCGTTTGAGCGACATCATCGACGTCTGGAGTATTCTGCTGATGCTCAATCAGGTTTTGCTCTTCGAGAGTCAGAACGACTGCTACCGCCGCCATCAAGAGAGTGTGGTCATGATCACTCCATTCGGGATCGAACAGATCATGATTTGTCTCTTCCAGCGCGAAGCGGCATATTTCCGCAGCCCCCTCAGTTGGGTTGTCGCGTGCAGCCTGTAGCATTTCTTGCGGGATATTCATGCGTCATCCATGTCGATAAAGAGGTTAGGCGTCACTTTGCCATACACGACGGTGGTTTAGAACTCTCTCCACGGGTACTGGTGCGTACTGACTAAGGGTAGTTATCGAAGGATAATGTGCTGACGGAACGAACATAAACGAAACAGCGAAGGGATTTGGATAGGAGTGACGAATGTCGGGACGTGATGAGTAGTACAAACGAGTAGTACAACTTAAAAACAAAAAGCCCCGTAACTCATTGAATTACAGGGCTTTTTAAATAATGGCGGAGAGATAGGGATTTGAACCCTAGGTACTGTCGCCAGTACAACGGATTTCGAATCCGTCCCGTTCGGCCACTCCGGCATCTCTCCAGTGGCGCGCATCATACCAGCACATTCGCCGGAAGCGAACCCCCGAGCGAAATTTTTTCCGTGCTATCAGATGCTTGCGTCGTTTACAGCGGCACACCCAGGCGTTGGGCGACTTCTTCGTAGGCTTCGATGACGTCACCGAGGCCTTGGCGGAAGCGGTCCTTGTCCATTTTCTTCTTGGTGGCCTTGTCCCAGAGGCGGCAGCCGTCCGGGCTGAATTCGTCACCCAGGACGATGGAGCCGTCGCTGAATACGCCGAACTCGAGCTTGAAGTCCACCAGCAGCAGGCCGGCGTCGTCGAACAGCTTGCTCAGCACCTCGTTGACCTTGAGGGACAGTTCCTTCATGCGCGCCAGTTGCTCGGCGGTGCCCCAACCGAATGCCACGACGTGGGATTCGTTGATGAACGGGTCGCCCTTGGCGTCGTCCTTCAGGAACAGTTCGAAGGTGTAGGGGTTGAGCTTCATGCCCTCTTCCACGCCCAGGCGCTTGACCAGGCTGCCGGCGGCGTAGTTACGTACGACGCACTCGACCGGGATCATGTCCAGCTTCTTGACCAGGCATTCGTTGTCGCCCAGCAGCTTGTCGAACTGGGTCGGCACGCCGGCGGCTTCGAGCTTCTGCATGATGAAGGCGTTGAACTTGTTGTTCACCATGCCCTTGCGGTCCAGCTGTTCGATGCGCTTGCCGTCGAACGCCGAGGTGTCGTTGCGAAACAGCAGGATCAAACGGTCGGCGTCGTCGGTCTTGTAAACCGACTTGGCTTTGCCGCGGTAGAGTTCTTCACGTTTTTCCATGATGGGCTCCGCTTGCTAAGTAGTGGGCTAGGCGATATGTCGCCAGTCGAGCCCTGAATCTTGATCGGCCAGTTGCAGCCAGTCCGGGTCGCACCCAAGGGTGTCGACAAAACATTGCCGGGCCAGCTGCGGCAGGTTGTTCTTGCTGCTCAGATGGGCCAGGACCAGGTGTTGCAGGCCTTGCCAACCCAACTCGGCCACCAGGAACGCGGCCTGGTGGTTGTTCAAATGTCCGTGCTCCCCGCCGACCCGCTGCTTGAGGAAGTACGGGTAGTACCCGCGCGCCAACATGTCACGGCAGTGGTTGGACTCGATCATCAAGGCATCGAGGTCGCGGTAACTGTCCATCACCCTGTCGCAATACGAACCCAGGTCGGTCAACAAGCCAAAGCGCCGCTCGCCGTCACTGAACACATATTGCGTCGGCTCACGGGCATCATGGGCCACGCTGACCACATTGATGTCCAGGCAGCCGATGCGCAATTGCTCGCCACCGGCCACGAACCCCGCCGGTTCGATGGGCTTGCGCAGGCCGCCGAGGGTCCCACGGCTCAGGTACACCGGCAGATTGTAGCGCCGAGACAGCAAACCCACGCCATGCACGTGGTCGGCATGTTCGTGGGTCACGAGTATCGCGCTCAACTGCGCCGGATGCACACCCAGGCGCAACAGGCGCTTCTCGGTTTCCCGCAGGGAGAAACCACAATCGACCAGCACATACGTACCGGCACTGGCGACCAGCGTGCCGTTCCCTTGGCTCCCGCTACCGAGAACGGCAAAACGCATCGGATCAGCCCAGGTTGTCCTGAATCACGCTCAACACTTTACGAGCCACTTCGGCCGGCGCCACGGTGTTGATGTTCTTCTCGACGGTCACCTGGACGCTGTCACCCACCTTGCTCAGGCGAACCTGATAGCGCTCGGCACGGGCTTCAACTTCTTCCTTGTCCGGCTTGCTGCCGAACAGGCCACTGAAGAAGCCAGGCTTCTCGTCTTTCTTCTCGGCTTTTTCGGCGAGGTTGATGTAGTACAGGCCCAGGCTGCGGTTGATGTCCTCAACCCGCCATTCGCCCTGCTCCAGCGCACGGCCAACGCTCGACCAGGCACGGTCCAGGTCGGAGCCGACGTTGAGCACCGGGTTGCCACTGCCGTCTTCGCTCAGGCTGACACGGCTTGGCGTGTCGTAGTCGCGGGTGGCGAGCATCGAAACCGAACCACCCTGCTCGGCGGTACGGCTCATGCTGGCCAGCATGTCGTCGACCAGTGCTGCGTCGAGGCCCGTGTTGACCGAACGATTGGTGAAGGCCACGTCGGCGGTGCTGCCGGCTGGACGCTCGGCGCTGACGACATAGATTTCACTGGTGTTGCGCTGCACGCCAGGCTCGATGCGCACCCGCACGCGGGTTTCGGCGTCGGATGCGACACCGGCGGCGCTCAGGCGCTTGCCCATGGCCGCGGACAGTTCATCGGCGCGCTGCCAGGTGGTGGTGAATTCGCCGGTCTGCGGGCGTTGTTCATCCAGGCGGAAACCGTTGTCCTGGAAGAACTGGATTGCCACGGGCCAGACTTCAGCCGGTGGATGCTGGCCCATGACCCAGCTGGAATCGCCACTTTTCTGCAAGGTGTAGTCGCTGGCCTCGGCCACGGCCGACAGCGGCTGCGGGCGTGGGACAACGTATTCGCCCTTGGCGGTGTCGTCGGCGACATTGCGCGGGATCGGCAGCAGCGGATCCAGACGCTTGGCGACGTTGACGTCTTGCGGCAATTGCATCGGTGCAGTCTGTTGCGCCTGCAGGTAATCGCTACCACGGTCGCGGAAGTAACCTTCCGGCCCCCAGATCCATCCGCAGCCGCTGGTGCTGGAGATAATCAAGGCAAGTGCGGAAAGTCCGGCCATTCGCTTCATGCGTTGTACTTCCTCAATTAAACCAGGACGCCGGACTGGCGCATGGCCTGCCGCAGCGGTTCATGACAGGTTTTGCTCAGCCAGGTCAGTGGCAGGCGGATACCCTCGTGCATCAGGCCCATTTCGACCAAGGCCCACTTCACCGGAATCGGGTTGGCCTCGATGAACAGGTCCTTGTGCAGTGGCATCAGTTTTTCATTGATGGCCCGGGCGGTCTCGGCGTCGCCCTTGAGCGCGGCCTCGCACAGGTCGGCCATTTCGCGCGGGGCGACGTTGGCAGTCACGGAAATGTTGCCCTTGCCACCCAGCAGGATCAGCTCGACGGCGGTCGGGTCGTCACCGGACAGCACGAGGAAATCCTCGCTCACGCCATCGAGAATGGCCTTGGCGCGCTTCATGTCGCCTGTGGCTTCCTTGATGCCGATGATGTTCGGCACGGTGGACAGGCGGATCACCGTCTCGGCCTGCATGTCGCAGGAGGTGCGGCCGGGAACGTTATAGAGGATCTGCGGGATGTCGACGGCTTCGGCAATGTGCTTGAAGTGCTGGTACAGGCCTTCCTGGGTCGGCTTGTTGTAGTACGGGACAACCAGCAGGCAGGCGTCGGCGCCGGCTTCCTTGGCATTGCGGGTCAGTTCGACGGCTTCGCGGGTGGAGTTGGCGCCAGTGCCGGCGATGACCGGGATGCGGCCGTTGACCTGCTTGACCACGGCCCGGATGACTTCAATGTGTTCGTTGACGTCGAGGGTGGCCGACTCGCCGGTGGTGCCGACGGCGACGATGGCATGGGTGCCGTTTTCAAGGTGGAAGTCCACGAGTTTGCTGAGGCTGGCCCAGTCAAGATGCCCTTGTGCATCCATGGGTGTGACCAGTGCCACCATACTGCCCGCAATCATGAAACCGCTCCTGCCGGAAAAAGAGAGCGGTAATGGTACTGGCGCCAAGATGCTTGTACAAGCGAACTACCATTCCCCTTGGCGATGGTTTTCGCTACCCTTCAGGCTTTGATCGGTACCGATAAGCTCGTACGCCGGTTTCCAGCCTCCGTTTTCGTCGCCACAAGCCCCGATCCTGCGTTTGCCCCGGTCCGTTGCTGCCATCGCGGAACACGGCGCAAGCCCGGACACTGGGCCTGAGCCGTGCGCTTTTTCGGGGCCTGGCGCCGTACCGGGCTATAAAAAGTACCGACCGCTCATCGCTTTAGGAATGCTGCATGTCCACCCCCACAGTCCGCGAACAATTCCTTGTTATCAGTGCCCTTGGCGCCAACCCCATGGAGCTGACTAACGTCCTGTGCCGCGCCAGCCATGAAAATCGCTGCGCCGTCGTGACCTCACGCCTGACCCGTCACGGCGAATGCAGTGCGCTCGTGCTGGAAATTTCCGGCAGCTGGGACGCCCTCGCTCGCCTGGAAGGCAGTCTCCCCGTGCTGGCGAAGAAGCACGCCTTCACCGTCAACGTGGTGCGCAGCGCCGCGCTGGAGAACCGTCCCCAGGCCCTGCCCTACGTGGCCTACGTGAGCTCGGCCTACCGCCCGGACATCATCAACGAGCTGTGCCAGTTCTTCATGGACCACCACGTCGAGCTGGAAAACCTGACCTGCGACACCTACCAGGCACCCCAGACCGGCGGCACCATGCTCAATGCCACGTTCACCGTGACCCTGCCGGCCGGCACCCAGATCAGCTGGCTGCGCGATCAGTTCCTGGACTTCGCCGACGCGATGAACCTGGATGCGCTGATCGAACCGTGGCGTCCACAAAACCCAATGTAAGGAAGCGTTCATGGCCGTTGCCGTCGACCAACCGGTTACCGATTTCCAGGCACCCGCCACCAGCGGGCAGACCATCAGCCTCGCGGCCCTGAAAGGCAAGCAGGTGGTGATCTACTTCTACCCGAAGGACAGCACGCCAGGCTGCACCACCGAAGGCCAGGGGTTCCGTGACCTGTACCCGCAGTTCCAGGCCGCCAACACCGAGGTGTTCGGCGTCTCCCGGGACAGCCTCAAGTCCCACGAGAACTTCAAGTGCAAACAGGAATTCCCGTTCGAGCTGATCAGCGACAAGGACGAAGCCGTTTGCCAGCTGTTCGATGTGATCAAACTGAAAAAGCTCTATGGCAAGGAATACCTGGGCGTGGATCGCAGCACCTTCCTGATCGACAAGGACGGTGTACTGCGTCAGGAGTGGCGCGGCGTGAAAGTGCCGGGGCATGTGGATGCGGTGCTGGCGGCGGCCCAGGCGCTCGACAAGGCCTGAGGTTCTCGCTGCCCTGCACTGGCGCCATCGCGAGCAAGCTCGCTCCCACACTGGATTGGTGGTGTTAATCAATCCCTGTGGGAGCGAGCTCGCTCGCGATGGCGCCATCAGCCTCACCGACTCATTCAGATGTGACCGCTACAACAACGGCGCCACCACCGGCTCCTTGCTCGGCCACGCATCCAGCACGGCCTTGAACAGCGTCGCCAGGGGAATGGCGAAGAACACGCCCCAGAACCCCCACAATCCGCCGAACAGCAGCACCGCGCAGATGATCGCTACCGGGTGCAGGTTCACCGCCTCGGAAAACAGCAGCGGCACCAATACGTTGCCATCCAGGGTCTGGATGATCCCATAGACCGCCATCAGGTAAATGAACTGATCGCTCCAGCCCCACTGGAACAGCGCAATCAGCGCCACCGGCACGGTGACGACGACGGTGCCCACGTACGGCACCACCACCGAAACACCCACCAGCAAGGCCAACAGCGCCGCGTAGTTGAGCCCCAAAGCCACGAAGCCGATGTAGGTCACGCCGCCGCAGATGAAAATCTCGATGACTTTACCGCGAATGTAGTTGGCGATCTGGCGGTTCATTTCCTGGGCCACCCGAGTGATCAGCGTGCGCTCGCGAGGCAGGTAGCCCCGGACCCAGCGGCCGATCATTTCCCGGTCCTTGAGAAAAAAGAACACCAGAATCGGCACCAGCACCAGATAAATCATGATGTTGACCAGCAGCGGCAGGCTGGACAGTGAAAACGTCAGCGCCCACTGACCGAACTTGCCAATCTGCCCGCGCACCACCTCGATGGTCTGCAGGACCTGCTCGTCGGACACCAGGTGCGGATAACGCTCGGGCAGCAGCAACAGCAGCGACTGCCATTTGGCGAGCATCCCCGGCAACTCGTTGAACAGCGTCACCAACTGGTGCCAGAGCAGCGGCACGATCACCACGATGAACAGCACCAGCAAGCCCATGAACAGGGCGAACACCAAGCCGACGGCCACGGCACCCGGCAGACGCATGCGCTCCAGGGTGGTGACCAGGCCCTGCATCAGGTAAGCCAGCACCATCCCCGCCAGCACCGGTGCCAGCATGCCGCCCAGGGTGAGCACGGCGGTGAAGGCCAGGAACAGCAGGACAGCCAGGACCACCGCCTCCTCATCGGAGAAGTAGCGTTGAATCCAGTCGCGTAACACCTTGAACATTAAAAATCCTTAAGAAGCGTCATCGATTGCTCAGGCCTTTTTCAGCCAGTAACGGTAAACGCCGTTATCGTCTTCTTCACGCAGCAGCGTATGACCGGCCAACCGAGCGAAGGTGCGGAAATCACGCTGGGAACCCGCATCCGTGGCGGTCACCTTGAGCACCGCGCCGCTGGCCAGCCGATTGAGTTCCAGCTTGGCCTTGAGCAACGGCAACGGACAGTTCAGGCCGCTGGCGTCCAGTTCGGCATCGTGGGCTACAGCATCGGTCATCGGTTCACTCCGCGGCAGGTCGTTGAGCCGCCTAGAATATCTGGTCCCGGGCCCGGTGTCCGGCTACAGTAAGGTCTTTGTCGACTAAGGCTTCGTGCATGACATTTCTGCGCCCCACCCTGCTGACGCTCGCTTGCCTGCTTGCCTCACCGGGCTTCGCCGACGACCTGCCGTCACTTGGCGACGCCAGTTCTGCCATCGTCTCGCCGGAACAGGAACACCAGCTGGGTCGCGCCTGGCTGGCCCTGTTGCGCAGCCAGGTGTCCCAACTCAACGATCCACAGCTCAAGGATTATGTTGAAACCAGCGTCTACAAGCTGGTGGAAACCAGCCAGGTCAATGACCGGCGCCTGGAGTTCATCCTGATCAACAGCCCGCAACTCAACGCCTTCGCCGCGCCGGGCGGGATCGTCGGGGTCAACGGTGGCCTGTTCCTCAACGCCCAGACCGAAGGCGAATACGCTTCGGTGATGGCCCACGAACTGGCGCACTTGTCGCAACGCCACTTCGCCCGCGGCGTCGAAGCCCAGCAGCGCATGCAAGTGCCGATGATGGCGGCGTTGCTGACCGGCATCGTGATCGCCGCCGCCGGTGGCGGTGACGCCGGCATCGCCGCCATCGCCGGGACCCAGGCAGCCGCCATCCAGGAACAGCGGCGCTTCTCCCGCCAGAATGAACAGGAAGCCGACCGTATCGGCATCCTGAACCTGGAGAAGGCCGGCTACGATCCGCGCTCCATGCCGACCATGTTCGAGCGACTGATGCGCCAGTACCGCTTCGACGCCCGGCCGCCGGAGTTCCTGCTGACTCACCCGGTGACCGAATCCCGGATCGCTGACACCCGCAACCGCGCCGAGCAGGCCAAGCCGGGCGGCATCGAGGACAGCGTGCGTTATCAACTGATCCGCGCACGCGTCCAGTTGATCTACGAAGAAACCCCGGGCCTGGGCGCCAAGCGCTTCCGGGCGCAGTTGGATGAGAACCCGAAGAACGACGTAGCGCGCTATGGCCTGGCGATCGCGCAGATCAAGGGCGGCCAATTGAACGAGGCGCGGGAAAACCTCAAGCCGCTACTGGCCAAATCCCCCGACGAAATCATCTACAACCTGGCCCAGGTTGACCTGGACATCACCAGCAACAAGCTGGCCGACGCACAATCGCGCGTCGACCGAATGCTGACGCAATACCCAGGCAACTACCCCCTCAACCAGGTACGGGTCGACCTGCTGCTCAAGCAGAACCGCCCCGCCGACGCCGAGAAAGCCCTGGAAACGCTGCTCAAGTCCCGCCCGGACGATCCGGACGTGTGGTACATGGTGGCCGAGACTCGCGGCTTGTCGGGCAACATCATTGGCTTGCACCAGGCGCGTGCCGAGTACTTCGCGCTGGTTGGCGATTACCGCCAGGCCATCCAGCAACTGGACTTCGCCAAACGTCGCGCCGGCACCAACTTCCCACTGTCGTCACGCATCGACGCCCGGCAACGGGAGCTCATGGAACAGGAGCGCATGGTCAAGGACATGATGGGATAAAGCTGCGACGCCAGGTTTACGGCCCAGCACAGATCCCTTGTGGGAGCGGGCTTGCTCGCGAAAGCGGTGGGTCAGCTTGCAATGATGTTGAAGGTGCTGACCCTTTCGCGAGCAAGCCGCTCCCACAGGGGTCATGGGCTCGTCACCCATCGGCGCGGCAGGCAAATTCACCACGCATAAAAAAACCGCCTCTCTCGAGGCGGTTTTTTCATTGCGGCGCTAACCGATCATTCGGCCAGCTTGAAGGTGATGAAACTCGCACGTCCCTGACGCAGGACCCGCATCGACACCGAGCGATTCTTCGGCAGAGCCTTGGCGATATCGGTGAATTCCTTGGCCGAACCGATGGCCTGGTTGTTCAGGTGAGTGATGATGTCGCCCGGTTGCAAGCCGATCAGGGCCGCAGGACCGTCCTGCACTTCCTTGATCACCACGCCACCCTGAAGCTCCAGGGTGCGCTTCTGCTCTTCGGTAAGCTCGGCCACTGCCACACCCAGTCGATTGCTGCTGCGCTCGACACCGGATTTGGTCTGCGAATCCAGCTCCTTGCCTTCCTCGGGAATGGCTCCGACGGTCAGTTCGACATTCTTGCGCTTGCCTTCGCGGATCACTTCCAGATTGGCCTTGGCACCGGCCTTGAGAGCACCTACCAGATGCGGCAGGTCGGCGGACATGATGATCGGCTGGCCGTTCATGCTCAGGATAACGTCACCCACTTGCAGGCCGCCCTTGGCCGCCGGCCCGCCTTCCTGGATCTGCGCCACCAGCGCACCGGCTGGTTTTTCCAGCCCGAACGACTCGGCCAGGTCCTTGTTCACTTCCTGGATGACGACGCCCAGCCAGCCGCGGCTGACCTTGCCTTCGCTTTTCAGCTGGCTCGACACGTCCATGGCCACGTCGATCGGGATGGCGAAAGACACGCCCATGAAGCCGCCCGACCGGGTGTAGATCTGCGAGTTGATACCCACCACTTCACCGGCAAGGTTGAACAGCGGGCCACCGGAGTTACCCGGGTTGATCGGCACGTCGGTCTGGATGAAGGGCACGTAGTTCTCGTTCGGCAAGCTGCGCCCGATGGCGCTGACGATGCCTTGGGTCACGGTGTGGTCGAAACCGAACGGCGAACCGATGGCCACGACCCACTGGCCGGCCTTCAGGTCCTGGGATTTGCCCAACTTGAGCACGGGCAGGTCCTTGCCGTCGATTTTCAGCAAGGCCACGTCGGAGCGTGGGTCGGTACCGATCAACTTGGCCTTGAGCTCACTGCGATCGGCCAGGCGCACCAGGATTTCATCGGCGTCGGCGATCACGTGGTTGTTGGTCAGAATGTAGCCATCAGGCGAAATGATGAAGCCGGAACCCAGGGATTGCGCCTCACGCTGGCGACCGCCACCTGGCGAACGTGGCTGCGGCGGCATCCCGCGTTCGAAGAACTCGCGCAGCATCGGCGGCAGGCCTTCGAGGTCCGGCATCTGCTGGTCCGATACCCGACGATCCGGCAACTTCTGGGTCGTACTGATGTTCACCACTGCGGGCGACGCCTGCTCGACCAACTGCGTGAAGTCAGGCAACTCGGCTGCCACGGCAGGGACAGCCTGGCCGAGCACAAGCACGGTGGCAAAGATGGAGAGATAGGTTTTCAAGCGTGGTATCGACATACGGCTCCCGTTACGACGAGCATGGTTAAGCGATATGGAGCAAGCAATACCAGGGAAAGATACGCCGGTATTTTTGTTCCGCAAACAGACAAGGCCAGGGCCGAGCGGCTCTGACCTAATAGAAAAAAAACCGTGTTTTTGCAAATGAAAATGCTGACAGGAAGTTTCGGCATTTCGATCAGACCCCGGCGCCATCAGCCTTTCGCGCATGCAGGCCACCCAGCCAATACGCTACTGGGTCGCCGTGACATCGGAACGCATGGACAGCGCGATCCGCTCCGCCGTACCGATGGGAATCTCGCCAACCACCGTGACCATCATTTCGCCCTGAGGCGTGGTGAGTCGACGGGAGACGGCGGCCGTCGGGCCGAGCTGAGTGCGGGTATCGGTGGCGTTGGCGCCATTCAATGGCTCAAGGAACACCGAGAAGCGCGCCAAGCCATCGTCGTACATCAGGCTGTTGACCAGGACCTTGGTGTCCGGGTCCTTGCGCGCGATACTGCTGGCCAACTCGAAACCCGGCGGCAGCCAGTCCGAGTGCCAGGCGGCTTTTACCGCAGCGGCCTTGTCCGGGTCCTGCGCGACCACCTTGCAATCAGCCGAGGCCTGCAGATCGGCCTCCGCCGGCGCGGCAACGTTCATGCGCGTGAACTGGAACCGTTCGAGCAGTTGCCCCTTGTCATTGAGCAACAAGGACTTGAGCGGCAAACCCGTCTCTTTGTCCAGGTGCAGTTCGAAGCCGTAGCGATGCTGGTCCTTGGGCGTCAACGCCACGATGACCGCCGGACGCCCAGCCACACGCGACTTGCCAATGACGGCAAGGTCATACCAATTCTTGAGTTTTTGCGGATCGAGCGCCCGTGCAGTGCCGTCTGGCGTATTGCCCAACCCCGCGATCAGGGAGCCGCTGACGCATTGAGTCCGCCCATCAATGCGCACGACTTCCTGTGCCGAGCCGTCGAGCTGGAGTAGCCGCTCGCGGACCTTGCCATCCTGTACACGATGCCAGATGTTGTGGGTAGAGAAACTACCGTTGCGCTCGTAAACGAAAGTGCCCTGGAAGCTTTGCTGCTGCTCGGCCTGGCCCAGGCGGTTCAACCAGTCCTGAGCCTCATCGGCATAGGCTGGAACCGTACACCAGCCTCCCAGCAACAGCGCGAATAAAGGTATGGCGCGCAATGGTCGTCCTTAATTAACGGTTTTCCATACTGGCTGCACGGGCATAGGGCAGCGCGCTTTCAGTACCCTTCAAGGCAGCTTGCTGGGCATGCTGACGCAGGTAGTTAGGCAGACGCTGGTCGTGCCAGCCAGGTTGGCCTTGCAGCACACCGTTGGTCATCGGACCTGCAGCTTCCGAACCTTCGCTGTAGCCGGCCAGCACTGCCGGGCCCTTGACCTGTGGAGCGGCCAAGCCAGGCTGGGTGGACTGCTGTGCCATTTGCACGCCGGCAATCTCATCCTGGTTGTACAGGCGCACACCGGCCAGTACGGCGACGGTGACCGAAGCGGCAACGGCCAGGCGACCCAGGCTGCGCCATGGTCCGCGAGAGGCTTTTGCCGGTACGGCTTCGTCAGCCAATGCAGAAGAAACGGCCGCAGCGATGTCCAGGCGCGGAAGCAGCAGGTCCTTGTGCATTACAGCCCGAGCGATCTGGTAACGAGCCCAGGTCTCACGGGTTTCAACATCGTCAAAGGCATTCAATACCCGACGCAATTCCAGTTCGTCCGCTTCGTTATCCATCACTGCGGACAGCGATTCCTGCAGGGCTTCACGACTCATGGCGTTCCTCTCTTGGCTATCGCCGCTGTCTTTAGTTTTCCTGCAACAACGGTTGCAGGGCTTTATCGATGGCCTCCCGAGCGCGGAAGATCCGGGAGCGCACGGTGCCCACCGGACATTGCATGACGCTCGCAATGTCCTCATAACTCAGACCGTCGAACTCGCGTAAAGTTAAAGCCGTACGCAAATCTTCGGGCAGTTGCTGGATGGTTCGGTGGACAGTGCCCTCGATCTCATCCCGCAGCAATGCGCGTTCCGGGGATTCGAGGTCCTTGAGGCCGTGATCGCCATCGTAGAACTCTGCATCTTCAGAACTTACATCGCTATCCGGCGGCCGGCGGCCGCGTGAAACCAGATAGTTTTTCGCCGTGTTGATGGCGATGCGGTAAAGCCACGTGTAGAACGCGCTGTCGCCGCGAAAATTACCAAGTGCACGGTAGGCCTTGATGAAGGCCTCCTGAGCAACATCCTGCGCTTCATGGGTGTCGTGCACGAACCGCACGATCAACCCGAGAATTTTGTGCTGGTATTTCAGCACTAGCAGATCGAAAGCTCGCTTGTCGCCGCGTTGTACGCGCTCAACCAGCTGCTGATCCTCTTCCTGGGTTAGCATGAACACTCCTCGATAAGCTCGAAGGAGGCTTGCATTACTAATTGTCCGGGCTTGCAAACATAGACTCGGGCTTTTCGCAAAAGTTCTCCCCCTTCCAAGCAAGTTTCCTGCGCGCTCTGATCTCGGCACGCACGAAAAACGCAGCACGAGATTCCCCGGCTGCGCGAATAATCTATCGCCGGGCCTGTCGGCAAGGACTCCAATCGAAATCCTGCACACCCAACGCTGCTCCCTTTTGCAGACAACCGTCTATTGAACGTAGGCGCCTGGCAAAAGTTCCCTCTATTTTATCGCGCTGTGAAGTAGACATTGGCCAACCGTGACGGGATAAACCACGCTCTGTCCTCGAAACGGCCGCCTTGTTGCCTGCCCATTCAAAACCGCGATCCGACGAAACGTGCCGCTGTTCTACCACACTGGTACCACATTGCCATGATTCGCCCGGCTATTGTGCCGGTCCCCCCCTCTATATACTAGTGGGCTGCGTGGCTGCGTGACCCGATGAAACGGCGTCCTGCGCCAACCCCGACCCGGGTCGCCTTGAGCGGAAACCATTCGAATGAGCCAACAGTTCCAACATGATGTTCTGGTAATCGGCAGCGGAGCCGCCGGTTTGAGCCTTGCCCTGACCTTGCCGGAGCATTTGCGCATTGCCGTGCTGAGCAAGGGCGACCTGGCCAACGGCTCGACATTCTGGGCCCAGGGCGGCGTCGCGGCCGTCCTGGACGATACCGATACCGTCGAGTCCCATGTCGACGACACCCTCAACGCCGGTGGCGGCCTATGTCATCCGGACGCAGTGCGCTTTACCGTCGAGCACAGCCGGGAAGCCATCCAGTGGCTGATCGACCAGGGCGTGCCATTTACCCGTGACGAGCATTCCGGCAACGAAGACGGCGGTTTCGAATTTCACCTGACCCGCGAAGGCGGTCACAGCCATCGACGGATCATCCACGCGGCCGATGCCACCGGCGCGGCGATCTTCAAGACATTGCTCGCCCAGGCCCGGCAGCGGCCGAACATCGAGTTGCTGGAGCAGCGCGTCGCGGTCGACCTGATTACCGAAAAGCGCCTGGGCCTGGAGGGTGATCGTTGCCTGGGCGCCTACGTGCTCAATCGCGGCACCGGCGAAGTCGACACCTACGGCGCGCGCTTCGTCATCCTGGCCTCCGGCGGGGCCGCGAAAGTCTACCTTTATACCAGCAACCCCGACGGCGCCTGCGGCGACGGCATCGCCATGGCATGGCGCTCGGGCTGCCGGGTGGCGAACCTGGAATTCAACCAGTTCCACCCAACCTGCCTTTACCACCCGCTGGCCAAGAGTTTCCTGGTGACCGAGGCCCTGCGTGGCGAAGGGGCACACCTGAAGCTGCCCAACGGTGAACGCTTCATGCAGCGCTTCGACCCGCGTGCCGAACTGGCGCCCCGGGACATCGTCGCCCGAGCCATCGACCATGAAATGAAGCGCCTGGGCATCGATTGCGTCTACCTGGACATCAGCCACAAGCCCGAAGCCTTCATCAAGAGCCATTTCCCGACCGTCTACGAGCGTTGCCTGGAGTTTTCCATCGACATCACCCGGCAACCGATCCCGGTGGTGCCGGCGGCGCACTACACCTGCGGCGGCGTGATGGTCGACCAGCAGGGCCGCACCGACGTGCCGGGCCTGTACGCCATTGGCGAAACCAGCTTCACCGGCCTGCACGGCGCCAACCGCATGGCCAGCAACTCGCTGCTGGAATGCTTCGTCTACGCCCGCTCGGCGGCGGCCGACATCCTGCAACAGTTGCCACAGGTCGCCATCCCTGCCGCCCTGCCCTCATGGGACGCCAGCCAGGTCACCGATTCGGACGAAGACGTGATCATTGCCCACAACTGGGACGAACTACGGCGTTTCATGTGGGACTACGTGGGGATCGTGCGCACCAACAAGCGCCTGCAACGGGCCCAGCACCGGGTGCGCCTGCTGCTGGATGAAATCGACGAGTTCTACAGCAACTACAAAGTCAGTCGCGACCTGATCGAGCTGCGCAACCTGGCCCAGGTGGCCGAACTGATGATCCGTTCGGCCATGGAGCGCAAGGAAAGCCGGGGACTGCACTACACCCTCGACTACCCGGATCTGCTGCCCGAGGCACTGGACACTATCCTGGTGCCGCCCACCTACGCCGACTGAACCTGAGCCGCACCCGCAGGCGCCGATGAGTATCCGGCGCCAGTGCGTCGCGCGGCACGCACAGCGAGCGGACCCGCCACTCGCCCCGCAGGCGAAAACGCAGCACGACGATCATCGGCAATGCCAGGCTGTCGGGGCGCAACTGCACCGCCCGCCAGCCGTGAGCCGGGCTCCACAGGTGCCAACCGGCAGCGTCATAACGCAGACCACTGAAGGCCTGTCGATGGGTCAACAAGAGCTGTCGCGGCAGGACCCAGGCGCCATGGGCCAGACACAGCACCACGCCAAGCGCTGCCAACGGGAAAGGGACCGACAGGAGAGACAACGAACCCAGGGCGACCGCCTGGGCCAGCAGGTAGGCCGCCAGCAGTTGCCTGGAGGCCTGCCAGCGGCATTCGAAGCGGTTACTTTGGCTGGACACGGTCCAGAATCATCCGAACCATGCGCTGCAGCTCTGGATCGTCGGATTCGCTACGTTCCATGAACCAGCCGAACATGTCCTGGTCCTCGCATTCGAGCAGGCGGACATAGCACGCGCGGTCCGTTTCATTGAGATGGGGATAGACCTCTTTCACGAACGGCACCAGCAACACGTCCAGCTCAAGCATGCCGCGACGGCTGTGCCAGTAGAGGCGATTCAGTTCAACATCTTCGACCATGGAGCGCTCCTCAAATAGAGCGCAAGTATACAGGCCCCGCCGTGGTGGAACAGACAGCATTGGTCGGCCACGACCGTTCCTTTGTGAACTACCCATTTCAAGGGCGCCCCCTTATGATGTCCACCAGACTTTTTACCCTGCGATGTCCCATGGCTGATTCCGCTTTTTTCTGCACCCTGTCCCACGAAGGCGTTCTCGCGGTCCGCGGCGTGGATGCCGGCAAATTCCTGCAAGGTCAATTGACCTGCAATCTCAACTACTTGAGCGACAACCGTGCCAGCCTCGGTGCCCGCTGCACCCAGAAAGGCCGGATGCAATCGAGCTTCCGCATTCTGCTCGAAGGCGACGGCGTGCTGATGGCGATGGCCAGCGAGCTGCTCGAGCCACAACTGGCGGACCTGAAAAAATACGCCGTGTTCTCCAAATCCAAGCTCACCGACGAAAGCCTGGCCTGGGTTCGCTTCGGCCTGGAAAACGCCGATGACGTGCTCGCCGGCCTGGGCCTCGAACTGCCGGCCGACACCGACAGTGTGGTTCGCCATGAGTCGCTGATCGCCGTGCGGGTTTCCCCCGGCCGCGCTGAACTCTGGGCCCGCGCCGAGCAGGCGCCAGCGCTCAGGAGCCAACTGGCCGCGGCACTCGCCGAGACAGACCTGAACCCGTGGCTACTGGGTCAGGTCCGCGCCGGTATCGGCCAGGTGATGCCGGCCACCCGTGAGCTGTTCATCCCGCAGATGCTCAACCTGCAAGCCGTTGGCGGCGTGAGTTTCAAGAAAGGTTGCTACACCGGCCAGGAAATCGTCGCCCGCATGCAGTACCTGGGCAAGCTCAAGCGGCGCCTGTATCGCCTGCAACTGGACGCCAGCGAACTGCCGGAACCGGGCACGGCGCTGTTTTCCCCGACCCACGGCAGCTCCATCGGCGAAGTGGTGATGGCTGCGCGAGCCGAGCAAAACATTGAACTGCTGGCGGTGTTGCAGGCCGAAGCAGCGGAGGATGGCAACCTGCACCTGGGCGCCCTGGAGGGCCCGACCCTGCAGTTGCTCGACTTGCCTTACGAGTTGGACCGCGACCGCGAGATCCAGCGCTGATCGCAGCCTTTGTCGCAACACCCTAGAGAACCGAAATGAGCGATTTGGCGGAGAAGGTCCAACGGGATTTGGTGGAGGCCATCGATAACGATGACCTGGTGTTGCCAACATTACCGGAAGTGGCCCTGCAGATTCGCCGGGCCGCTGAAGACCCGGAAATCAGCGTGAGCAACCTGAGCAAAGTGATCGGTCGCGACACGGCACTTTCGGCTCGCCTGATAAAAGTGGTCAACAGCCCGCTGCTTCGCGCCACCCAGGAAGTCACCGACCTGCACACGGCCATCACCCGGCTTGGCGTCAACTACAGCAGTAACCTGGCCATCGGCCTGGTCATGGAGCAGATTTTCCATGCCCGCTCCGAGGTGGTCGAACAGAAAATGCGTGAAGTCTGGCGCAAAAGCCTGGAGATCGCCGGTGTCAGCTATGCGCTGTGCCGCGGCTACACGCAGCTCAAACCCGACCAGGCGGCCCTCGGTGGGCTGGTGCACCAGATCGGCGTGCTGCCGATCCTGACGTACGCGCAAGACAACAACGAGTTGTTGTCCGATCCCGTCAGCCTCAACCATGTCATCGAGACGATTCATCCGGTGCTGGGGGACAAGTTGCTCAGTGTCTGGGAGTTTCCAGAAAGGCTGGTGAAACTGCCGGGCTTGTACCTGGATTTCACCCGGAATACCCGGCAGGTCGATTATGTCGACTTGGTGCAGGTCGCTGCGCTGTATTGCTACAGAGACACCGACCACCCTCTCGGCAAGATCGATGTGTTTGCGGTGCCGTCCTTCAAGAAGCTGGGCATCGACCTGGACAACAAGGATCGCTGCGCGCACATCGAAGAAGCGCGGTCGATGTTTTACTAGGCTCTGTCTGAAAAGCCTTGATACTCGTTCATGCTGCGTTGAAAATCGGCTCGGAATGCTCATTTACTCCAGTAAACTCCGCTTCCTCGCCGGTTTTCGCCTTGCCTGACCTTCGTCTCAAGACTTTTCAAACAGAGCCTAGCGAGCCGGGTGCGCCGAAGCGCACTGGAATCAGTCCGAGCCCGGTACAAAACTCACCCGCACCTTCAACCCCCGCTCCTGCCCATCGTGCAGGGTGATCTGCGCCAGGTGAGCGCGGCAGATCTCGCCGACGATCGCCAAACCCAGGCCCGAGCCGGCCACTTGCTGGTTGCGTCGATAGAAGCGCTCGAACACCCGATCGCGCTCGTGCAAGGGAATGCCAGGGCCGTCGTCCTCAACTTCCAGCACCGCCGGCGCGGTGACCCGCAGGATCACGTTGCCGCCCGATGGGGTATGCGCCAGTGCGTTGTCCACCAGGTTGCTCAGCAGCTCGTTGAGCAAGGTCGGCTCGCCCCGCAGCCACACCGGCTCATCGGCTTCCAGCGCCAACGCCACACCCCGGGCATGGGCCAGCGGCGCCATGGCCATGCCCAGCTCCCGGGCCAGCTGACTCATGTCGAGCAACTGCGCGCCGCCCTCGGCGATGGCGCGGGCGCCGTTTTCGACGCGGGCCATGGACAACAGCTGATTCGCCAGATGGGTCAAGCGGTCGGTGCCTTGGGCGGCGGTTTCCAAGGTTTCACGCCAGGTCGCCGGCTCACTGGCGCGCAAGCCCAGCTCCAGGCGGGCCTTGAGCGCGGCCAACGGTGTGCGCAGTTCATGGGCGGCATCGGCAATGAATTGCGCCTGGCGCTCGAACTGCCCGCGCAGCCGCTCGGTGAAGTGGTTGAGGGCCCGCACCAGGGGCCAGAGCTCATGCTGGACTTCCACCAGCGGCAGCGGGCGCAGATCGTCCGGCTGGCGCTCCTCCACCGCCGTACGCAAGCGCTCCAGTGGACGCAATGCGGCACTGACCGCAAACCACACCAGCAGCAACGCCCCCACGGCCAGCATCCCGAGGCGCAGCAGGGTGTCGGCCATCAGGCTGCGGGCCATGCTGACTCGCGCCTCTTCGGTCTCCGCGACGCGAATTTCCGCCATGCCGTTCATGTTCGGCTCGCTCACGGCTTTGAGCAGGCTCACCACCCGCACGTTCTGGCCCTGGTAACTGGCGTTGTAGAAGCGCGCCAGGGCCGGGTAATCGTCGGTGCGTGGCGTACCGGGCGGCGGGCCGGGAAGGTTTTCATAGCCAGAGATCAACTGCTTGTTGATGTCATTGACCTGATAATAAATGCGCCCGGCGCTGTCATAGGCGAAGGTGTCCAGGGCCACATAGGGCACGTCCGCGCTCAGGCTGCCATCGCGCTGGGAAAGCCCCGCGGCGATGGTTCGGGCCGAGGCCAGCAGCGTGCGGTCATAGGCGGTATCCGCGGCTTCACGACCGTTCCAGTAGGCGCTCAGGCCGCTGGCGAGCATCAGCACCACCAACAGCAATGCGAGGTTCCAGAGCAACCGCCAGCGCAGGCTGTCGGGCTTATGCATCGCGGTTTTCCAGCAGGTAGCCCAGGCCACGGAACGTCACGATGGCGACGGCATGGCCATCGAGTTTCTTACGCAGCCGGTGGACGTAGATCTCGATGGCATCCGCGCTGGCCTCCTCGTCCAGGCCAAACACCTGGGCGGCCAACTGCTCCTTGCTCATCACCCGCCCCGGCCGGGCGATCAACGCCTCCAGCACCGCCTGCTCGCGAGATGTCAGCGTCAGCAGTTCATCGTCGAGGGTAAAGCGGCGGGTGTCCAGGTCATACACCAGCCCACCACAGCGCTGTTGGCGTTCGCCGCCCAGGACGCTGCGCCGTAACAGCGCCTTGACCCGGGCCTCCAGTTCAGTCAGCTCAAAGGGCTTGGCCAGGTAATCGTCAGCCCCCAGGTTCAGGCCATGGACGCGATCCTTGACGTCGCTGCGGGCGGTTAGCATCAGCACCGGCAGGGTCTTGCCGCGAGCCCGCAGGCGCGCCAGCACTTCGAAACCGTCCATGCGCGGCAGCCCGACATCGAGGACGGCCACGGCGTACTCCTCGCTGCTCAAGGCCAGGTCTGCGGCCACGCCATCGTGCAGCACATCGACGGTCAAACCGGCGCTCTTGAGCGCCTGGGCAACGCTTTCGGCAAGCTGCAGATGGTCTTCGACGAGCAGAACACGCATGGGTTATTCCTCGATTCAGGGATGGCCGACGCCATTCTTTGGCGCGGAGTTTACAGCCGCAACGCCCACTGTGAAGCCAAAAAACAGTCTCAAAGGTATTGAAAGGTTAGCGAAAGGTTGGGCCGTTAGAGTCCGAGGACGGACAGTTTCGACTGCCGGTCGCGATGCCGATCGCGAACGAAAAACGCCTCGAAGCGTTTTCGCCGATAAGAACAATAAAAGCGGAGTGTTCACCATGCTGTCCATGCAGCGTCAGGCCACCGTGCCAGCCCACCTTTCCCGCTTCCAACAGACCGTCCTGGCCAGCTTCACTGCTGCCCGGCCTGCCGTTGTTCCATCGCGCCCCTCCCTGCCACGACCTGTGTCGGCCATCCTCGATGAGCAAGGCAAGGAGCCGGCATCGCCCCCTTCGTACCACACACAACAACAACTCCTGTGGAGACAATAATGAGCCTATCACTGCGTAAAGTCGTCCTGGCCGCCGGCTGCCTGATGTTCGCCGGGCAGTTGCTCGCCGAACCCAAGCGCCCCGAATGCATCGCACCGGCTTCCCCCGGCGGCGGTTTCGACCTGACGTGCAAGCTTGCGCAAAGCGCGCTGGTCAACCAGAAGCTGCTGACCAAGCCGATGCGCGTCACCTACATGCCCGGTGGCGTTGGCGCGGTGGCCTATAACGCCGTGGTCGCCCAGCGCCCGGCGGACGCCGGCACCCTGGTGGCCTGGTCCAGCGGCTCGTTGTTGAACCTGGCCCAGGGCAAGTTCGGTCGCTTCGACGAAAGCGCCGTGCGTTGGCTGGCCGCCGTCGGTACCAGCTATGGCGCCATCGCAGTGAAGAGTGATTCGCCCTACAAGACCCTCGATGACCTGGTACAAGCCCTGAAGAAAGATCCAGGCTCAGTGGTCATCGGCTCCGGCGGCACCGTCGGCAGCCAGGACTGGATGCAGACCGCACTCATCGCCAAGGCCGCCGGGATCAACCCTCGCGACCTGCGTTATGTGGCCCTCGAAGGCGGCGGTGAAATCGCTACTGCCCTGCTCGGCGGGCACATCCAGGTCGGCAGTACCGACATCTCCGACTCCATGCCCCATATCCAGAGCGGTGACATGCGCCTGCTGGCCGTGTTCGCCGAAAAACGCATCGACGAACCGGAAATGAAAGACATCCCGACCGCCAAGGAACAAGGCTACGACATCGTCTGGCCGGTGGTGCGCGGCTTCTACCTCGGGCCAAAGGTCAGCGACGAAGACTACGCCTGGTGGAAAGACGCCTTCGACAAGCTGCTGGCCTCCGAAGAGTTCGCCAAGCTGCGTGACCAGCGCGAGCTGTTCCCGTTCGCCATGACCGGCCAGGAACTGGACACCTACGTGAAAAAGCAAGTCGCCGATTACAAGGTGCTGGCCAAAGAGTTCGGCCTGATCCAGTAACCGTCTCTGTTCGCGCGGCGGCGTCGGCTCCCCCGGCGCTGCCCAGGAGTTAGTCATGCTCACCCTTCAACGTATTTTTGCCGCGGTGCTGTTGCTGGCCTGTATTGGCCTGGCACTGATGGCCTGGCCTTACCAGGCGGCTTTTTCTTATGAACCCGTTGGCCCACGAGCCTTTCCCCTGCTGATGCTTGGGCTGATGGGCCTGGCTTTGTTGTACATGCTGTTTCGTCCCGCACCGGTCGTACACAGCGACGAAGACCCGCAACTGGACCGCGAAACCCTGCAGAAAATCGGCATCTGCATAGCACTGCTGCTGGTGTTCGCCGGCACCTTCGAACCTTTGGGCTTCATCCTCGCCAGCATTTTGGTCGGAGTGCCGATGGCACGCCTGTATGGCGGCCGTTGGGTGCCGAGCGTGGTGATCATCAGCCTGATGGCCATTGGTCTGTATCTGTTGTTCGACAAGCTGATGGACGTCCCCCTGCCCCTCGGCCTGCTCGACGTCCTGGAGAATTGATATGGATACCCTGAATTATCTCGGCCAGGGTTTTGGCGTGGCACTGACGCCTTACAACCTCGTCACCGCATTGACCGGCACCTTGATCGGCACCGTGGTCGGTTTGTTGCCGGGTCTGGGCCCGATCAATGGCGTGGCACTGCTGATCCCGATTGCATTCGCCCTTGGGCTGCCGCCGGAGTCGGCGCTTATCCTGTTGGCCGCCGTGTACCTGGGTTGCGAATATGGCGGGCGCATCAGCTCGATCCTGCTCAACATCCCGGGCGAAGCCTCCACCGTGATGACCACCCTCGACGGCTACCCGATGGCGCGCCAAGGCCTGGCCGGAGTGGCGTTGTCACTGTCGGCGTGGAGTTCGTTCATCGGTGCGTTCATCGCCACCTGCGGCATGGTCCTGTTTGCCCCGCTGCTGGCCAAATGGGCAATTGCCTTCGGACCGGCGGAGTATTTCGTCCTGATGGTGTTCGCCATCGTCTGTCTGGGTGGCATGGCCGGCGACCGTCCCCTCAAAACGTTTATCGCAGCGCTGATCGGCCTGTTCCTGTCCAGTGTCGGGATCGATGCCAACAGCGGCGTGTACCGCTTCACCGGTGACAACATCCACCTGACCGACGGGATCCAGTTCGTCGTGCTGGTGCTCGGCCTGTTTTCCATCAGCGAGATCCTGTTGCTGTTGGAGAAAACCCACCGCGGCCAGGAAGCGGTGAAAGCCACCGGGCGGATGATGTTCAACTTCAAGGAAGCGGCATCGGTGTTTGTCGTGAACCTGCGTTGCGGCCTACTCGGTTTCATCATGGGCGTGTTGCCGGGCGCCGGCGCGACCCTCGCCAGTGCCGTGGCCTACATGACCGAGAAGCGCATCGCCGGTGCCAGCGGCACGTTCGGCCAGGGTGACAAGCGTGGTCTTGCCGCGCCGGAAACCGCCATCGGTGGCGCGGCCTGCGGTGCGCTGGTGCCGATGCTGACCCTCGGCGTTCCCGGTTCGGGCACCACGGCGGTGATGATCGGCGCGCTGTCGCTGTACAACATCACCCCTGGCCCGTTGCTGTTCCAGCAACAGCCGGACATCGTCTGGGGCCTGATCGCGTCGTTGTTCATCGCCAACGTCATGCTGGTGATCCTCAACATCCCGATGATCCGCGTGTTCACCCGCATCCTGGCGGTACCGAACTGGGCGCTGGTACCGGTCATCGCCATCATCACCGGCATCGGTGTCTATGCGGTGCACGCCACCACGTTCGACCTGTTCCTGATGATCGGCATCGGCATCTTCGGCTACATCCTGCGCAAACTGGACTTCCCGCTCTCACCGGTGCTGCTGGGCTTTATCCTGGGCGGCCTGATGGAGCAGAACCTGCGCCGTGCGTTGTCGATTTCCAACGGTGCACTGGAGATCCTCTGGTCGAGCCCGATCACCTTCGGTTGCTGGATCCTGACGGCGATCATGCTGTTCATGCCATTGTTGCGGATCTGGCGTCGTCGCGCCGCCCAACGACGTGCCCTGGCCAATGTCTGAGGCGACTTTCAGACAATGGTGGGGAACACCGCTGGTCGGCCTGGCCGGCGGTTACCTGGCCAGCCTGGTTGGCTGGCCCTTGCCCTGGATGGTCGGCTCGTTGCTGGCGATCATCCTGGTGCGCTGCCTGACCCCCTGGCAATTGAAGGAAATCCCCGGCGGCCGCAAATGCGGCCAATGGGTAGTGGGTATCGGAATCGGCCTGCACTTCACGCCCCTGGTGATGGAGCAGGTCCTGGGCCACTTCGGCCTGATTTTTTTTGGCGCGCTGATCACCAGCGTGTCCAGCGGGGTGAGTGTCTGGCTGATGCGCCGCACCGGCGAGGACCGCGCCACCGCTTTCTTTTCCAGCATGCCGGGCGGCTCCGGCGAAATGGTCAACCTCGGCGCCCGTAACGGCGCCGATCTGAGCCGCGTCGCCGCGGGCCAGAGCTTGCGGGTGCTGGTGGTGGTGCTGTGCGTGCCCGCAGCATTCAAGTACCTGTTGGGCGAAGGCTCCCCGGTACAACACGCCACGACCGTGGACTGGCTCTGGCTGGCGCTGCTGTTTCCAGCCGGCGCCCTGCTCGCCTGGATCTGGGAGCGCCTGCGCCAACCCAACCCGTGGCTGTTCGGGCCGCTGCTGGTGAGCGCGGCGGTGAGCATCGGCTGGGACCTGCACATCGGCTTGCCCCACGGCGCCAGCCAGATTGGCCAATGGCTGATCGGCAGCGGCCTGGGTTGTCATTTCAACCGACAGTTCTTCCGGCGGGCGCCGTCGTTCATGGGGCGCACCCTGATCGGCACCGTGTTGACGATGCTGATCGCCAGCCTGGCGGCCCTGGGCCTGAGCACACTGACCCACCTGGACCTGCGCTCACTGACCCTCGGCATGATGCCCGGCGGCATCGCGGAAATGAGCCTGACGGCGGAGACGCTGCAATTGTCGGTGCCGTTGGTGACGGCGTTGCAGGTCATGCGACTGTTGTTCGTGCTGTTTCTGGCAGAACCGTTGTTCCGTTACTGGATACGGCGCCAGGGGCAGGCCTGATTGCCAGCGGTGTTTTCTTCGCGAGCCTGCTGGCGAACAGGCCCCGAGGACGAACACTCAGACCGGCGGCAATCGCCAGTCGATCGGCGCCTCGCCGTGCTGTTCGAGGAACTTGTTGGTGCGGCTGAAATGCCCGCACCCCAGGAAACCCCGATACGCCGATAACGGCGACGGGTGCACTGAGGTCAGCACCAGGTGCTTGGTCGCGTCGATCAGTTTCTGCTTGCTTTGCGCATGGGCACCCCACAACAGGAACACCAGGTGCGGCTGGTGCTCGCTGACCACTTCGATGACCCGGTCGGTAAAATGCTGCCAGCCCTTGCCCGCGTGGGCGTTGGCATTGGCGCGCTCCACGGTCATGGTGGTGTTGAGCAGCAGCACCCCTTGGTCGGCCCAGCTTTGCAGGTAGCCATGGTTGGGAATGTCTATGTTCAGGTCGCGCTTCAACTCCTTGTAGATGTTCACCAGCGAAGGTGGCGTCGGCACGCCCGGCTGCACCGAGAAGCACAGGCCGTGGGCCTGGCCCGGGCCGTGATACGGGTCCTGGCCGAGGATGACCACCTTGACCTTGTCCAGCGGCGTGGAGTTGAGGGCGTTGAAGATCAGCGATGCCGGTGGGTAGATCTCCTTGCCGGCGGCGTACTCCCGACGCAGGAATTCGCGCAACTCTGCCATGTAGGGCTGGTCGAACTCGGCACGCAGTGCCTGCTTCCAGCTCGGTTCGAGTTTGATACGGTCATCAGCAGTCATGATTGCACCCGGTAGAAACAATGGGCGCACCCTAGGAAAGCCTACATGGCTTGTCAATTGATCTGACACAGAACCGGCACTTTCCCACGCAACGGTCATACTGAACATTCAAATTTCGGATCGAGGTCACGATGAATCTGCACTTCGAAGAACTGACGGGTATCACAGGAGCACGCATCGGCGTCGCCACCCTGGATGCCGAAAAAAACCTGAACGCCCTGTCCTTGCCGATGATCAACGCCCTGCGTGACCGTCTCGATGCCTGGGCCAGAGAACCGCAAATCGTCTGCGTGCTGCTGCGTGGCAACGGCGCCAAGGCCTTCTGCGCCGGCGGTGAAGTCCGCAGCCTGGTGGAGGCCTGTCGGGCCGCCCCGGGTGAAGTACCGCCGCTGGCCGCGCAGTTCTTCGCGGCGGAATACCGACTGGACTTCAACCTGCACACCTACCCCAAGCCCTTGCTGTGCTGGGGCCATGGCTACGTATTGGGTGGCGGCATGGGCCTGCTGCAAGGCGCCAGCACGCGCATCGTCACGCCCAGCAGTCGCTTGGCGATGCCCGAAATCAGCATCGGCTTGTACCCGGACGTCGGCGCCAGTTGGTTCCTGTCGCGCCTGCCGGGCAAGCTCGGCTTGTTCCTCGGCCTGACCGGCGCCCACATGAACGCTCGGGATGCCCTCGACCTGGGCCTGGCCGACCGTTTCCTGTTGGACGAACAACAGGACGACCTGATCGAAGGCTTGTTGCAGCTCAACTGGCAGGAACAGACCCAGATGCAGCTCAACAGCCTGTTCAAGGCCTTGCAGCAGGAAGCCGTCGCGCAACTGCCCGAAGCCCAATGGCTGCCGCGCCGGCAAAAAATCGATGAGTGGCTGGACGTCAGCGATGTGCGCTGCGCCTGGAAAGCACTGAGCCTGCTGGTGGACCACCAGGACCCGCTGATCGCTCGGGCAGCCCGGACAATGACTGAAGGTTCGCCCCTGACCGCGCACCTGGTCTGGGAGCAGATCCTCCGCGCCCGACACCTGTCATTGGCCGGTGTGTTCCGAATGGAATACACCTTGAGCCTCAACTGCTGCCGCCATCCGGAATTCAGCGAAGGCGTACGGGCACGGCTGATCGACAAGGATCACAAGCCCCATTGGCACTGGCCGGACATCAACCATATTCCGGAAGCCGTGGTGCAAGCGCATTTCCACAAGGCTTGGGAAGGTCGGCACCCGTTGGCGGACTTGTCCAACGAATAGGCGTTGAACGAGCCCTGTCAGTGCGGGCCACAACGTGGGTGTAAGCCAGGCAAAAAAAAGCGGCGCTCGATGCGCCGCTTCTTATTGCCAGGGGATCAGCGGTGGCCGCCTCTGCCTCGTCCGTCATGATCACCGCGTCCTCGATGATCATGTCCACCTCGATCGTCATTCCAGCCGCCCCGGTCGCGACCGCCCCAGCCATCCCAGCCACCCCGGTTCGGATAAGGCCGGTAGGCGGCCCGCGGTGGCGCGTAATAGCGCGGGCCTTGTTGGTAGTAGCGCGGGGCCGAATAGTAGCGCGGCGCCGGTTGGTAATACCGCGGTGCGTAATAGCCACGTGGGACCGAATAATAACCTGCGCCCCCGTAGTAGACCGGCGCGGGTGAAGTGTAGACCTCTGAACGGTAGTAGCTCGAGTCTCCGTCGTAGTAGGGCACGCAGGCCGAAAGAGTCAAACCGAGAAACGCAAGGAGCAGCAGTCGTCGATACATGGCGGCCTCCTGGACCGCGAATGGGCCACATCAGCGACGCTGATGGGCGGCAGTCGTCTTTGGATGACTGACGAATATTCAGACAGCAAAATCGGAATCTGGTGCGATATGGCAACAACTGGAAACATGTAGCTTTCTGCCAACATTCACCTTCAGAAACCGTGGCGAGGGCGCTGACTCGCGCCGAGTTGTGCAGCGCCCCTGAAAGGTAAAGCTGCCTTTCCAGACAAGCGGCGCGAGCAACCGGCCGCCTCGTTTACAAACAAGCGAATCCAGCCGCACCTTTTCCTACAAGGATTACTAAACTGATTGCATTGGGTCTGCGCCAAAGGAATCGCCATGTCGCTCCGTTCGTCGTTGTATACCCAACGCAGGCCGTTGCTGATGGTAATGGCGTTGCTGGGAACAGGCTTCCTGACCGTTTCATTGCTGGGCTATTACGCTGCCCACGCCTCGGCGCGAGAAAGCCTCCTCAAGACGCTGTACGTGAACCTGCTGATCGGCCTGCTCGTGACGCTGGCCACGCTATGGATCTTCTATCGGTTACTCAACCAGTACCAGCGCCGTATCGATGCCCAGGCAACCCTCGACAGCCTGACCGAACTGCCCAACCGCCGGGGCTTCGATCTGCTGGCCGTGCAGGCCCTGCACGAAGCCCAACGCGAACCCAGGCCATTGACCGCCGTGTTGCTGGAGCTGGACGACTTCAAGCAACTGGAAAGTATCCACGGCCATATAGCCTGCGACCAACTGCTGAGCGGCTTCGCCCGCGACCTGACGCAAAGCCTGCGGCATTCGGACATCGTCTGTCGCTGGAGCACCGATGCCTTTGTCGTCCTGCTCAAGGACACCGATGGACAGACCGGTCTGAAAATCGCTGAGAAAATTCGTCAGCACATGGAAAAACAGCGCTATTTCTGCAGCGGGAAACAATTGCTGGTCACGGTCAGCATCGGACTGACCACGGTGCAGGACGAAGACACCTTGCACAGCCTGCTGTCCCGGACCGATCATGCACTGCAACGCGCCCGGCAAACCGGCCGCAATCGAACCTGTGTGGAAATGCCTCACTCCAGCTATGAATAAACCCGACCTTTGCCCTGCCTGCGGTGGCAGCAACGACTGCTCGCTGGCCGATCCGAGAACCGTCGACCGAGCCTGCTGGTGTTTTGGCGTGAGCATCGACCCGGCCGTACTCGAAGCGCTGCCGGCAGAGCTGCGCGATCAAGCCTGCCTGTGCCCACGCTGTGCACAGGTTGAAGCCCAACTGCACGCCAAGACCGGGCCGATCGCGTAAGATGCGCGCCCTCTTCCTGGCCTGAACTGCCCCATGCGCGTTGACCGCTTCCTCAGTAATCTGCCCCGTCTCAATCGCCAGCAGGTACGCCTGTTGCTGGTGGCGGGCCGGGTGCAGATCGACGGCCAGACCGTCACCGACCCGCACGCCCAGGTGCGTGAATTCAGCCGCGTCGAAGTCGATGACGAAGTGCTGCAAGCGGGCCGGCCGGCGCGGTACTTCATGCTCAACAAGCCGCCCGGCTGCGTCAGCGCCACTCGCGACCCGCAACACCCCACCGTGCTCGATTGGCTCGATGAGCCCGACAAGGACGACCTGCACATCGCCGGGCGCCTGGACTTCAATACCACCGGCCTGATGCTGATCACCAACGACGGCAGTTGGTCGCGACGACTGACCCAACCGCAGACCAAACTGCCCAAGGTCTATTACGTCGAAACCGAACGCACCATCACCGCCGAGTACGCCGACACCTTCGCGCGGGGCCTGTATTTCGCCTTCGAAGATCTCACCACCCAGCCGGCAGGATTGACACTGCTGGGTCCGACCACGGCGCGCCTGAGCATCGTCGAGGGGCGCTACCACCAGGTCAAGCGCATGTTCGGCCACTTCGACAACAAGGTGCTGCGCCTGCATCGCGAACGCATGGGCCCCCTGCTGCTGGACCCCGCACTTGAACCGGGCCAGTACCGCGCCCTGGGCCCGGACGAAATCAGCCTGATCTGAGGCCGTTACCGCCGGGCAGAAGTGTCGAACAATTTTCCCATCGGTACTTGCGCATCCGTCGTCCCCCTGCTTGAATCAAACCGTCGGCCAAAATGTGACCGATTAGTCACAACATACTTCCAAGAAACTTTTTGCCGGCCAGAACCCCCAGGTTCCGCCGTATCCCTCCGGCAAACTGCCCGCCTATAACAACACCCGTCGACCGCTCTCATGGATCGACATGGGCCTTATCTTCCAGGCGTATGCCTACCTGTCACATTGCCCGTGCAATCTCATTGCGCGCATACCCGCTTGCCAGGAGTCTTATGACATGAGGCCAGAAATCGCTGTGCTGGATATACAGGGTCAGTATCGGGTTTACACGGAGTTCTATCGCGCAGACGCCGCACAAAAGACCATCATCATGGTCAACGGCTCGATGGCCACTACTGCGTCGTTTGCACAGACCGTCAAAAACCTCCATCCGCAATTCAACGTCGTGTTGTACGACCAGCCCTACGCGGGCAAGTCCAAGGCCCACAACCGGCACGAGAAAATGCTCACCAAGGAGATTGAAGGACAGATCCTCCTGGAGCTGATCGATCACTTTGCCGCCGAGCACGTGCTGTCGTTTTCCTGGGGCGGCGCCGCCACCTTGAGCGCCCTGGCCCAGCGCCCACGGAGGATTGAAAAGGCAGTGATCAGTTCGTTCTCGCCGGTGCTCAACGCGCCGATGCGCGATTACCTGGAGCGCGGCGTGGATTACCTGGGCAACCTGGACCGCGATCGTGTCGGCCACCTGGTCAACAGCACCATCGGCAAGCATCTGCCGCCGCTGTTCAAGCGCTTCAACTATCGCCACGTCAGCAGCCTGGCCGAGCATGAATACGGTCAGATGCACTTTCACATCACCGACGTGCTGCAGAGCGACCAGCAGTGCTACGTCAACGCGGCGAAAAAAATCAACGTGCCGGTGCTGTTCCTGAACGGCGAATGGGATGAATACACCTCGGCCGACGACGCCAGGCTTTTCGCCCATCACGTCCAGCACAGCACCTTCGGCACGCTGCAAGCCACCGGGCACTTTCTGGACATGGAACACAAGGCCGCCTGCCGCGACAGTCGCAACGCCTTGATGAACTTCCTCACTCCGACACACCGCGAAAGCCGTCCGCGCTACAGCTTCGTGCAGGACTACCATGCACTGGCAATCTGAAACGAGCCCTCGCGAGCAAGCCCCGCCCCGCGCCAGCAAAACGGGGCTTGCCCGCGAACGACCGCTTTGATCCAAGGCCTGCGTAGACGAGCGCACGCGCATCAGGCAAAGAAAAACTTCAAATCCTCGCCCACATCTGGTACAAAGTCAGCCGCTCTGAGCGGGTGTCGTATAATGGCATTACTCCAGCTTCCCAAGCTGATAACGAGGGTTCGATTCCCTTCACCCGCTCCACATTTACTTTCCCTGGATATCCAAGTCCGGGAATGCCTGCAACCCAAAGCGCTGAACCTGTTTTTCCTCAAGCGCGCACTCCAGTGACATCCCGCATAATCCGCTCATCGCCGCAGCTTTTCTTCAGGCGCGCACCTCACGATCCAGTAAATCACTCACCCACTGGTTGATGCTTTTGTGGGCGAGCTGGGCCTTTACGGCGACGGTTGCATGGAGCGCAGGGGGCAGGCGTAGGCTGAGATGGCCTGAATAAGGCTTCTGCGGTGCGCGCCCCAGCTTGGCGCACGTCTCCAGGTAATCAGTTACCGCCTCCTTGAACGCAGCTCGAAGTTCGCTGACAGACTCGCCGTGAAACCCGACGACATCCTTGATACCAGCGATATGGCCTACAAACAGACCGTCCTCATCGCTGTAGTCAATCCGAGCGGCGTAGCCTTGATAATTCATAACGTTCACGGGGTAACTCCTGCTTGCTCAAGAAAAGCCCGAGCATCACGTACTTGATAAGGCTTTGCTTCTTTGTCTGGATGGGGCCGGTGGAACGTCGCGACCACGCCGTGCAATTCGAACCGTACGCGCGATCCGCTGCCTTCAATGGTCTTCGCGCCCACCGCACCAAACAGTGACTCAATACGAACCCACTCCAACGTAGAAGGTGATGGCCGAGAGAACAGGGCCCTGAGTGTACTGAGCTGTCTGTTGTTCATGGTATTACACCGTGATACCAAAAATGAAGGCTTTACTCCGCACCTGACGTCCTGCCGAGAGACGAACCGATCAAGTCGGCGAAACCGCCGAACGTCACTCGATCATCAGCAATCGTGCACTCCGTTACGCGAAGCACTATTTCCTATGCTCCCTCACTTTGGATAGCAGACAACTTTCGCTTGGCTTGTAGGCAGAATCCGAACGCAACCAACTCTCGCGCAAGCCGCCTACAACAGTGATGTGCCCTGGGCGATGCTTCGCAAGCAGGCTCCCACACGGCGCCCGGTGCAAATGTAAGCAGAATTTTCAACGCGTCGTTGCTGTCTCACCAGACAGGTGAATCCCATTAAGGAACACGGCAATGAACTTCGCAAAAATCGCACAGAAGCTGGCTCTATGGGCGGGAAGCCCGAAGACGTTCTTGGGCGCCATTGTATTACTGGCGCTTTGGGCGATCAGCGGACCCTTTTTCCAGTTCAACGACACCTGGCAGCTGATCATCAACACGTCGACGACGATCATCACCTTCCTGATGGTATTTCTGATTCAGAACACGCAGAACCGCGACACAGACATCTTGCACCTGAAAATCGATGAGTTGTTGCGAGCCACGGCGGAGGCGCAGAACGCGATGCTCGGGCTCGAATCGCTGGACCTCAAGCAACTGGAGGCACTGAGGAAGCACTACCAGACCATGGGCCAGGGCGAGGTCAAGAACCTTGAAGGCCTTGAGCAAAAAAGCAACGTTGACTTGAATCAGTGCTGATACGAAGACGCGAGGGGCGTGATGCCCCTCGCGTCTTCACTGCCACCGTCAGGGCAATGGATTGCCGCCCGTCACGCCAAAAGGTGTAGCGACTCAGCGGCTGGCTTGCAACGCCCTGGCCATCTCCAGATGGGTTTGCAACTTGGGCAGGGTCTCATCGGCGAAGGCCTTGATCTCCGGCACTTCGGTGGTCTGGGCCTGCTCCTGGATCTGGGTAATGGCCTCCTCCGTGGCCTTGACCTGGCTGGCGGCATAGGCGGCCTCGAACGACTCGCCCTCCTGCACCTGCGGCATCAGGGTCTTGGCCTTGTCAGCCATTTCCTCCCGAGGCGCGACGGGCAAGTCGAGCTTCTTCGCGATCTTCGCCAGATGTTGGTTGGCGGTGGTACGGTCGTTGATCACCATGATGGTGTAGTCCTTGACCTCCCTGGATTCAGCCTTGCCATGGGCCATGCGGCTGGCCTCGATGTCGGCCATGCCCTTGGCGGAAGCGTCGTTGATGAATTCGGCAGGCGATTGGGCCCAGGCACTGTTGGCACCCAGGCCCATCAACACGACGAGGCTGGTGGTGCGAAAAAAGGTGGCCATCCGGTTCATGGTCGCGCCCTCCTCAATTGAACATTCGGCAGCGGCCCCACCACGGGACCTGCCAGGGTTTCGAAAGGCAAAAGGGCTGAAAAGTTTGATTCAAGTGCCTCGCCGCGACGAACGGCGACCTACGCTCAGTTGCTGAATGCCCGATGGTTCTGACGCTTGGCGGCGTACATCGCCTCGTCGGCATGACGGAACAACGCCACATCTTCGACCCCATGGTCGGGAAAACAAGCGACCCCGATGCTCGGCTCGATGCTCAGGCAATAGCCGTCCAGCCGCAGCGGCTGACTCAGCACCTGGCGGATTTTTTCCTGCACGCGGTGGGCATCGTCCAACGCCTGGATGCTATGAAGCAGCACCACGAACTCGTCCCCGCCGATGCGCGCCACGGTGTCGACATCCCGTATACAGCCCTTGAGACGGCTGGCCACCGCTTGCAACAACAGGTCGCCTACACCGTGGCCGTAGGTGTCGTTGATCTGTTTGAAGCGATCGAGGTCGATGTACAGCAAGGCCATGCGCCCCGACACGGCACGGGCGCTGGCCAGTGCAGCCTTGAACCGGTCACGCAGCAATTCGCGGTTGGGCACCTGGGTCAACTGATCGTATTGCGCCATGTGCTGCAACCGGGCATGCAATTGCTGGCGTTCGATGGCGATGGTGATCTGAGCGCAGACGTATTGCAGCAGGTCCTTGTCCTGCTCGGTGTAGCGCTCGTTGTCCGGGGCACTCTTGACGATCAGCGCCCCGATCGTGCCGTTCTGCGAGTTCAACGGCACGCCGAGCCAACAAGGCGCGCCCGGCTGCGCCACGAGGTCGCCAAACCCAGACGGCAGTGAGCTGCAACCGGGCGTCAACAGGATCGGCTGGCCGCTGCGGATCACCTCGGCGCACAAACGCCCGGTCATCGTGCCGGGAAGCTCGGGCTGCTGCTCCAGGTCGTCGACGTGATAGGCGAAGTTCAACTGCGCGCATTGCTCGTCGTACAGCGCCACCGAAAAATTCAACGCCGGCAGCCATTCGCCGATGATCTGGTGGACGCGCTTGAACAGCGCCAGCAGGTCCGCCGCCGCATGGGCGGCCTCGGAAATCGCATACAACGCCGCCTGGCGCGACTCTGCCAGCTTGCGCTCGGTGATGTCGCGCGCCACGGCGATCCGCAATTGGTCCACCGGCGACCAGCGCGCCGACCAGAGGATGTGCACCACCCGGCCATCCTTGTGCAGGTAGCGGTTCTCGAAATTGAGCTTGGGCTCCCCGTTCATGATCTCCCGCGCGGCCTCGAGGGTACGCTGGCGATCGGCGGGGTGCACCAGGTCGATCATCGCCTGCCCCATCAATTCCTGCGGGGTGTAGCCGAAAATGCGCTCGCAGGCAGCACTGACAAACACGAAGCGCCCCTGGCCATCGACCGCGCACACGGCGTCCAGCATCAGGTCGATGTAGCTGGCCAGCGGCGTGTGGCTTCGGGTGTCCATGGTGCTGGAGTCATCCGGGTGAGTGCAGCGGTAAAGGGGCGAAAGTCATGATGAGGATAGCGCAGGTGACCGAGGCGCAAGCCACGCCCCCCATTAAAGAATAGAGCCCCCCAGCCCGCAGAGCATAACCTGCCGGCACCTCGCCTTCGCAAATGGATTTGCCGTCCAGGTTCCTAGGCAAACTCCTACGCAGAAGTCTCCAGTAACACTCAAACATGCCGGAAACGACCGATTCAAAGCCTATGGCCCTGCGCTGTAAAGTCTGGAAACACGGCGACGAAACACGCCACGGACAGCGTCGTGAATCAAGGAATGTGATCGAACCATGAACCAGACTGCACACCCCACCCATCGCTTCACCCACTACCGTAAAGTCATTTCCCTCGCAGATCAGGATTGGCAATGCGCTGAAGCCGGAAAAATCTCAGGGCTCAATGTCGAGGTCAAGACGCCCAATGTCCTGGTCGACCAATATGGCCGTACCCTCCATCACTTCTGCACCACGTCCTACCTGGGCCTGGATTACCACCCGGCATTGCTGGACGGCGCCATGACCGCCCTGTGGGAAACCGGGACCTTGCGGGTCGCCAACTCCAGGAACCGCTGCAAGCTGGCGATCCTTGCGCAGTACGAGACCCAATTGTCGGAGCTGTTCGGCGCCAGTTGCCTCAGTGCGCTGTCGTGCAGCGCGGCGAGTGCCGGGATCCTGCCGCTGCTGGCCAGCGGTGCCTTCTCGGACAATCGATCGCCTGTCATGGTGTTCGACAAGCAGGCCCATTACTCGATGAATCACATCAAGGCGGCCTGCGCCGATGAAACCCAGGTGCTCACCTGTGCGCACAACGACATGGATTTCATCGAGGACGTGTGCAAGCGCCAGCGCAACGTGGCGTACGTGGCCGACGGTGCCTACAGCATGGGCGGCCTCGCGGATCTGGACAGCCTGATGTACCTCAAGCAGCGGTACGGTCTGTTTCTCTATCTGGACGATTCCCACGCGCTGTCGGCCGTCGGGGAACGCGGCGCGGGCCTGGTCCGCTCGCGCCTGCTCGCCATGGATGAGCGCACCCTGATCGTCGCTTCGCTGGCGAAATCCTTCGGGGCCAGCGGTGGGCTGGCGATGTTCGGCAGCGAACGGCACAAGGCCCTGGTGCAACGCTACGGTGGGCCGAGCAACTGGTCCCAGAGCTTGAACGCAGCAGCCATCGGTGCCGGCATGGCTTCGATTCGCCTGCACCACAGCCGCGAGCTCGGCAGCTTGCAGGAGCGTTTGCAGGCTAATATTCGCCTCTTCGACAGCCTCGTTCGTACCGAACAGCACGGCAGCCCCATGGCGATCCGACTGGTGCCTTGCGGTGAAACCACCCTGGCGAACAGCCTGGCGACCGAACTGGCCGAACGGGGGTACTTCACCTCGGCGGTCTTTTTCCCGGTGGTGCCCCAAGGCAAGGCTGCGATCCGTATTACCCTGCGCGCCGATATGGAGCCAAAGGTGATCAGCGAATTCTGCCAAGGCATCACCCAACTGCTGGCTGCCCACGGACGCGACATCCGCCCATGAAACGAGCCTCCTGATGAACAACCGTACCACCCTGATCGTCACCTGCACGACCGTGTTCCTGGCACAACTGGGCATGAGCATCTATTTGCCGGCCCTGCCTGACATCGCCCAGGCTTTGGGAACCGACGCCTCGCGGGTGTCCTGGGGCCTGGCGGCGTACCTGATCGGCATGGCCTTGCCGATGCTGTGGTGGGGGAGCCTGAGCCAGCGGCTGGGGCGCAAGGTGGTGTTGTTGGCGGCATTGGGGCTCTACGGTCTGAGCAACCTGGCCCTGCCGATGGGCAGCAACGCCGAGGCATTCCTGGCGATGAGGCTGATCCAGGGCATCGGCGCCAGCGGTATCTCGGTGATGGCGCGGGTCCTGATTCGCGACAGCTTCAGCGGTGACCTGCTGGCCAAGGCCCTTTCATGGATATCCATCGCCTTCGTGGTGGCCCTCGGCATCGGTCAGTACCTGGGCTCGTTGATCCAGGCCGCGTTGGGTTGGGAGGCGATTTTCCAAGGGTTGGGCGCCACCAGCCTGGTCATGGCGGCGGCGATCTCCCAGGCCAGGTTCCCGGTGGTGGCGCCGCACCAGGACAGTCCATCGGCCTGGCGAATCTACGCCCGGATACTCAGGCATCGTCACTTTTTGCGGCCGGCATTGGCCGGCGGGCTGGGTTACGGCGTGATCATTGCCTTCAATACCGCAGCGCCGTTGATTCTGCAGAAAGGCTTTGACTGGTCGCCCATCGAATACGGGCTGCTGGGATGGCCGATCAGCGCGGCGTACCTGCTCGGAGCGCTGACGGTCAATGCGTTCGTGCTGCGCACCGGCCAGCAGCGGATGATGGGCTGGGGCATAGCCCTGGTGTTGGCCGGCAGCACGATCATGTTGGTCAGCAGCCTGGCGCTGAGCAACGTCGCCTTGCTGTTCTGGCTGCCCTATTGTTTTGCGGTGTTCGGCCAGTCGGTCAATTACCCCATCAGCCTGTCCCTGGCCAACCAAGGCTCGCCGGTGGCCGGTGCCTATGCCATGGCGTTGAGCGGGTTCCTGCATCAACTGCTGGCTTCGGTGATCGGTGCCGTGGCCAGCCTGTTACTGAGCCAACAGGCCTGGCCACTGGCGACGTTGTGCGCCTTGCTGGGTGTGGCGGCGATGGTCTGCGTGAGGTCCATGCCGCCCCAGGGCGATTAGAACGCGCTGCGGAAGATTTCCTCGATCTGGCGCTGGTCCGCCGCTCGGGGGTTGGTCAGGCCGCAGGCGTCTTTCAGCGCATTGGAGGCCAGGACCGGTACGTCATTGAGGCGTACGCCCAGTTCACGCAGGCCGGCGGGGATGTCCACGTCCTGGGCCAGGCTGCGGATCGCCGCGATGGCGGCCTGCGCGCCCTCTTCCGGGGTAGCCCCCGGCGCATCGACGCCCATGGCCCGCCCCACGTCAGCCAGGCGAGCGGCGCACACCGTGGCATTGAAACTCTGCACATGCGGCAACAGCACCGCGTTGCACACCCCGTGAGGCAAGTCGTAGAAGCCACCCAGTTGGTGGGCCATGGCGTGCACGAAACCCAGCGAAGCGTTGTTGAACGCCATCCCGGCGAGAAACTGTGCGTAGGCCATGTTCTCCCGCGCCGCCAGATCGCTGCCGTCGCGCACGGCCAGGCGCAGGTTGTTGCTGATCAGGGTGACGGCTTTCAGGGCACAGGCATCGGTGATCGGCGTGGCAGCGGTGGACACGTACGCCTCGACCGCATGGGTCAGCGCATCCATGCCGGTGGCCGCCGTCAGGCCCTTGGGCATCGCCACCATCAGCGCCGGGTCGTTCACCGACATCAATGGCGTCACGTTGCGATCGACGATCGCCATTTTCACGTGGCGCGTCTCGTCGGTGATGATGCAGAAGCGGGTCATCTCGCTGGCCGTGCCGGCGGTGGTGTTGATGGCGATCAGTGGCAGTTGCGGCTTGCTGGAACGGTCCACGCCTTCATAGTCACGGATCTGTCCGCCGTTGGTGGCGCAAAGGGCAATGCCCTTGGCGCAGTCGTGGGGTGAACCTCCGCCAAGCGACACGACGAAGTCGCACCCGCTCTCCTTCAGCAGCCCCAGCCCAAGCTCGACGTTGGCAATGCTTGGATTGGGCTTGGCGCCATCGAAAATCACTGCATCGACATCCTGGACCGCCAGCAGCTCAGCCACCTTGCCGGCCACGCCGGCCTTCGCCAACCCAGCGTCGGTAACGATCAAGGCCTTGCGAAAACCGTAGTTGCGAATGGCGGTCATCGCCTCGTCGAGGCAACCCAGGCCCATGATGTTCACGGCTGGAATGAAAAAGGTGCTGCTCATGGGACACGCTCCTGGAAGAGGCCGGATCGATAGGGGCATACAGGATTGACCGATCAGTCACGGCGTTCCTTGATCTGGCTCAAGAGTTTGTCGTGATAAAGTCGCGCCCTGCCTTTGCCACGTTTTGGATGAGCTTCGCGATGACCGATTTCCACGAATACGACGCCCGGCTTGAAGATTGGGCGGCCCTGCAGGCCAGCACCGACTTCAGCGGCCTGCTGTTGGGCAATGGTGCCAGCCGCGCGGTGTGGGACGATTTCGGCTACGACTCACTGTTCGAAAACGCCCGCACCGTCGAGGAAAAGCCCCTGAGCCCGTCGGAGTTGAGTGTGTTCGATGCGATGCAGACGCGCAGCTTCGAGCAGGTGCTCGGCGCGCTCAAGACCACCAGCCGCATCAACAAGGCCCTGGCCGTCAGCTCCGCCGCCCCGCGCAATCGCTATTATGCGATCAAGGAAGCGCTGATCAATACCGTGCACGCGGTGCACATCCCTTGGCGACTGGTGCAGCCTTCCACGCTGGCGACGCTCAACCAGGCGTTGAGCCGCTACCGTACGGTGTTCACCACCAACTACGACCTGCTCAATCACTGGGCGATCCAGTACGCGCCGGGCACCCTCACCGACCTGTTCACGGGCAGCGATCACCATTTCGACCTGAGCCAGGCGAGCACCGACAAACCGCGCCTGCTGTACCTGCACGGTGGCCTGCACCTGGTGCGCAACCAGGACGGCATGGCGCGCAGGCTGAGCTCCACCGAAGGCACGTTGCTGGGCAGCTTCGCCATCAACAACACCCTCAAGACCCTCGACGATGTGCCGCTGTTCGTCAATGAAGGCCCGAGCCAGGACAAGCTCAAGACCATCCGCAGCTCCGACTACCTGTCATTCTGCTACGACCAGCTGCTGCATCACGGCGACAACCTGTGCCTGTTCGGCCATGCCCTCGGCGAGCAGGACCGGCACATCGTCGACGCCCTTCGCCTGGCGGCCCCCAAGGTCGTGGCGATCTCGATCTACCCGCGCAGCCAGGCATTCATCCAGCACCAGAAGCGCCACTACACCAACGTGTTCAAGGGGTTGGCGGTGGAGCTGCGGTTCTTCGACGCCAAGAGCCATCCCCTGGGCGATCCGAAGCTGGCGGTGCCGGTGGAGATTTGACCGCCGCGCCCCCCACATCGTGGCCTTGACGCTGGCGATGCCTGGCGACATGGCTATAACGTGATCGCCGTGCCCAGCAAGGTCAGGAACCCCGCCAGCCAGTTCGGATGTGCCGGCCAGGCCGGAGCGGTCGCCAGGTTGCCCTGGACATGGCCCTGGGTCACCGGAATGTCGATGTAGGTGCCTCCGGCCAGCCGCACTTCCGGGGCGCAGGCCGGGTAAGCACTGCATTCGCGCCCTTCGAGGATGCCGGCGGCCGCCAGTAATTGCGCGCCGTGGCAAACCGCCGCGATCGGCTTGCCGGCCAGATCGAAATCTCGCACCAGTTGCAGCACCGTTTCATTCAGGCGCAGGTATTCCGGCGCGCGCCCGCCCGGGATCAGCAACGCGTCGTAGTCGGCGGCGGCCACATTGGCGAAGTCATGGTTGAGGGCAAACAGGTGCCCTGGCTTTTCGCTATAGGTCTGGTCACCTTCGAAATCGTGGATCGCCGTGCGCACTGTCTGCCCGGCGCTCTTGTCCGGGCACACCGCGTGCACGGCATGACCGACCATCTGCAAGGCCTGGAACGGCACCATCACTTCATAGTCTTCGACGTAATCGCCGACCAGCATCAGGATTTTCTTGGCGGCCATGGTTGAGCTCCTTTGTATGCATGAAGGGTGGACGCATTAAAGGTAGCCCGGTGGGCCGGCCGTGCAGCGCCAACCCGGCATTACCGGACGGGCTGCACGACGAGAGAGAAACAGGCCTGCTCGCGAAGGCGGTGTGTCAGCCCACGGCAATGTGGCTGATGTACCGCTTTCGCGAGCAAGCTCGCTCCCACAGGGGCGGCGTCAGAGGTGTCCATCCGCGCGCAGCAGGGTCTCCAGGCAATGCTCGGTGACGTGATAGAACGCCTTGAGTTCCTGGATCTTGCGCAGCAGTTCGGTCGTATCGATGGGTTCGGCGCGCTTGACCGCCAGGATCATCTTGTTCTTGTTGGTGTGTTCCAGGGAGATGAACTCGAACACCTTGGTTTCGTAGCCACAGGCTTCGAGGAACAGCGCCCGCAGGCTGTCGGTGACCATTTCCGCCTGCTGGCCCAGGTGCAGGCCGTATTGCAGCATGGGCTTGAGCAAGGCTGGGCTCTGGATCTGCAGGCGGATCTGTTTGTGGCAGCACGGCGAGCACATGATGATCGAGGCGCCGGAGCGAATGCCCATGTGGATCGCGTAGTCGGTGGCGATGTCACAGGCGTGCAAGGCGATCATCACGTCCACCGCGCTCGGCGCGACGCTGCGCACGTCACCGTGCTGGAAGCTCAGGCCCGGATGCTCCAGGCGCGCAGCCGCTTCGTTGCACAGCTTGACCATGTCTTCGCGCAGCTCGACACCGGTGACCACGCCCTCGGCCTGCAAGGTATTGCGCAGGTAATCGTGGATGGCGAAGGTCAGGTAGCCCTTGCCCGAGCCGAAATCCGAGACCCGTACCGGCTTGTCCAGGGCCAGGGGCGAAGACGTCAGCGCATGGCTGAACACTTCGATGAACTTGTTGATCTGCTTCCACTTGCGCGACATCGCGGGGATCAGCTCGTGCTTGTGGTTGGTCACACCCAGGTCGGCAAGGAACGGCCGGCTCAGGTCGAGGAAGCGGTTCTTCTCGCGGTTGTGCTCGCCGGACGGCACCTCACGCAACTGCTGGGGCTTGCTCCTGAACAGCGAAGGCTTGCCCTTCTTGCTGTATTCCAGCTGCGCTTCGTCGGTGACCGCCAGCAGGTGCGCATTCTTGAACGACGCCGGCAAGAGCGCAGCAACGGTGTCCACCCCTTCGGCCAATGGGAAATTCTTGGTGATGTCGCGGGTCTTGTAGCGGTAGACGAAGGACAGGCACGGCTGCTCCTTGACCGTCAGCGGCTTGATGATCAACCGCTGGAGGTCCGCTTCATCCCCGACATGCTTGGCCAGTACCAGTTTGATGAAAGCGTTTTGCGCAAGGCTGGTGCGCAACAGCTCGATGAACTGGGCGTGATGATCCGGCGCGGGACGGGCGGGGGTGGCGGTAACGGACATGAACAAGCGGCCTCGGGGCGGGGCGAAACGGGAGTGGTGGGTATTTTAGGGGGGATGGGGTTCGAGGGCACGGGGAATTTCCCCAGCGGAGCAAAACCCGGACGCGCCTTCTGTTCGAGGATTCAAGCGTATGTGGCGAGGGAGCTTGCTCCCGTTCGGCTGCGAAGCAGTCGTCGTGCAGACCCGCCAGCGCGATGGGGACCGCTTCGCAGTCCAGCGGGAGCAAGCTCCCTCGCCACAGAAACATCCCGCGCTACAAAGGGCGCCCCTCTCAGCCCAACACCACCAACCGGTTCGGCAATTCATTGCGCGCCTGGGTCACCGGCACGTGTTCCTTGAGCAAGGTGCCGCAGGCTTCGATGCAGCTCACGAAGCCCTGCAACGTCTGGCCCTGGCGCACCTGCTGGGTGAACGTGGCGACGATGGCGTCCCAATGCTTGTTGTCGAGGCGCTTGGAAATGCCCTCGTCCACCAGGATTTCCACGTAGCGCTCGGCTTCGCAGACGAAGATCAACATGCCCGTGCCGCCCACCGTGTGGTGCAGGTTCTGTTCGAGGAACTGCCGGCGCGCCAGGTTGGAGGCGCGCCAATGCCGTACGGAACGGGGGATCAGGTGCGTGGTGATGCGGGGAATGCGAAACACCAGGCACAAACCGATGAAGCTGAGCCATTGCACCAGCAGCAAACTGTGCATTGCCAGCCAGCCCGTGAGGTAATGCACCACGCCGGGCACCACCAGGGCCAGCAGACTGGCCCACAGCAGCGGGATGTAGGCATAGTCGTCGGCACGGGCGGCGAGCACCGTGACCAGCTCGGCGTCGGTGTCCTGCTCGACCCGGGCAATGGCCTCGGCCACCTTGCGTTGTTCGTGTTCAGTCAGTAATGCCATGGTTAGAAATGCCCGTTCATTATTATTGTCACCAGCCGCCCGACGAACCGCCGCCTCCGAAACTGCCGCCGCCCCCGCTGAAGCCCCCGCCTCCCCCTCCGTCGCTGGAGTCACCGCCGCCAAAACCACCACTGGAACCACTGCTACTGGAACCGCTGGAGCTACCGACGCTCACGGGCAAGATGCCCAGCACCTGGCCCACCATCACGGTGATGATAAACAGCATCACCAGCAGGACGAACAGCCACGGGTGCCGCTGGACGAAATCGCCCTCCTGCTGCTCGTCCGTGCTGTACGCCGGCGCCGGTTCATCCAGCGGGCTGCCACCCAGCACCACCAGCATCGCCGACACGCCGTCGCTGATGCCCTTGTTGAAGTTGCCGGTCTTGAACGCCGGGGTGATCACCTGGTTGATGATCACCGAACTCTGGGCGTCGGTCAGGCGGTCCTCCAGGCCGTAGCCCACCTCGATGCGCAGTTTACGGTCATCCCGGGCGACGATCAGCAGGGCGCCGTTGTTTTTATCCTTCTGCCCGATGCCCCAGTGGCGCCCGAGCAGATAGCCGAAGTCCTCGATCCTGGCGCCTTGCAGGTCTGGCACCGTGACGACGACCACCTGCTCGCCGGTCGCCTGCTCGTGGGCCTTGAGCTGCGCATCCAGTTGCTCGCGCACCGCCGGCTCAAGCAACTGGGCGGTGTCCACCACCCGCCCGGTCAGCGCCGGAAACTTCAACTCGGCCTGGGCCGTGACTGCAAACACCCAGAGCAACAGCACCAGGCCAAATTTCAACACGCGCATTGGAACTCCTGTAGGCGCCGGGTACCGATCAGAACTTCACCTGGGGCGCTTTCTCGGCATCGGGGCTGCTGGCCTCGAAGGTCTGGCGGATCGGCAGGTCGCTGTAAATCACGCTGTGCCACAGGCGTCCCGGGAAGGTACGGATCTCGGTGTTGTACTGCTGCACCGCCAGGATGAAGTCGCGACGGGCCACGGCGATGCGGTTCTCAGTGCCTTCGAGTTGCGATTGCAGGGCCAGGAAGTTCTGGTTGGCCTTGAGGTCCGGATAACGTTCGGACACCACCATCAGCCGGCTCAATGCCCCGGACAGCTGATCCTGTGCCTGCTGGAACTGCTTGAGTTTTTCCGGGTTGTCCAGGGTACTGGCATCGACCTGGATCGACGTGGCCTTGGCCCGGGCCTCGATCACCGCGGTGAGGGTTTCCTGTTCATGCTGGGCGTAGCCCTTGACGGTTTCCACCAGGTTGGGGATCAGATCGGCACGCCGCTGGTACTGGTTCTGCACCTGGCCCCAGGCGGCCTTGGCCTGTTCGTCCAGGGTCGGTATGTTGTTGATGCCGCAACCGGCCAGCAGCGAGGTAAACAGCATCAGCGCCAGCACCTGTAAGCCGCTGCGGTGGTTCAGTCGTAGATTCATCGGGTGAAGCTCTCCCTTGCATGACATTGAAAACGCGGCCACCTATCGCCTCGGCGTCTAGGGCATAATCTGCCGCCGCACTGGATTGAATCAGGGCGATGGGCTAAAAGATGCGCGGTGCGAAACTAAGTTCAGCCCACCGGGCTCGAAAGTGTGCTGTATTTGACCGAACAACAATAGCCGCTCCTCACATTTTGGCTGACCGGCGTGTGCTCACCGCCCTTTAGGCTTGCGAGAAAACTATTCATGAAGAAGCTGTGTTTGCTGGGCCTGTTTGTCACCCTGGCCAGTCAATCCGTAGTAGCCGACAACCTGCCAGCCCCCATAGAGAACAAGGATGCCTTCATCAGCAACCTGATGAAGCAGATGACCCTCGAAGAGAAGATCGGCCAGTTGCGGCTGATCAGCATCGGCCCGGAAATGCCCCGGGAGATGATCCGCAAGGAAATCGCCGCAGGGAACATCGGCGGCACGTTCAACTCCATCACTCGCGATGAAAACCGTCCGATGCAGGACGCGGCCATGCGCAGCCGGTTGAAGATCCCGATGTTCTTCGCCTATGACGTGATCCACGGCCACCGCACCATTTTCCCGATCCCCCTGGCCCTGGCGTCGAGCTGGGACATGGACGCCATCTACCACTCCGGGCGCATCGCCGCCCAGGAAGCCGCTGCCGACAGCCTGGACATCACCTTCGCGCCGATGGTCGACATCTCCCGCGACCCGCGCTGGGGGCGGACGTCCGAAGGCTTTGGCGAAGACACCTACCTGGTGTCGCGCATCGCCGGGGTGATGGTCAAGGCGTTCCAGGGCAACGGCGCCAACGCCGCCGACAGCATCATGGCCAGCGTCAAGCACTTCGCCCTGTACGGCGCCGTGGAAGGCGGCCGGGACTACAACACCGTGGACATGAGCCCGGTGAAAATGTACCAGGACTACCTGCCCCCCTACCGCGCCGCCATCGATGCCGGCGCCGGCGGGGTAATGGTCGCGCTGAACTCCATCAACGGCATACCGGCCACGGCCAACACCTGGCTGATGCACGACCTGCTGCGCAAGGAGTGGGGCTTCAAGGGCCTGGCCGTGAGCGATCACGGCGCGATCTTCGAACTGATCAAGCACGGCGTCGCCCGGGACGGTCGCGAAGCGGCGAAGCTGGCGATCAAGGCCGGCATCGACATGAGCATGAACGACTCGCTGTATGGCAAGGAATTGCCGGGGCTGCTCAAGTCCGGCGAGATCGAGCAGAGCGACATCGACAACGCGGTGCGTGAAGTGCTGGCTGCCAAGTACGACATGGGCCTGTTCAAGGACCCGTACCTGCGCATCGGCAAGGCCGAGGATGACCCGGCCGACACCTACGCCGAAAGCCGCCTGCACCGCGCCGACGCCCGTGACGTGGCACGCCGCAGCCTGGTGTTGCTGGAGAACCGCAACCAGACCCTGCCCCTGAAAAAGAGCGCGAAAATCGCCCTGGTCGGCCCGTTGGCCAAGGCGCCGATCGACATGATGGGCAGTTGGGCCGCCGCCGGACGCCCTGCGCAGTCGGTCACGCTGTTCGACGGCATGACCCGCGCCCTGGGCGCCGAGTCGAAGCTGGTCTACGCCCGTGGCGCTAACATCACCAGCGACAAGAAGGTGCTCGACTACCTGAACTTCCTCAACTTCGATGCCCCGGAAGTGGTGGACGACCCGCGTCCGGCCCAGGTGCTGATCGACGAAGCGGTGAAAGCCGCCAAGGACGCCGATGTGGTGGTGGCCGCGGTGGGTGAATCCCGTGGCATGTCCCACGAGTCATCGAGCCGCACCGAACTGAACATCCCGGCCAGCCAACGCGAGTTGATCAAGGCCCTGAAGGCCACCGGCAAGCCGCTGGTGCTGGTGTTGATGAACGGCCGTCCGCTGTCGTTGCTGGAAGAACAGCAACAGGCCGATGCGATCCTGGAAACCTGGTTCAGCGGCACCGAGGGCGGCAATGCCATCGCCGACGTGTTGTTCGGCGACTACAACCCATCGGGCAAGCTGCCGATCACTTTCCCACGTTCGGTTGGGCAGATTCCGACCTACTACAACCACCTGAGCATCGGCCGGCCGTTCACACCCGGCAAGCCAGGCAACTACACCTCGCAATACTTCGACGACACCACCGGCCCGCTCTACCCCTTCGGCTACGGCCTGAGCTACACCGAGTTCAGCCTGTCGGACATGGCCCTGTCGTCGACCACGCTGAACAAGACCGGCAAGCTCGACGCCAGCGTGACGGTGGAGAACACCGGCAAGCGTGACGGCGAGACCGTGGTGCAGTTGTACATCCAGGACGTGACCGGCTCGATCATCCGCCCGGTGAAGGAGCTGAAGAATTTCCGTAAGGTGATGCTCAAGGCCGGCGAGAAGAAGGTCGTCCACTTCACCATCAGCGAGGATGACCTGAAGTTCTTCAATGCCCAGCTCAAGTACGCCGCCGAACCGGGCAAGTTCAATGTGCAGATCGGCCTGGACTCCCAGGATGTGAAGCAACAGAGTTTTGAGTTGCTCTGATCCCCAGGCAACACAAAACCCATGTGGGAGCGAGCTTGCTCGCGATGGCGGCTTAACATTCAACTCAGATGTTGAACACCAGACCGCCATCGCGAGCAAGCTCGCTCCCACCGTTGTATCTGGGTGTTCAGGCTAGCCTCGCCGATCCAACAGGTTCACCACCAACCGGTCCACCCATCCCCACAGCCGCTGCTTGAACCGCTTCCACAGCGGTCGGCGCCGCCAGGCGTCGAGGCTGACTTGCAGGCTCTGGCTGAAATCGCGCTCGAAACTCGCCGCCACCGCCTGGCTGAGCCCGGGGTCCAGGGCTTCGAGGTTGGCTTCCAGGTTGAAGCGCAGGTTCCAGTGATCGAAGTTACACGAGCCGATGCTGACCCAGTCGTCCACCAGCACCATCTTCAGGTGCAGGAAACAGGGCTGGTACTCAAAGATCTTCACCCCGGCCTTGAGCAATCGAGGGTAGTAGCGGTGCCCGGCGTAGCGTACGGAAGGGTGGTCGGTGCGCGGGCCGGTCAACAGCAGGCGCACGTCGATGCCCCGGGCCGCCGCCTTGCGCAGGGAGCGCCGGACGTTCCAGGTCGGCAGGAAATACGGTGTCGCCATCCAGATGCGTTTCTGGCCGCTGTTCAGCGCCCGGGACAATGATTGCAGGATGTCGCGGTGCTGGCGGGCGTCGGCATACGCCACCCGGCCCATGCCCTCGCCCGCCGGCGGAACACGTGGCAGGCGCGGCAAGCCGAAGTTGGAAGCCGGCTTCCAGGCGCGTCGATGACGGTTGGCGAGCCACTGGCGGTCAAACAGCAACTGCCAGTCGAGCACCAGCGGGCCGGCGATTTCCACCATCACCTCGTGCCATTCGCTGCGATCATCCAGGGGGTTCCAGAATTCATCGGTCACGCCGGTGCCGCCCACCACCGCCAGGCGCTGGTCCACCAGCAACAGCTTGCGGTGGTCACGGTAGAAATTGCGCACCCAACGCCGCCAGCTCAGGCGATTGTAGAAACGCAGCTCCACCCCGGCCTCGACCAGGCGATTGCGCAGGCTGAGGGTAAACGCCAGGCTGCCATAGTCATCGAACAGGCACCGCACGCGAACGCCGCGCTCGGCCGCCTGCACCAGGGCCTGGACCATCGCCTCGGCACAGTGCCCCGCTTCCACCAGGTACAGTTCCAGCTCGACCTGTTCCTGGGCACGGGCGATTTCCACCAGCATGCGCGGGAAGAATTGCGGCCCGTCGATCAGCAGCTCGAAGCGGTTGCCGTCACGCCAGGGGAAGACCGGGCCGCTCATGTCAGCGCGCCGTGAAGATCAGCACCGCATTGACCGGCACCGAGAGGCTGATGGCCGACAACCCGGCCAGGTGGCGCAGTTTTTCCAGGCCCGGCGCCAGGTCGAAATCCGCGGCGTCGAGTACCACCGGCTCCAGGGTCACCACCTGGAAGCGGCGTTCATCCAGGCGAGTGGCCAGCAATTCGACGTTGTATTCATGTTGCTTGCCATGCAGGTCCACGGTCAGCGGCAGGCGCAATTCCAGTTGTGCGCCGTTGGCCAGGTCCTGGATGGGTGCCAGGTCGATCTGCGCGGTGGCCGTCGCTTCGGCAAATTGCTTGACCTCGAACAACTCGGCGCGCATGCGCTCGTCCCGCAGGGGGATGCCGCTGTTGATGGAGTCGAGCTCCACTTCCAGGCGCGCCAGCCCATTAGGCTGGACTTGACCGTGAAGCACCAGGAACCGCTGGACCTCGGAGACATTGCCGTTCTTGCTGCTGATGAACGACAGCCGCGACGATTCGCCGTCCAGGTACCAGTTGGCCTGGGCCGGCAGCGCGGCGCAGGCCAGTAGCAAGGTGGCGACGGCGTGGGAGAGAGACCGCTTGAACATACACACTCGGCAGACAGATAAACCTGTGGCGAACCTTAACCGGGCCAGGGCCGCTTGCAAACTGTCTGTTGCAACAGTGAACCGGCTGTTCACAAACTCCGTGGCGAGGGAGCTTGCTCCCGCTGGGCTGCGAGGCAGCCCCAAGATTACGACCGACTGAAGAATTTGCGAGCGCTGCACACTCGAGCGCAAGCAAGTTCCCCCGCCACAAAAGGCAACCGCCGAATCAGCGTTCAGGGCTCCAACCGACACCCCTGCCGCTCTCCCAGCCACCGCGCGCTGTGGCTACGGCCCAAGCCGCTGACGGTGACGCGTTTGGCCTCGGGGGTTTCGAGGAATGCGCTGACGGGCACCGACTGTTTCACATAGCCACGGCAATAGTCGGCCGGTTGCAGCATCACGTAGCGGCACGAGCAATACTCCTTGGCGGTGTAGGCGCTGATGATGTCCGGAAAGACCCGCAGCGCCGTTCGCTCGCGCCAGAGCCAACTGGCCAGCGCCACGAACAGAACCGCCAACAGCACGAGCAGCCTGCGCCGCTTCATGGCTGCACCGTTTCGGCAAAGGCCGCCATCACGCGCTTGAGCAGTTCGTTATGGCGATACAGGCCGTCGCGGTCGTCACCGTAGCGCACGATCACCAACCTCGCGCTGGGGACGACGTACAACGCCTGGCCCCAATGGCCCAGCGCGGCGAACGTGTCCGGGGGCGCATCGGGCCAAGGATGGATGGCCGGGTCGGCGGCGCGATTGAGCCACCAATGGCCTCCGGGAACCGCTTCATCCTGGCCGGCCTGGAAGTGGACGAAAGGCTCGCGGTTGAACGCGACCCAGGCCTTGGGGATCAGTTGCCGCTCACCCCAGCGTCCGTCGCGCTGCATCAACAGCCCCACCCGCGCCAGGTCCCGCGCCGTGAGGTAGGCATAGGACGAACCGACGAACGTGCCACTGGTGTCGCTTTCCCAGGTGGCGCGGCGAATGCCCAGCGGTTCGAACAGGGCCGTCCAGGGGTAATCGGGATAACGCTGCGGCCCGACAATGTCCCTCAGCGCCGCCGCCAGCAGGTTGCTGTCGCCGCTTGAGTAACGGAACGCCTGACCCGGTGGACTGTAGCGCTCATGCCGTGCGGTGAACGCCGCCATGTCGTGGCGTCCGCGGGTGTACAGCATCGCCACCACCGACGAATTGAGCGGCGCGTATTCGTAGTCCTCCTGCCAGTCCAGGCCGGACGCCCAGTGGAACAGGTCCGCCAGGGTCATCGTCGGCTGCTGGTCCAGGGCCGGGTAATACCGCGCGGCCGGGTCCTGCAGATCGAACAACCGCTCCCCGTAGGCCACGCCGAACAGCGTCGCCAGCAAGCTTTTGCTGATGGACCAGGTCAGGTGCGGGGTGTCGGCGCTGTTCGGCCCGGCGTAGCGTTCGTAGACCAGGCGACCGTCCTGGATCACCAGCAGCGCGTCGGTGCGGATGCCTTGGCGAGTGGCGTCGTCCCGAGCCGGGAAAGCGTATTGCTCCAGGGCTTCAACCGCCGGCCCACTGGTTGCGGGGCCGGTGGGCCATTGCTCGCCAGGCCAGTCTTCGGCATGGACGCCCAGGTTGAGCAGCAGCAGCAGCGGGATCAGCAACCAGCCTTTGGACATGCTTGGGGCTCACAGGATTGAACCTGCTGATCCTAATCGAGCTTGATGACAGTTTGAGTGCCGGGGCGAGGGGTGAGAGCGAGCTTGCTCGCGAAAGCGGCGTGTCTGTCATGAAGAGGCTGAATGTGCCGCCGTCTTCGCGAGCAAGCCCGCTCCCACAGGGTCAGGTGGTGCATGCAAAGGCGGCGTACACGCCAAATCCCGGGTGGGAGCTTGCTCGCCCTCACAGGGGTGCGTCACTTAGCGGTGCTGCCCAACGCCTTGGCCAACCGCTTGGCCCGCGCGCCCGCCGCCATGTCCATCACGGCTTTATCCCGCGTCCACATCTCGCGCCACGGCGCCGGCCCGATGGCCAGTGCGGCATTCAATTCCCCCTCCAACCCCTGGAACTGAACGAACAAGCCCCCCAGCAGTACATGCCCGGCGGCGCTGGAAGGGTTGTGCCGGCTCACCTCCGCGCACCCGGCGAGCAGCGCCAGCAAGCGCAGTTGCAGCGCCTGGGACCAGTCGCACTCTTGCCCCACGCCATACAGCCAGGCGGTCATGGCGCTGAGTACGTAAAGGTCTTCCAGGGTGCGGAACGGTTTCACATAGGCGTCCCAGCCATCGCCCGCGAGCAATTCGCACAACGCGCCCTCAAGGCATACGCGACCATGGCTGATGTCGGGCATCAGGGGCATGGCCGGGAGTGTTTCCAGGTTCACCCCGGGCTCGCCGGGGTAGACCACCGCCAGGCTCAGCCGCGGCGTTTGCCCCGGTGCTTCGCTGCGAGCGGCGATGAGCAGCCACTCGGCGGCGTCGCCGGCGGTGACGAAGTCCTTGCGCCCGCTCAGGCGCAAGTCGTCGAGGCGGGTGTGCAGGTCGGCCGGGCGCAGGCTGCGCTGCTCGGTGGCACACAGCGCGCCCAGGCCCTGGGGCGCACTGGGCCATAGCGCGCGCAACGCCGCCTGATAGCCCACCAGGAACGCCAGCCCCGGCGTCGCCATCAACCGTGCGCCGGCCACCGCCAGTTCGAACGGCGTCACCGGCCCCAATCGCTGCCGCAAGGTCGCGTAACCCTCGGCCAGGTCCGGGTGGGCGGGCAGGCGTTCACTGCGTTCGATCAGGTTTTGCCAGGGCATGGGCGGCTCCTCGAAGGCTGTCATATAAGCATCACCAAAGCTTCATGGCGATGACACCGGGGCTACATAGCCTGACTTTGCACAACATGGCTGCATAAAGAAAGTTGATTGGCTGCAACCTTAAGACGGCCAGCACGGAGATTCGCTATGACCCAGATCGCCCGCATCAGCGACACCGGCAATGAACGCCGCCTGCAAGCCGAACGCCTGATCGGCGCCCAGGCCTTGCAAGAAGCCCAGGCCCTGCGCTTCAACGTCTTCAGTGGCGAATTCAACGCCAAGCTCAAAGGCGCGGAAATGGGTCTGGACATGGACGACTATGATGTTCACTGCGCCCACATCGGCGTACGCGACCTGAACACCGGCCGCCTCGTGGCGACCACCCGCCTGCTCGACCACCAAGCCGCCAGCAGCCTGGGCCGGTTCTACAGCGAAGAAGAATTCAGTCTCCATGGCCTGGTCCACCTCAAGGGCCCGATCCTGGAAATCGGCCGCACCTGCGTCGACCCGGCCTACCGCAACGGCGGCACCATCGCCGTGCTCTGGGGCGAGCTGGCCGAAGTTTTGAACGAAGGCGGCTACAGCTACCTGATGGGCTGCGCGAGCATTCCGATGCAAGATGGCGGCATCCAGGCCCAGGCAATCATGCAACGCCTGCGCGAACGCTACCTGTGCACCGAACACTTGCAGGCTGTACCAAAAAAACCGCTGCCGACCCTCGACGTGCCGTCCAACGTCATCGCCGAGATGCCCCCGCTGCTGAAGGCCTACATGCGCCTGGGTGCGAAAATCTGCGGCGAGCCTTGCTGGGACGAGGATTTCCAAGTGGCCGACGTGTTCATCCTGCTCAAGCGCGACGAACTCTGCCCGCGCTACGCCCGCCACTTCAAGGCAGCCGTGTGATGAGCCGGTTGCGCGTGTACGCGCGGATCGCGCGGGTGTTGCTGGTGGTGACACTGGGCCTTTGCATGGCGAGCATTTTCGGCCTGTTCGAACGCCTGGGGATTGCCAACTCCATGGTGCGGCGCCAGCGTTGGTCGCGTTTTTTCATGGCACGGCTAAGCAATGCCCTGCCCTTTTCCGTCACCGTCCACGGTCAACTGCCGCAACGGCCGATGCTGTGGGTCAGCAACCACGTGTCCTGGACCGACATCCCGCTGCTGGGCATGCTCACGCCGCTGTCGTTCCTGTCCAAGGCCGAAGTGCGTACCTGGCCGGTCGCCGGATGGCTGGCCGCCAAGGCCGGTAGCCTGTTCATCCGTCGCGGCTCGGGCGACAGCCAGTTGATCCGCAAGCAAATGAGCCGTCATCTGGAACAGGACCACCCGCTGCTGATGTTTCCGGAGGGCACCACCACCGATGGCCGTTCGTTGCGCACCTTCCATGGTCGCTTGCTGTCGGCGGCCATCGATGCGGACGTGGCGTTGCAGCCGGTGGCGATCCGTTACCTGCGCAATGGCGAGCCTGATTCGCTGGCGCCGTTCATTGGCGACGACGACCTGTTGTCGCACCTGATGCGGTTGTTCGCCAACGACCGGGGCGACGTGCACATCCATCTGCTGCAACCCATCGCCTGCCACGGCCAGGAGCGCGCGGCCCTGGCGTTCCAGGCGCAGCAAGCGGTGCACAAGGCGTTGTTCGGCGCCGTGCCCGAAAAGCAGCCAGTGCCGATGCGCCCCGCCATCGCGGCCTGATCCGAATCGCTGTACAGATCCCATGTGGGAGCGGGCTTGCTCGCGAAGACGGCAGTACATTCAACACAGAGGTTGACTGATCCACCGCCTTCGCGAGCAAACCCGCTCCCACATTTAGTTATTCGGTGTGACCTGGCTCTGGGCAAAATCCTGAAGCTGTGGATAAAACAACCGGAAATCCTCGCTCAACGGCTCATAGAGCCTGGTCAGTTCCTCCATCGCCCCGGCCAGTTCCTCGGGGCGGGTCAAGCGTCGGGAAATGCCGCGCAGTACCTGCTCGAGTACGTCGAACGCCTGATAAGAACCCAACCAATCATTCGCCACCATGTGTGGCGCGATCTGCGCCAGGCGTCCGGGCAACTGCGGTTCAGTGCCGAGCACGTGATATACGCGGGAGGTGAAATCCATCAGCGGCCCCTCGCCATATAACGCCCAGTCCCGGGCCAGGCAGTGATCGAAGAACACGTCGAGCACGATGCCGGCATAGCGTCGGCGCACCGCGGAAAAACGCGACAGGGCACCATCCACCAGCGGATGGCGGTCGGTGTACATGTCGATGCGCCGGTGCAGGGCAATGGCCGCTTCGATCTGCGGCGTGTACTGGCCCTGCAGCGGTCCCTTGACGAAGTCGCCGTAGAGGCTGCCGAGCAGTTGTTCGCGGCCAGAACCGCCGAGGTGCAGGTGTGCGAGATAGTTCATGGTCGGCAGCTTAGCACCGTCGTGCCCATATCGTTATAACCCGATATAGCGATTTATTCGGTCTTCAGAACAAATACATATTGGTATATCGCGAAGCAACGATTTAAGGTTCGCTTCATCGCGATATAGCGTTTTATCCACTTGAGCCCATTACGAACCGCCACCATGACCCTCGACCTCGACGAAATAATAAAAGCCCTGGCGCACCCAGTACGGCGAGACATCCTCAACTGGCTAAAAGACCCGAAGGTCCAGTTCCCCGAGCAGTTGCACAACCATGAATTCGGTATCTGCGCCGGCCAGATCGACCAGCGCTGCGGCCTCTCGCAGTCCACGGTGTCGGCGCACCTGGCGGTATTGCAACGGGCGGGGCTGATTACCAGCCAGAAGGTCGGTCAGTGGCATTTCTTCAAGCGCAACGAGGAACTGATCCAGCAGTTCCTCCAGCAAATGAGCCAAGAGCTCTGACCTGACAAGGACCCCGACATGCCCCTCTCGCTCCTCATCCTGGCCTTGAGTGCCTTCGCCATCGGCACCACCGAGTTCGTCATCATGGGCCTGCTGCCCGATGTGGCGGCCGACCTGGGTGTCTCGATACCTGGCGCCGGCTGGCTGGTGACCGGCTACGCCCTGGGCGTGGCCATCGGCGCGCCGTTCATGGCCCTCGCCACCGCACGGCTGCCACGCAAGGCCGCCCTCGTGGCGCTGATGGGCATTTTCATCATCGGCAACCTGCTCTGCGCCATCGCCAGCGACTACAACGTGCTGATGTTCGCCCGGGTCATCACTGCCCTGTGCCACGGCGCGTTCTTCGGCATCGGCTCGGTGGTGGCCGCCGGCCTGGTGGCGCCCAACAAGCGCGCCTCGGCCGTGGCCCTGATGTTCACCGGCCTGACCCTGGCCAACGTGCTGGGCGTGCCCCTGGGCACCGCGCTGGGCCAGGAAGCCGGCTGGCGTTCGACGTTCTGGGCGGTGACCGCCATCGGCGTGGTGGCATTGATCGGCCTGGTGCGTTTCCTGCCGGCCAAGCGCGATGAAGAAAAGCTCGACATGCGCTCGGAACTGCTCGCCCTCAAGGGAGCCGGCCTGTGGTTGTCCCTGAGCATGACCGCGTTGTTTTCCGCCTCGGTGTTCACCCTGTTCACCTACGTCGCGCCGCTGCTGGGAGAGGTCACCGGCGTATCGCCCCGTGGCGTGACCTGGACCCTGGTGCTGATCGGCCTGGGCCTGACCCTGGGCAACATCATCGGCGGCAAGCTGGCGGACAAGAGCCTGGTGAACACGCTGATGGGCGTCTTCATCACCATGGCCGTGGTGTCGACGGTGCTGAGCTGGACCAGCGTCGCGCTGATCCCCACCGAAATCACGCTGTTCCTCTGGGCCACCGCCTGCTTCGCCGCCGTGCCCGCCTTGCAAGTCAATGTGGTGACCTTCGGCAAGGCCGCGCCGAACCTGGTGTCCACCCTGAACATCGGCGCCTTCAACATCGGCAACGCCCTGGGCGCCTGGGTTGGCGGCAGCGTCATCGATCACGGCCTGGGCCTGACCACCGTTCCACTGGCCGCCGGCGCGCTCGCCGTGCTGGCGCTGCTGGTCACCCTGATCACTTTCCGCCAGGGCGCTAACCCCGACCTGGCTCCGGCAACGCGTTGACTTTTACCCTTTCCATTTCGAGGTTGTAATCCATGGCAACTATTTTCGACCCCATCAAACTCGGCGACATCGAGCTGAAGAACCGCATCATCATGGCCCCGCTCACCCGCTGCCGCGCCGACGCAGGCCGCGTCCCCAACGCGCTGATGGCCGAGTATTACGTGCAACGGGCCTCCGCCGGCCTGATCCTCAGCGAAGCGACCTCCGTGACGCCAATGGGCGTGGGCTACCCGGACACCCCCGGCATCTGGTCTAACGACCAGGTGCGTGGCTGGGCCAACGTGACCAAGGCCATCCACGGCGCCGGCGGCAAGATCTTCTTGCAACTGTGGCACGTTGGCCGGATCTCTCACCCGTCCTACCTCAACGGCGAAGCCCCGGTGGCCCCCAGCGCCATCCAGCCCAAGGGCCATGTGAGCCTGGTGCGTCCGCTGGCGGACTACCCGACGCCACGTGCCCTGGAAACCGCCGAGATCGCCGACATTGTCGACGCCTACCGCGTGGGTGCCGAGAACGCCAAGGCCGCCGGTTTCGACGGCGTGGAAATCCATGGCGCCAACGGCTACCTGCTCGACCAGTTCCTGCAAAGCAGCACCAACCAGCGCACCGACCAATACGGCGGCTCCCTGGAAAACCGTGCCCGCCTGCTGTTGGAAGTGACCGATGCCGCCATCGAAGTCTGGGGCGCCGGCCGGGTTGGCGTGCACTTGGCACCTCGGGCCGACTCCCATGACATGGGCGACGAAAACCGCCTGGAAACCTTCAGCTACGTCGCTCGCGAGTTGGGCAAGCGCGGCATCGCCTTCATCTGCTCCCGCGAGAAGGAAGGCGACGACAGCATCGGCCCGCAACTCAAGCAAGCCTTCGGCGGCCCCTACATTGCCAACGAACGCTTCACCAAGGACAGCGCCAACGCCTGGCTGGCCGAAGGCAAGGCCGATGCGGTCGCGTTCGGGGTCCCATTCATTGCCAACCCGGACCTGCCGGCACGCTTGAAAGCCGACGCCCCGCTGAACGAGCCGCACCCGGAAACCTTCTACGGAAAAGGCCCGGTGGGCTACATTGATTACCCGGTGATGTAAGTTCAAAAACACTTGATTGAAAAAAGCCCCGACTCGAAAGAGCCGGGGCTTTTTCATGCCCGCAAAATGCCAAGTGTGATTCAAGCAACTTGAGCCGCAACATCAAATAACAAGACGACACTTATCGAGCATGGCTTCAACCGCCCGACAGCGCTAATAATCCCTCCCGCCTCATCACTCATTTAACCAACGGACGGGTTACTTGCACATGGCGACAATCCTTTATTAACAAACTCATCACTGTTCAACTCAACACACTCCGCTTGCAGGCCATCCCGGCAAGCCTTACACCTATGCGAGATGAAGGACCATGAATACGCTGAAAAGCTTCACACTTGCCTTACTGCTGGGCCCCGCGCTGATTACCCACAGCCTGGCTAACACCGAAGTGACCGTGGAGATTGCCAACCACACCCGCGGCACCTTGAATATGAACAGCCTGTTAACCGACCCGCCTCAAGCCGAGGACTTTTTCCCGGGCGCCCACGAGATCGCCCCCCAATCAACTTACCAACTGCGTATCGGCCACATCAGAAACTACACTTACCCCGGCACGGGCTGGCAACCGACACTAAAGAAAATCAAGCCAATTGAAATAGTCCTCAACTATGAAATGAGCAACTTCAACTTCGAATGCCAAATGCAGACGCGATTCCAGGCCTCGATCGTTCCGGGCGCCTTGGAACCCCGTTATAAGCCGGACTGGAAGAGCAGGACCACTTACACAGGCAATGGCGAGTACACGTGCCGGTCTGATATTTCCCGGAAGATGCTCGAGCCGCCCTTCCACTACACCGTGCGCCTCATCGTCGAACCTGGCCGGTAAGAGGCCGGCGGGTGCAGGCGTTGTACATGGACACGTCATCATTGCCCGGCATGATGACGTTCACGGGCCTGGGGGCCGATGCAGCATCAGTGATCCTGAAACAAATCCCCTACAAATTTTGTTCACGATCGCCTATCAACCACGACGGCATTCAGTTTATAAAAGCGGCTTCGACCACTTGGGATGAAACAAACCGAAGCAATTCCGCATTTTGTTTCATTTGCGCAGGCTAGGGCTCAGGCGCAGCATGTCCAGCCCAATCTCGACCCAACGCTCGGCATCACCTGCCAGGGCAAAGCTGTCGGGTGCTAACAGCCATTGGTACAGAATGCCGTCGATGTAAGCGTGGATTGCGACCGCCGCTCTCTCCGGGTCCAGGTCATCCGGCAACTGGCCGCGATTCACCGCGTTGCGCAGCGACAACGCGATACGCACGTTGCAGTCCAGGCTGACCTGGCGCCGCTGCTGGCGCAGGTCGCACATCTCATCGGTGAATTCACACTTATGGAACAGGATTTCATTAATGCGTCGGGTCTTCGGATCCAGGGCCACCTGCTGGAACAGGCGCACCAACAACTTGCGTACGCAACCTAGGGGATCAAGCTCTTGCTCGCTCTCACTGGCCCGGGCCAAGTCATCGAGAGGCTCATGCAACGTATCGAGCATCGCCTGGAGCAGGTCCGCCTTGTTGCTGAAATGCCAATAGATGGCGCCGCGTGTCACACCGGCCAAGTTGGCGATATCGGCCAGCGTCGTGCGGGCGACGCCCCGTTCGAAAAAGGCTTTCTCGGCCGCTTCGAGTATCTGGCTGCGAGTCTCCAGGGCTTCCTCTTTGGTACGACGAACCATGGCAGTAAACACCTCAATCAGGACGCATCAGCAGTGCTAAAGGATCGGCTATAAAAAGGGGGCCACGTTTCCTTGGAACGCGTCCCCGACCTACACGGCCTTTGTCAGGCTTTTGTAAAGTCGGATGGTACGCAATTTGGCTGTTTACAAACAACCATGTACGTAAGTATATTTCTTAGCATCCTACTAATTGAATAACGCTGCCTTTTAACCTTCCACTTTCGAGTGCGCCTGTTGCGCGCCTGGACCCGAGGATTTCCATGCAATTCAAGCCAGCTGTTACCGCTCTGGTTACCGCCATCGCCCTGGCATCGCTGCTCAGCGGATGCAAGAAGGAAGAAGCGGCACCTCCTGCCCCTATCCCTCAGGTCGGCGTCGTAACCCTCAAGACCCAACCCTTCACCCTGACATCGGAGCTGCCAGGCCGCACCAGCGCCTTCCGTGTCGCGGAAGTTCGTCCGCAGGTCAACGGCATCATCCTCAAGCGCCTGTTCAAGGAAGGCGCCGACGTCAAGGCCGGCCAGCAGCTCTACCAGATCGATCCGGCCGTGTATGAGGCAACCCTCAAGAGCGCCGAAGCCAACCTGCGCTCCACCAAGTCGATTGCCGACCGCTACAAGCAATTGGTGGACGAACAGGCCGTCAGCCGCCAGGAATACGACACCGCCGTGGCCAATCGCCTGGAGTCGGAAGCCAACCTGCAGACCGCCCAGATCAACGTGCGCTACACCAAGGTCTACGCGCCGATCTCCGGGCGCATCGGCCGTTCCTCGGTCACCGAGGGGGCGCTGGTAAGCAACGGCCAGGCCGACGCGCTGGCGACCATCCAACAACTGGACCCGATCTACGTCGACGTCACCCAGAGCTCGGTGGAACTGCTGCAACTGCGCCGCGAGCTGGAAAGCGGTCGCTTGCAGAAGGCCGGCGACAACGCCGCCGCGGTCAAGCTGACCCTGGAAGACGGCAGCCAGTATCCACACGAGGGTAAGCTGGAGTTCTCCGAAGTGTCGGTCGACCAGACCACCGGCTCGGTGACCTTGCGCGCCGTGTTCCCCAACCCTGACCACACCCTGCTGCCGGGCATGTTCGTCCACGCGCAGTTGCAGGCTGGTGTGAACAGCGCCGCGATCCTCGCCCCGCAACAAGGCGTGACCCGCGACCTCAAGGGCACGCCAACCGCATTGGTGGTGGGCCCGGACAACAAGGTCGAGCTGCGCCAGCTCAAGGCCACCCGCACCGTCGGCAGCCAGTGGCTGATCGAAGACGGCCTCAAGGCCGGCGATCGCCTGATCACCGAAGGCCTGCAGTTCATACGGCCAGGGGTGGAAGTCAAGGTCGCCGAAGCCACCAACGTCGCCAACAAGAACCCGGCCCCCGCTCAGGCAGCTGATAAAGCAGCCGGCGGCAAAGGGGAGTAAACCATGTCGAAATTCTTTATCGACCGTCCGATTTTCGCCTGGGTAATCGCCCTGGTGATCATGCTGGTCGGGGCCTTGTCGATCCTCAAGTTGCCGATCAACCAATACCCGAGCATCGCCCCGCCGGCCATTGCGATCCAGGTGACCTATCCGGGTGCGTCCGCGCAGACCGTGCAGGACACCGTGGTGCAGGTCATCGAGCAGCAGCTCAACGGTATCGACAATCTGCGTTATGTGTCCTCGGAAAGTAACTCCGACGGCAGCATGACCATCACCGCGACCTTCGAGCAAGGCACCAACTCCGACACCGCGCAGGTCCAGGTCCAGAACAAGCTGAACCTGGCCACCCCGCTGCTGCCCCAAGAAGTGCAGCAACAGGGCATCCGCGTGACCAAGTCGGTGCGCAACTTCCTGATGGTGATCGGCGTGGTGTCGCGCGACGGCGGCATGACCCGTGAGGACTTGTCCAACTACATCGTGTCGAACATGCAGGACCCGATCTCGCGGACCGCCGGTGTCGGTGACTTCCAGGTCTTTGGTGCCCAGTATGCGATGCGGATCTGGCTCGACCCGGCCAAGCTGAACAACTTCAACCTGACCCCGGTGGACGTGCGCACGGCGATTGCCGCGCAGAACGTCCAGGTCTCGTCCGGCCAGCTCGGCGGCCTGCCCGCCCTGCCCGGCCAGCAGTTGAACGCCACGATCATCGGCAAGACCCGCCTGCAGACCGCCGAGCAGTTCAAGAACATCCTGCTCAAGGTCAACCCGGACGGTTCGCAGGTGCGCGTCGGCGACGTCGCCGACGTCGGCCTGGGCGGTGAGAACTACAGCATCAACGCTCAGTTCAACGGTGCCCCGGCTTCCGGCCTGGCCGTGCGGCTGGCCACCGGTGCCAACGCCCTCGACACGGCCAAGGCCTTGCGCAAGACCGTGGATGACCTCAAGCCGTTCTTCCCGCCGGGCATGGAAGTGGTGTTCCCCTACGACACCACGCCGGTGGTGAGCGAGTCGATCAAGGGCGTGGTTGAGACCCTGGTCGAAGCGATCGTGCTGGTGTTCCTGGTGATGTTCCTGTTCCTGCAGAACTTCCGCGCCACCATCATCACCACGATGACGGTGCCGGTGGTGTTGCTCGGTACGTTCGGCATCCTCGCGGCGTTCGGCTTCAGCATCAACACCCTGACCATGTTCGGCATGGTGCTGGCCATCGGCTTGCTGGTGGACGACGCCATCGTCGTGGTGGAAAACGTCGAGCGGGTGATGAGCGAGGAAGGCCTGTCGCCCAAGGAGGCCACCAAGAAGTCCATGGGCCAGATCCAAGGTGCCCTGGTGGGTATCGCCCTGGTGCTGTCGGCGGTATTGCTGCCCATGGCGTTCTTCGGTGGTTCCACCGGTGTGATCTACAAGCAGTTCTCCATCACCATCGTCTCGGCCATGGCCTTGTCGGTGCTGGTCGCACTGATCTTCACCCCGGCCCTGTGCGCCACCATGCTCAAGGCGATTCCCAAAGGTGAGCACGGTACGCCCAAGCGCGGTTTCTTCGGCTGGTTCAACCGCACGTTCGACCGTGGCGTCAGGAGCTACGAGCGCGGCGTGGGCAACATGCTCAGGCACAAGGCCCCGTTCCTGCTGGCCTACCTGATCATCGTGGTCGGCATGGTCTGGCTGTTCACCCGCATCCCGACCGCCTTCCTGCCGGAAGAAGACCAGGGCGTGCTGTTTGCCCAGGTGCAGACCCCGGCCGGTTCCAGCGCCGAGCGAACCCAGGTGGTGGTGGACAACATGCGTGAATTCCTGCTGCGTCCGGGCAAGGACGGCGGCGAAGGCGATGGCGTGGCCTCGGTGTTTACCGTGACCGGCTTCAACTTCGCCGGTCGTGGCCAGAGCTCCGGCCTGGCGTTCATCATGCTCAAGCCGTGGGAAGAACGTAACGCCGACAACACCGTATTCAAGATCTCGGCCCGTGCCCAGCAACACTTCTTCACCTTCCGCGACGCGATGGTGTTCGCCTTCGCCCCGCCGGCGGTGATGGAATTGGGTAACGCCACCGGTTTCGACGTGTTCCTGCAGGACCGCGCCGGTATCGGTCACGAGAAACTGATGGAAGCCCGCAACCAGTTCCTGGGCATGGCGTCCCAGAGCAAGGTCCTGGCCCAGGTACGTCCAAACGGCCTGAACGATGAACCGCAGTACCAGCTGGAAATCGATGACGAAAAAGCCAGCGCGCTGGGCATCACCCTGTCGGACATCAACAACACCCTGTCGATTGCCCTGGGCAGTAGCTACGTCAACGACTTCATCGACCGTGGTCGGGTGAAGAAGGTGTACGTGCAAGGCCAGCCAGGCGCGCGCATGAACCCCGAGGACCTGAAGAAGTGGTATGTGCGCAACAGCGCCGGGACCATGGTGCCGTTCAGCGCCTTCGCCAAGGGTGAGTGGGTCTTCGGTTCGCCGAAACTGGCCCGCTACAACGGCGTGGAAGCGATGGAGATCCTCGGCTCGCCTGCGCCTGGCTACTCCACCGGTGAAGCCATGGCCGAAGTCGAGGCCATCGCCAAGAAACTGCCATCCGGCGTGGGGATTTCCTGGACGGGCCTGTCCTACGAGGAACGCTTGTCCGGTTCCCAGGCTCCGGCCTTGTACGCCCTGTCGCTGCTGATGGTGTTCCTGTGCCTGGCGGCCCTGTATGAAAGCTGGTCGATTCCGATCGCGGTCATGCTCGTGGTGCCGTTGGGGATCATCGGTGCCCTGCTGGCGACCAGCCTGCGCGGCCTGTCCAACGACGTGTACTTCCAGGTGGGGCTGCTGACCACCATCGGCCTGGCGGCAAAAAACGCCATCCTGATCGTCGAGTTCGCCAAGGAACTCCACGAACAGGGGCGCAGCTTGATGGATGCCGCCATTGAAGCTTGTCGGATGCGTCTGCGACCGATCATCATGACGTCCCTGGCGTTCGTCCTCGGTGTGGTCCCGCTGGCGATTTCCACCGGCGCCGGCTCGGGCAGCCAGCACGCCATCGGTACGGGTGTGATCGGCGGCATGTTGACCGCCACCGTCCTGGCGATCTTCTGGGTGCCGTTGTTCTTTGTGACCGTGTCGTCGATAGGCCGCCGCAAACAGGCCGACCAGGACGACACTCCTGAAACTTCTAAAGAGGCTGGCCAATGAGCAAGTCGCTACTCTCCCTGACCATCGCTGCCGTCGTGCTCAGCGGTTGCTCGCTGATCCCCGAGTATCAGCGGCCCGAAGCACCGGTCGCGGCGCAATACCCGCAGGGGCCGGCCTACGAGGCGGCCAACGCCCCCGGCCAGGCCGCCGCCGAGCAAGGCTGGAAGCAGTTCTTCCATGACCCGGCGTTGCAGCAATTGATCCAGGTGGCCCTGGAAAACAACCGCGACCTGCGGGTCGCGGCGCTGAACATCGATGCCTACGCCGCGCAGTACCGCATCCAGCGGGCGGACCTGTTCCCGGCGGTCTCGGCCACCGGCTCGGGCAGCCGCCAGCGGGTGCCGGCACGGGCGTCGCAGACCGGTGAAGCGTCCATCAGCAGTTCGTATTCGGCCACCCTGGGCGTCAGCGCCTATGAACTGGACCTGTTCGGCCGAGTTCGCAGCCTGAGCGAACAAGCGTTGCAAAGCTACTTCGCCACCGAAGAAGCCCGCCGCAGTACCCAGATCAGCCTGGTGGCCAACGTGGCCAACGCCTACCTGACCTGGCAGGCCGACAAGGAACTGCTCAAGCTGACCCAGGAAACCCTTGGCGCCTACGAGCAGAGCTTCAAGCTGACCTCGCGCAGCGCCGAAGTCGGCGTGGCCTCGGCCCTGGACCTGAGCCAGGCGCGCACCGCCGTGGAAAACGCCCGCGTGCAACTGGCGCGCTACACCCGCCAGGTCGCCCAGGACGAAAACAGCCTGACCCTGCTGCTGGGCACCGGCCTGCCGGCCAACCTGGCCTCGCGACCGCTGAGCGATGACCTGCTGAGCGAAGTGCCGGCCGGTTTGCCGTCGGACCTCTTGCAACGTCGTCCGGACATCCTCCAGGCCGAACGCAACCTGCTCGCCGCTAACGCCAACATCGGCGCCGCACGGGCCGCGTTCTTCCCGAGCATCAGCCTGACGGCGAACGCCGGCACCCTGAGCCCGGACCTGTCCGGCCTGTTCAAGGGCGGCTCGGGCACCTGGACCTTCGCCCCGCAGATCAACCTGCCAATCTTCAATGCCGGTAGCCTGCGGGCGAGCCTGGACTACGCGAAGATCCAGAAAGACATCAACGTCGCGCAGTACGAGAAGTCGATTCAGACCGCGTTCCAGGAAGTCTCCGACGGCCTGGCGGCGCGCCAGACCTACAACGAACAGTTGCAGGCCCAGACCGACTTCGTCGCCGCCAACCAGGATTACTACCGCCTGGCCGAGCGTCGCTACCGCATTGGTGTCGACAGCAACCTGACCTTCCTCGACGCCCAGCGCCAGCTGTTCAGCGCGCAACAATCGCTGATCACCGACCGCCTTGCGCAGTTGACCAGTGAGGTCAATCTGTACAAGGCGTTGGGTGGTGGCTGGAATGCCGAGACGGGCAAGAACGAGCCGGTGAAGGAAGAAGCGCCAAAGATGAAGTTGTTCTGACTTGATGTTTGAACGCTGAAATACGAAGCCCACCGAAAGGTGGGCTTTTTGTTTGGGTTTTTACAGGGTGTGTGGGAGCGGGCTTGCTCGCGAAAGCGGTTTATGGTTTGGATTGAGTACATATCCATTGCTGCGGTAACGGCTGCTGGCGGTTCCGCCCTGACGGCGGGTTACTTTTTTCAAACGCCAAAAAAGTAACCAAAAACGCTTTGCCCCCCCACTCGGCACCTCGCAAGCGAGGTGTTCCCTCACTCCGGCATTGCTCCGTGGGCCCGCCGGGAAGGGCCATCCATGGCCCAGCGCGGCTACCTCGGCATCCATGCCGAGGTGCCCACTGCGCAATGCCTGCGTTCGGCCAGCGTGGTTAATGGGGCATTGAAGATCAAAAGCCAAAGCCGCCAAAGCCGCCAAAGCCAAAGCACGGTGATCAACTGGAGTACTGCCATCGCGAGCAAGCTTTGCTCCCACAGCCCAGCTTGGGGATAAACCCCACATGGCTAACGCGGGTCGACGATATCCAAGGCACGATTAGCCAACAACTGACTCAATTCAATCATCTGCGCCACGCCCAATGCGACATGCCGCCGCGAGCCTTCCAGATCGAACGCCAGGTCATTGACCATGGCATTGGCCGAAGCCAGGGTTTCGCTGAGATTCGCCAGTAGGCACTCGGTGTCGAGAGTATCGACGACGGTGAAAACTTGAGTTGAGGTTTTCGGCTTGGCTTTGGCTTTGGCTTTGGCTTTGGCTTTGGCTTTGGCTTTTGATCTTGAGCGCCCCATTAACCACAAGGGCCGAACGCAGGCATTGCGTAGTGGGCAACCCGGCATGGATGCCGGGTTAGCCGCGCTGGGCCATGGATGGCCCTTCGCGGCGGGCCCCACGGAGCAATGCCGGAGTGAGGGAACACCGAGCCTAGGCGAGGTGCCCAGTGGTGGGGCACAGACCTTTTGGTTACTTTTGGGGCGTTTGCCAAAAGTGACCCGCCGTAAGGGCGGAACCCTAAGCAGCCGTTACCGCAAAAATGGATATGTACCCGAAATCCAGGTCGACTATGACACAGCCATCGCGAGCAAGCTCGCTCCCACAGGAATGGCGTCTATCGATTGGTTTTGCCGTTCGATAATCGCCCAAAACCCGCCACCGGTAATTGAATCGATCCAGCCCAGACCTTCACCATCGCTGCCACAAAACCAATAACAACAGGTTCGACGCCATGCCCCTGCGCCCCGCCTCGCCCGGCTGATCCCCAATCGCCCTAACAACCCTGGCTACCCCCTTACCGCTTGCACCTAAAAAAAGTGCGGCAACGATCCGCTTCGTCCAGAAAAAATAAGAGACAACGCTCATGAAGCCCACACAGCATTTGTTCCCCAGCCTCATTGCCATCGCCCTGACCAGCGTCGCCCTGCCCGTCCTGGCGGCAGAACCAGGGTTTATCGACGATGCCAAGGCCACGCTGACCCTGCGCAACGCCTATTTCAACCGCAACTTCACCAACCCGAATAACGCCCAGGGCAAAGCCGAGGAATGGACCCAGAACTTCATCCTCGACGCCAAGTCCGGTTTCACCCAGGGCGTGGTCGGTTTCGGCGTGGACGTGCTGGGCCTGTACTCGGTCAAGCTCGACGGCGGCAAAGGCACGGCGGGTACGCAACTGCTGCCAGTGCACGATGACGGCCGCCCCGCCGATGATTTCGGGCGCCTGGGTGTGGCCCTGAAGGCCAAGGTGTCGAAGACCGAGCTGAAGGTTGGCGAATGGATGCCGGTGCTGCCGATCCTGCGTTCCGACGACGGCCGTTCCCTGCCGCAGACCTTCCGTGGCGGCCAGGTGACCTCCACCGAAATCAACGGCCTGAGCCTCTACGGCGGCCAGTTCCGCGGCAACAGCCCGCGCAACGACGCGAGCATGGAAGACATGTCGATGAACGGCCGGGGCGCCTTCACCTCCGACCGTTTCAACTTCGGCGGCGGCGAATACGCCTTCAATGAAAAGCGCACCCAGGTCGGGGTTTGGTACGCCGAGCTGTCCGACATCTACCAGCAGCAGTATTTCAACCTGACCCACAGCCAGCCCATCGGCGATTGGACCCTGGGCGCCAACCTTGGCTACTTCATCGGCAAGGAAGACGGCAGCGCGCTGGCCGGTGACCTGGACAACAAAACCGCGTTCGCCATGCTCTCGGCCAAGTACGGCGGCAACACCTTTTACGTCGGCCTGCAGAAAGTCGGCGGCGATGACGCGTGGATGCGCGTCAACGGTACCAGCGGCGGCACCCTGGCCAACGACAGCTACAACTCCAGTTATGACAATGCCAAGGAAAAATCCTGGCAACTGCGCCACGACTTCAACTTCGCCGCCGTCGGCGTGCCGGGCCTGACCCTGATGAACCGCTACATCAGTGGCGACAATGTGCACACCGCCACCGTCGACGATGGCAAGGAGTGGGGCCGCGAAACCGAACTGGCCTACACCGTACAGAGCGGCGCGCTGAAAAGCCTCAACGTGAAATGGCGCAACTCGACGATGCGGAGGGATTTCAGCACCAATGAGTTCGATGAGAACCGCATTTTCATCAGCTACCCAATCAGCTTGTTGTAAGGCGGTTGCGGTGGGTCTGCTGATTCAGGTGGTGACGGTACTACCGTCTTCGCGGGCAAGCCCGCTCCCACAAGGGATTTGTGCTGTACGCAAATCCCTGTGGCCGCTGAAGATCAGTGTGGGAGCGGGCTTGCTCGCGAAGGCGTTATCACATTCAACATCGATGCAAGCTGCCCCACCGCTTTCGCGAGCAAGCCCACGCCCACAGGGGTTGCGGTGAATCTACTCCCGTGATTCGACGCCCAGCTCGTCCCACACCGACTCGGCCAGGTGGAAGGTGGCGTTGGCCGCCGGGATGCCGCAGTAGATGGCACTCTGCATGATCACTTCCTTGATCTCGCTGCGGCTCACGCCGTTGTTGGCCGCGGCGCGCAGGTGCAACTTGAGCTCTTCGTTGCGGTTCATGCCGATCAGCATGGCAATGGTAATCAGGCTGCGGGTGTGGCGCGGCAGGCCCGGGCGGGTCCAGATGTCGCCCCAGGCGTGGCGGGTAATCATCTCCTGGAATTCGCTGTTGAATTCACTCAGGGCATTGAGGCTGCGGTCGACATGGGCATCGCCCAGCACCGCGCGGCGTACCTGCATGCCTTCGTCGTAACGTTGTTTCTCGTCCACAGAAAACTCCTCAGGCGCCGAGCAGGAAATCCAGCACCCGAGCGCTGAATGCGGCACCGGCCTGGACATTGGAAAGGTGTGCGGCACGGAACTCGGCGTATTGCGCGCCACTGACCCGCTCCTGGATAAAGTGCCCACCCGACGGCGGCGTCACGGCGTCTTCGGTGCCGGCGATCACCAGCAACGGCACGCGGATCGCCGCCAGTTGTTCGCGAAAGTCGGCATCGCGCACCGCGGCGCAGTTGGCGGCGTAGCCCTGGGGCGAGGTGGCGGCGAGCATGTCGGTGATTTTTCTGGCTTTCTCTGGATGAGCCTCGGCGAAGTCCGGGGTGAACCAGCGGGCGATCGAGGCGTCACGCAACGCCACCATTGCCGCCTTGCCGTCACGCAGCACGGTTTCGATTCGCGGATTCCACACCGACGGATCGCCGATCTTGGCGGCGGTGTTGCACACCACCAGCTTGCGCAGGCGCTCACCCGCGTTGATCCCCAGCCACTGGCCGATCAGCCCGCCCATGGACAATCCGCAGAAATGTACCTGGTCGAGGTCCAGCGCATCGAGCATCGCCAGCACATCGCCGCCCAACTGCTCGATGCTGTAGGGGCCTTCGGTGACCAACGACTGACCGTGACCCCGGGTGTCGAAACGCAGCACGCGAAAATACTCGCCGAACGCCGCCACTTGGTCGTCCCACATGTGCAAATCGGTGCCCAGGGAGTTGGAGAGCACCAGCACGGGGGCGTCTTGCCGCCCGTCGAAACGGTAATTCAGTTCGCCGTCGGCGAGTTTGACGAATCCCACAACAGTCTCCTTTCAGGCCTTCAAGGCACGGTGTTCGGCCACCGCTCGGGCAACCCAGGTGCGGGCTTGGCCGAGGTAGTGGGCGGGGTTGAGCAAATGATCGAGTTCGGCGGCGGACAACTGCGCAGTGACCTGGGGTTCGTCCCCCAGCACCTCGCGCAGATGCCGTTGCTGAGCGACGGCGCGCTTGCAGCATTGTTCCAACAGATGGTGCGCGGTGTCGCGCCCGACCCGCTGGGCCAGGACGATGCTCACCGCTTCGGCCAGCACCAGGCCCTGGGTCAGTTCGAGGTTGCGGGCCATGCGCGCCGCGTCCACTTCCAGCCCTTCGGCCAGCAACCGAGCCTGTTGCAGGGCGCCGGACACCAGGCAGCAGATCTCCGGCAGGGTCTCCCATTCGGCGTGCCACAGGCCGAGGCTGCGCTCATGCTCCTGGGGCATGGCGCTGAACAGCGTCGAGACCAGGCCAGGCACCCGCGTCGCCGCACCGATCAACACCGCCGCGCCCACCGGGTTGCGCTTATGGGGCATGGTCGATGAACCGCCCTTGCCGGGTGCCGATGGCTCGAACGCTTCGCCGGCCTCGGTCTGCATCAGCAGGCTGATGTCGCGGCCCAACTTGCCAAGGCTGCCGGCGATCAGCCCGAGCACCGCGGCGAACTCCACCAGGCGATCGCGCTGGGTGTGCCACGGTTGCTCCGGCAGGCTCAGTTGCAGCTCGGCGGCCAGGGCCTGGGCGACGGGCAACGCCTGCTCGCCGAGCGCAGCGAGCGTCCCCGAGGCGCCGCCGAATTGCAGCACCAGCAAGCGCGGCTTCAGCTCTTTCAACCGTTGGCGGCTGCGGGTGATCGCCCCCAGCCAACCGGCGATTTTCATGCCCAGGGTCACCGGCGTTGCATGCTGCAGCCAAGTGCGCCCGGCCAGCGGCGTGGCGACGTAATGCTCGGCCTGGCGGGCCAGGGTGTCGGCCAGCTGCGCCAGTTCGTCTTCGATCAACGTCAGCGCCTGGCGCAATTGCAGCACCAGCCCGCTGTCCATCACGTCCTGGCTGGTGGCGCCCAGGTGCACATAGCGCTCAGCCTCGGCGTCGGTGGCGGCGATGCGCTTGCCCAACGCCTTGACCAACGGGATGGCCGAGTTGCCGGCACTGGCAATGGCCTCACCCAGCGCCGAAAAGTCATAGCACTGGGCGCGACAGGCCTGCTCGATCGGCGCCACCGCACTGGCGGGAATCACCCCCACCCGCGCCTCAGCCCGAGCCAGTGCCGCCTCGACGTCGAGCATGGCCTGGACCCGGCCCGCATCGCAGAACACCTCGCGCATGTCGCGGGCGGTGAAATAGGCATCGAACAGCTGATTGCCCGGTCGTTCGCTCATAAACAATCCTTGGGAAGTGGATGCCCTATGGCCACAATGAATCAAACAAGCCTCAAATGATCAGGTGAAATCAAAGGTCGTGATGCAAATACGTCGGTTGTTTGGGCAGGCGCAGGCTGAACAAGAACGCCACCACCATCATGACCGTGACATACCAGTAAAAGGCGTTTTCCATGCCCTGGGCCTTCAGGCTCAAGGCCACGTACTCGGCCGAACCGCCAAAAATCGCATTCGCCACCGCGTAGGCCAACCCTACTCCCAGCGCGCGCACCTCGGGTGGAAACATTTCGGCTTTCACCAGGCCGCTGATGGAGGTGTAGAAGCTGACGATCGCCAGGGCCAGGGTAATCAGGATAAACGCCAGGAACGGGCTGCTGATGCTCTTGAGAGTCAGCAGGATCGGCACCGTGCACAACGCCCCCAGGGCGCCGAACCAGAGCATGGAATTACGTCGGCCGATCTTGTCCGCCAGGATGCCGAACAGCGGCTGCATGCACATGTACAGGAACAGCGCGCCGGTCATGATGTAGCTGGCGGTCTTGGCCGGCAGGCCGGCGGTGTTCACCAGGTATTTCTGCATGTAGGTGGTGAAGGTGTAGAAAATCAACGAGCCGCCAGCGGTGTAGCCCAGCACAGTGATGAACGCGGCCTTGTGGCTGCGAAACAGCGCGGCGATGCTGCCGGCGTCCTTGTTCTCGCGCATTTCCTTGCTGCTGGTTTCCTTGAGGGAGCGACGCAGGAACAGTGAGATCAGCGCGGCCACGGCACCGACCACGAACGGGATCCGCCAGCCATAGGCACGCAATTCTTCCTCACTGAGGAACTGCTGCAGGATCACCACCAGCGACACCGCCAGCAGTTGCCCGCCGATCAGCGTCACGTACTGGAACGAGGCAAAGAAGCCACGCTGGCCCTTGAGGGCGACTTCGCTCATGTAGGTGGCCGTGGTGCCGTACTCGCCCCCCACCGACAGGCCTTGCAGCAAACGCGCGAACAACAGCAGCACCGGCGCCCAGACGCCGATGTCCTTGTAGGTGGGCAAGCAGGCGATGAGCAACGAGCCGAAGCACATCATCAGCACCGAGATCATCATCGAGTTCTTACGCCCATGACGGTCCGCCACTCGGCCGAATATCCAGCCGCCAATGGGTCGCATCAGGAACCCGGCGGCGAAGACCCCGGCCGTGTTGACCAGTTGCACCGTGGGGTTGTCCGAGGGAAAGAACGCCGACGCGAAATAGATCGCGCAGAACGCGTAGACGTAGAAGTCGAACCATTCGACCAGGTTGCCGGACGAAGCGCCGACGATAGCGAAAATGCGCTTGCTGCGTTCTTCGCCGGTGTAGTGGCTGGTTGGGGTGGTCATGGGTTATTCACTCGTTAGGGACTGACAAAGTCTAGACACACTTCGTAACAGTCCCGTTCCACAAACAGACTTTCAAGCAGCAGCGCCTGTACCGTCGCCATCGCGAGCAAGCTCGCTCCCACACAATATGCAGATCACCTGTGGGAGCGAGCTTGCTCGCGATGTCTCCAGTGAACTCAATAATCGAAAAACACCGTCTCGGCATCCGTCCCCTGCAACACCACATTCCATTGGTACACCCCCGACGCATCGGGCTTGGTCACGAGGGTGGCGCGACGCTCTTCGGGTACGCAAGCTAGCAGCGGATCGGTTTCGTTGGCCTGCTCGCCGTCGAAGTAGATGCGCGTCAGCAGGTGCTTGACCAGGCCGCGGGCAAACACCAGCACCACCAGGTGCGGCGCCTGGGTCGTGCCCCCCAGCCCCGGTACGGTGCCCGGCTTGATGGTGGTGAAGCGAAAGCGCCCCTCGGCGTCCACCGGCACCCGGCCGAAGCCGTCGAAGCTGGGGTCCAGGGGCTTGTCCTGATCGTCTTCGGGGTGGGCATATTTGCCGGCGGCGTTGGCCTGCCAGACTTCCAGCATGGCGTCGTTGACGAACTCGCCATTGCCGTCGATCACCTGCCCGGTGATCGCCACGCGCTGGCCGAGGGTTTCGGCGACGGTCAAGTCTTCGCGGTTCAGCCAGGTCAGGCCGATGTGGTAGTAAGGGCCGACGGTATGGGATGTGGTGGCGGTGAGCGTCATCTTATTTCTCCATCGGCGTGGCATCGCGGCCGCGCAAGACGATGTCCCAGCGATAACCGAGGGCGTAGTGAGGGATGGTTTTTTCCAGGTCGAAGCTGGCGATCAGACGTTCCTTGGCGCGGGTGTCCGGCACGCAGTTGTAGATCGGATCGTAGGCCAGCAGCGGGTCGCCGGGGAAATACATCTGCGTCACCAGACGCGTGAGGATGCTGGGCCCGAACAGCGAGAAATGGATATGGGCCGGGCGCCAGGCGTTGTGGTGGTTGCCCCAGGGGTACGCGCCGGGCTTGATGGTCTGGAACTGATACCAGCCGTCGGCGTCGGTGATGGCGCGACCGGTGCCGGTGAAGTTCGGGTCCAGCGGCGCATCGTGCTTGTCGCGGTCATGGTGATAGCGACCGGCGGCGTTGGCCTGCCAGATCTCCACCAGGATGCCCGGCACCGGCTGCCCGTGCTCATCCAGCACGCGCCCGTGAATGATTATCCGCTCCCCCAATGGCTCGCCGGCATGCTGGGCGGTGAGGTCGTTGTCCTTCTCCTGCACGCGGTCGGCGCCGACGGTCGGGCCGGTGATTTCCGACAGCGAATGGGGCAGGAACACCAGCGGCTTGGACGGCGAGCGCAAGTTGGTGGACTGGTACGGCGGGTGCAGGTATTGCGGCTGGGTGCCCGCTTGAGGGCGACGATAACCAGGCTTGTCAGTCATGAAGCATTCCTCGGTTTCTTATTAGTAGTGCGACGCGTCAGACGCGTTCGATAGCCAATGCCAGGCCCTGGCCGACGCCGACACACATGGTCGCCAGGCCTTTCTTGCCGCCGGTCTTTTCCAAGTGGTGCAACGCCGTCAGCACCAGCCGCGCCCCGCTCATGCCCAACGGATGACCGAGCGCGATGGCGCCGCCGTTTGGGTTGACCTGAGGCGCATCGTCGGCCAGCCCCAATTCGCGCAGCACCGCCAGGCCCTGGCTGGCGAAGGCCTCATTGAGTTCGATCACATCGAAGTCGGCGACCGCCAGGCCCAGGCGCTCGGTGAGTTTGCGCACCGCCGGCACCGGGCCGATGCCCATGACCCGCGGCGCCACGCCGGCACTGGCCATGCCCAGGACCTTGGCGCGCGGGGTCAGGCCATGTTTTTTCACCGCGTCGGCGGACGCCAGGATCAGCGCCGCCGCACCGTCGTTCACCCCAGAGGCATTGCCGGCGGTGACGGTCTTGTCCGGGCCGTTGACCGGCTTGAGTCTGGCCAAGGCGTCAAGCGTGGTGTCGGCGCGCGGGTGTTCATCCTGCTCGACCACGGTTTCGCCCTTCTTGTGGGCGATCCGTACCGGCACGATCTCTTCGGCGAAGAAGCCCGCCGCCTGGGCCGCCGCCGTGCGCTGCTGGCTGCGCAGGGCGAAGGCATCCTGGTCTTCGCGGGACACCGCGTAGTCATCGGCCACGTTGTCTGCGGTCTGCGGCATCGCGTCTACGCCGTACTGGGCTTTCATCAACGGGTTGATGAAGCGCCAGCCGATGGTGGTGTCTTCCAGCTTCATGTTGCGGGAGAACGCCGCGTCGGCCTTGCCCATCACGAACGGTGCGCGAGACATCGACTCCACGCCGCCGGCGATGGCCAGTTCCATCTCGCCGCTGGCAATGGCGCGGAACGCGGTGCCGATGGCGTCCATGCCCGAGGCGCAAAGACGGTTGAGGGTTACGCCGGGAATGCTCTCCGGCAGGCCTGCGAGCAACAGCGCCATGCGCGCGACGTTGCGGTTGTCCTCGCCGGCCTGGTTGGCGCAGCCGAGGAAGACCTCGTCCACCGCCGCCCAGTCCACCGACGGGTTGCGCGCCATCAGTGCCTTGATTGGCACGGCCGCCAGGTCATCGGCGCGCACAGCGGCCAGGCCACCGCCGAAGCGGCCGATGGGGGTACGAATCGCATCACAGAGATAGACGTCGCGCATCAGGCTTCTCCCGGTGCCTGGCCGTGGGCCGCCGCCGTGCGAGCTTCCAGATCGCGCAGGGCGCGCAGCTCCACGTCGGTCGGCTCGGCGGTGGTGTGCACCTGGTCGGCGAAGCGGATCGCCCACCCGGTCGCAGCAATGACCTGCTCGCGGGTGACGCCAGGGTGCAAGGCGGTGACCACGAACTCATGGCTGTCGGCTTCCGGCTCCATGATGCACAGGTCGGTGATGATGCCCACGGGGCCCGCACCCGGCAGGCCCAGGCGCTTGCGTGAATCACCGCCCTCACCATGGCCGACCGAGGTGACGAAGTCCAGCTTGTCGACAAACGAACGCGCCGACTGCTTGAGGATGATCAACACGCTCTTGGCCGAGCCGGCAATTTCCGGTGCGCCACCGGCACCTGGCAGACGGACTTTGGGCTGGTGGTAATCCCCCACCACCGTGGTGTTGATGTTACCGAAACGGTCGACCTGGGCTGCGCCCAGGAAGCCGACGTCGATACGCCCGCCCTGCAACCAGTAGCGAAAGATCTCACCGGTCGGCACCACGGTGTCGGCGGTTTCCGCCAGCTCGCCGTCGCCAATGGACAGCGGCAGCACGCCAGGCTTGGCGCCGATCGGGCCGGACTCGTAGATCAACACTACATCCGGTGCCGACGTCAGCCGCGCCAGGTTGGCCGCTTTCGACGGCAGGCCAATGCCGACAAAACACACGGCGTTGTTCTTCAAGCGACGGGCCGCGGCCACGGTCATCATTTCGTTGGTGGAGTACGTCATTGTTTCGCCTCCGAAGCGGCAGCCAGTCGGGCCTGGAATTCGGTGAAATCCTGGGTGCCACGGATGAATTCGTCGATCCAGGCGGTAAACGTCTCACGGTCGCGGGCGATGGGGTCCCACGCCTGGTAGAAACGGTTGTCACGTTCGGTGTAGCCATGGGCGTAGGACGGATGCGCGCCGCCCGGTACCAGGCATACCGCACTGAGGGCCCAGGTGGGCAGCACGCAGGCGTTCATCGGCGCATTCAGGTCGTCGACGATTTCTTCCACGGTGACGATGCAACGCTTGGCAGCCAGGGCCGCTTCCTTCTGCACGCCGAGGATGCCCCACAACAGCACGTTGCCCTTGCGGTCGGCTTTCTGGGCGTGGATCACGGTGATGTCCGGGCGCACCGACGGCACGGCGGCCAGCACTTCCCCGGTAAACGGACAAGTGACGCTCTTGATCAGTGGGTTGACCTTGGGCAGGTCGGAACCCGCATAGGCCCGCAGGACCGCGAACGGTAGGCCGGAGGCACCGGCGACGTAGGCATTGGCCAGGTCGGCGTGGCTGTGTTCCTCGATCTCCAGCGGTCGCGGCCACTGCTTCTCCACCGCATCGCGCAGCCGGTGCAACGATCCCACGCCCGGGTTGCCGCCCCAGGAGAAAATCAACTTGCGCGCGCAACCGGCACCGATCAACTGGTCGTAGATCAGGTCAGGGGTCATCCGCACCAGGGTCAGGTCTTTCTTGCCCTGACGAATGATTTCGTGACCCGCTGCGGTCGGGATCAGGTGAGTGAAGCCTTCGAGCGCGACGGTATCGCCGTCGTTGACGAACTGCTTCACCGCATCGTGCAGCGAAAGGATTTCAGCCATGGTGCAGGCTCCCGTATTCCAGTAGACCGACATGAAGAAAAAGGCGCGAGGTTCAGCGCCGGAGTGACCCAAGAGTAAGCCGCGACAAAACGCCAAACAATCCGATAATCGACTGAGTGTTCGTTTATCGAACAGATTGTTGTTTGGCTAACGATTGGTTCAACGATGAACTGCTGTGGGAGCGGGCTTGCTCGCGAAAGCGCTGGCTCAGCTTGCAAAGATGTTGGATGTACCGGCCCCTTCGCGGGCAAGCCCGCTCCCACAGTCATTACCACCGGGATTTACGCAGCCGCTCAAGTGGCATCCGCATGGCTGACCAACCCCTTGATCACCACCGCCGTGGTAGCCAGTGCGGCGGGAATGACCAGGGCGGTCAGCACCTGTTCGAAGTTCCAGCCCAGGCCCAGCAAGGTCGCCCCCATCCAGGCTCCGAGGATCGCGCCGAAGCGACCGATGCCGAGCATCCACGACACCCCGGTGGCGCGGCCTTGGGTCGGGTAGAAACGCGCCGCCAGGGACGGCATCGCCGATTGCGCGCCGTTGACGCACATGCCGGCCACCAGCACCAGCGTCGCGAGCAAAGTGATGTGGCCCAGGCTCTGCCCGACCGCGTAGGCAAACACCCCGGCCATCAGGTAGAACAGGCCGATGACCTTGTGCGGGTTGAACCGGTCCATCGCCCAGCCCACGCCCACCGCGCTCAACACCCCGCCAAACTGGAACAACGCGCCGATGAACGCGGCCTGCTCCATGCTCGCGCCGCTGTCGCGCATCAGTGTCGGCAGCCAACTGGTCAGCAGGTAAACGATCACCAGCCCCATGAAATAGGTCAGCCACAGCAGCAGCGTGCCGGCGCTGTAGGTCCCGGAAAAAATCACCGCCAGCACGTTGCGCGCCTTCACGGTTTTCTGTTCCGGCACACTGAAGCTCGCGGCCTGGGCAACCGTGTGCGGCTCAATGGGTGCCAGGGTCTTGCGCACTTTGTCGGTGCCGCGATTGCGCACCACCAGGTAACGCGCCGACTCCGGCAGCCAGAACACCAGCACGACCGTCAGCAGCAACGGCAGGATCCCGCCGATCAGCAACAGGCTGTGCCAGCCGAACGCCGGGATCAGCTTCGCGGAAATGAACCCGCCGCCGGCCATGCCGAGGTTGAAGCCGCAGAACATGCTGGTCACCAACAGCGATTTCTTGCGTTCGGGGGTGTATTCGGACAGCAAGGTGGTGGCGTTGGGCATCCCGGCCCCCAAGCCCAGGCCGGTGAGGAAGCGCAGCACCAGCAGTTGGTCGACGTTGGTGCTGTAGGCCGAAGCCAGGCTGAACGCGCCAAACAGCAGGACCGCGCCCACCAGCACCACTTTGCGCCCGAAGCGGTCAGCCAAGGGCCCGGAACCGAGTGCGCCGAAAACCATGCCGATCAGCGCGGCACTCATCACCGGGCCCAGGCTGGCGCGGTCGATTCCCCAATCCTGGGACAGGGCCGGAGCGATGAAGCCCATGGCTGCCGTGTCCAGGCCGTCGAGGAAAACAATCAGGAAACAGAGGATCACTACCCGCCACTGGTAGCGCGAGATGGGCTGGGCATTGATGAAGGACTGCACGTCGAGGCAGTGGCCTACGGAGGTCTGTGGCTGGTTCATCGTGTCTCTCATTATTATTGTGTCGAGTCGCCCACCCATGGCCGGAGCAGGAGGCTCCAGCACGCCGGATGACGCTGGCGCGACATTAATGAGGCCGGACAAACACCGTCAATTCACCGCAAGCGACTGTGTGCGTTTATCGAACACTTAGGTGAACAACTGCGCGCTCAGGTCGCGACTGGCCCCCAGCAAACCAGGCAGGAACCGTTGCTCCAGCTCGTTGCGGCTGACGCGCCCGGCATGGGTGCTGACGTTCAACGCCGCCACCACTTGGCCGGAAGCGTCGTACACCGGCACGGCAATCGAGCGCAGGCCCTGCTCCAATTCCTGGTCGACAATGCACCAGCCCTGTTGCCGCACCTGTTGCAGGCATTCGAGCAGGGCCTGGGGGGTGTGCAGGGTGCGGCTGGTCTTGGCTTGCAGGTCGGCATGATCGAGGTAATCGCGCAGCGACGCATCGTCCAGCGCCGCCAGCAGAATCCGTCCCATGGACGTGCAATAGGCCGGCAGCCGCCCGCCGACCGACAGGTCCACCGAGATCAATCGCTGAGTGGTGGCCGATCGGGCGATGTAGAGGATGTCGTCGCCCTCGAGGGTGGCCATGTTGCAGGCTTCATGCAGCTGCTCGCTCATGCGGTCCAGGTACGGCTGCGCGGAAACGGCCAGGGGCGTCGAGGACAAGTAGGCGTGACCGAGGGTGAGCACTTTGGGCAGCAGTGAATAGGTGCGCCCGTCCGTGGTGGCGTAGCCAAGCTTGATCAAGGTATGCAGGCAGCGGCGGACGGCCGCCCGGGGAATTTCCGTACGGTGGCTGATCTGAGCGATGGTCAGATGCCGCTTGCGCTCCTGGAAGGCCTGCACCACGGCCAGCCCACGGGCCAGGGAGGTCATGAAGTCCGGGTCACCGGTCAGGGCCTGGATCCGCTTGGCCGCAGAGGCCACGATCGGTGGCGCGACTGAAGTGAAGGCGTTGCGCAATTGGTCGTTCATGTCTGGTCCTTCCCCGGGTGGAGGGCTATTACAAGCCGCAGCTTGACAGGCCGGCAAGCGGCGGCCGCCAACAGCGTGCGATTATCGAACCGGCGACCGATAATCGCAATGCACGGTCGTCGATCGGTCCTTTCATTTCGGATCCGATACAAAGTTGGCAAACAGTGCGGGCCGTTCTTCAGGTAGGAGTTTTATTGAACTTGTCGAACCCGCCGGCGTCAGGATATCGACGCCTGTGGAAAACCCGCGGCGTTTAAGTTGCCTCTACAAATAATGATTCACACTAGAACAACCCCCTTTAACTTTTGCCGATAGTGTTATTCGACGGGACCGCTATAATGCGCTTCAGCGACGGTACGGCTTTCAACCGCTATCGTCCGCCGGCACTGTAGCCAAGCTGCGGTGCCCGAAGCGCCTGATGGCCGCTTCCCCGTAACGGCAACAACACGAACCCCTGATGCTACGTCAGCTGTCAGCTCTGGTGCCGTGGCCGTCTGCATGACGACATGCAGTGCGTATCACCAGAATAAATTTCAATTAATTAGGTACAACTGTGACGAAAGACGAACTGCGCGCGGAACTTGAGCGCCAGGAACAACGTTACAAGGAAGTTTACGGCGGAGAAATCACCACCTACGCCGCGCAACCTGAACCGGAACGCAAACCCTGGCGTAAACGCGCCACCGTTCAAGACCAGGCTTTTACCCAGGAACTTCAAAAGATGGAAAAGGAACTCAAGGCCGAAGAGCATTTGATGCCCGACGCCTGAGGGGTTTGTCGAAGGATGGCGGCCCACACCCAGGCCGCAGGCTGATACCGCACGCCCGCCACAAGCGGGCTGCCAGCGCCTCGCGACCGCCGGTCGTGAGCGGTCGAGGCCGACCTTCTTTCAGAAATTTCATACAGCTCTGGGGGTGAGTTTCACCATTCCGGCCACCCCCGTCGCTGCGCTTTGCGCCCCGAAATCAAAGGGTTGCGCCCCCCATGGGGCCCTTCGTCCCGAAGGGTTTCCTACAAATTATTTCGTTGAAGAATGTTACCGATGAGCAGGCAGTGCATCGATTACCGAGGTTTTCTGGCATAATCGCGCCCCCTTACGACCGGGTCAGAAAACCTTCATGATCGATTTATTCAGCGGACTGGATGCTTGGGTGCTTGTGAGCCTCTTGCTCGCCCTGGCTTTTGTCCTCGCCTTCGAGTTCATCAACGGCTTTCATGACACCGCTAACGCGGTTGCCACTGTTATCTACACCAAAGCGATGCCGCCGCACCTGGCGGTGTTCTTTTCCGGGGTGTTCAATTTTCTCGGTGTGCTGCTGGGCGGTGTGGGGGTGGCGTACGCCATCGTCCACTTGCTGCCCGTGGAGCTGCTGATCAACGTGAACACCGGCCACGGGTTGGCCATGGTGTTCTCGCTGCTCGCGGCGGCCATCACCTGGAACCTGGGCACCTGGTACTTCGGTATCCCGGCTTCCAGCTCCCACACCCTGATCGGCTCGATCCTCGGCGTGGGCCTGGCCAACGCGCTGATCAACGATATCCCCCTGGCCGACGGCGTGAACTGGCAGAAGGCGATCGATATCGCCGCGTCCCTGGTGTTCTCGCCCATGGCCGGTTTCCTGATAGCCGCCCTAGTGCTGATCGGCCTGAAATGGTGGCGCCCGCTGTCGAAGATGCACAAGACGCCGGAACAGCGCCGCAAGATCGACGACAAGAAGCACCCGCCGTTCTGGAACCGCCTGGTCCTGGTGATCTCGGCCATGGCCGTCAGCTTCGTCCACGGCTCCAACGATGGCCAGAAAGGCATCGGCCTGATCATGCTGGTGCTGATCGGCATCGTGCCCGCGCAATTCGTCCTCGACCTGGGCAGCACCACCTACCAGATCGAACGGACCCGCGACGCGACCTTGCACCTGAGCCAGTTCTACACACGCAACAGTGAGTCGCTGGGCGAATTCCTTGCCCTGGGCAAGAGCGTGGAAGGCGACCTGCCGGAGAAATTCCGCTGCAACCCGCAGCAGACAGAACCGACCATCAACGCGCTGCTCGATACCCTCAAGGGCGTGTCGGACTACCATTCGCTGCCGTCGGAAAGCCGCATTGAAGTACGTCGCTACCTGCTCTGCCTGGACGACACGGCGAAGAAGGTGGGCAAGTTGCCTAACCTGGCGGCACGTGAGAAGGACGACCTGAACAAGCTGCGCAAGGACCTTACGACCACCACCGAATACGCCCCGTTCTGGGTGATCCTGGCGGTAGCCCTGGCGTTGGGCCTGGGTACCATGGTTGGCTGGAAGCGCGTGGTACTGACCATCGGCGAGAAGATCGGCAAGCAAGGCATGACCTACGCCCAGGGCATGTCGGCACAGATCACCGCCGCGTGCATGATCGGCATGGCGAACATCTTCAGCCTGCCGGTTTCCACCACTCACGTGCTGTCCTCGGGCGTGGCCGGCACCATGGTCGCCAACAAGAGCGGCCTGCAAGGTGGCACGGTGCGCAACATCCTCCTGGCCTGGGTGCTGACCCTGCCCGCGACAGTGGCACTGTCGGCCGGGTTGTTCTGGCTGGCGTCGAAAGCCTTGGGCAGCTGATTCCAGCGGCTTGAAAAAAAGGTGCGATCCTGGCGGGTCGCACCTTTTTTTTTGCCTGAAACGTTATCCCCTGTGGAAGCGGGTGCATGGGGCGGGAATTTTGCGCAAAAAAAAAAGGGCGACCGAAGTCGCCCAAAATGCCTTGCGTGCTCGTTGTAACCGGAAAGACCTATGGTTTTTTGCGCTTGTGGGCGTCTTTCCAGATGAATAATCCAAACCCTGCGAAGAACACGAACATGAGGCCGACCGTCAACACTCCGGCAAACACCACATTATCGAAAAACATGACTGGCCTCCTGGTCTCGTCCCTGTTGCGATGGGTTCAAGTTAACCAATCAGGCCTGGATGGAAATTGACCGGGGTCAATAACGCCCGCAACGGGGCGAAAAGGTGGGGAAATAACTGATCTGCATCAATGGATCGAAGGGGTTCAACGCTTTTTCGGTTTGTTTTTCGGCTTTTTCTTCGGCTTGGCCAAAGGCATCGCTTGCTCGAAAGCCTGGCGGACTTCGTTGAGGCGCTTGTCGTTGAGGTCATGAACGCGCTTGGCGCGCTCAGCGCTGAGGTCGATCAGTTTGGCGTCTTGGCTCATGGCGTGTCGGCATCGTGCAGTGAAAGTCGGATGCGCCCATGATGCGGGCTGTTGGCGGCGTTGACCAGCCTGCGTACGTCGGCCAATGGCTGGGTCAGATCTGGATATCGACCCACAGGCCCTGGCGCGATTCTTCTTCCATCAGCGGCACCACGGGCACGGTGTTATCGGCGTTGAGCTCGGTGCCCGGTACGGCCAGGTGTTCCTCGGGGTCTTCGTCGGCTTCGCGGCGACGGCGGTCGCGTTCCTGCTGGCGACGTTGCTCCTCGCGCAGCAATAACGCCCCCTCTTCCGGATCGCGCTTTTGCAGGTCGATGGTGCTCTCGCTGGAGCTCTGCTGCACCGGGACCACGGGCGGTATGTCCGGTCGTGGACGAACCGGATCCTGCTGCGCGGTGACGGGCACGGTGCTCAAAGGGAGCGTAGGTAGCAACATAAAGGTCTCCTGTCTTCAGGTTGTCGGCGGCGTGCGCCGCAGCTTGAACCGCCGGTCCGAAACTTGTGACCCAGTTGGCATTGCAACAAAAAGCCGGGGCCGAGCCTGTTTGATCGTTGAGCACGCTTAAGTTCCCTGCCGTCAGGTGACAAATCGCCTTGCTGTCGAGGGGCCGTGTACGTAAATCCTTTGGTCTGAAGGATCATTCCGTTAAGATAACCGGCTTTTTCAAGGCGGGAGTCAGGCAGCATGGCGCAGCAGTATCAACCGGGGCAACGCTGGATCAGTGACAGCGAAGCCGAGCTGGGTTTAGGCACCGTTCTGGCACAGGATGGCCGCTTGTTGACCGTGCTCTATCCGGCCACTGGCGACACTCGCCAGTACGCGCTACGGAATGCGCCCCTCACTCGTGTACGGTTTTCGCCGGGCGACGTGATCACTCACTTCGAAGGTTGGAAGATGACCGTACGTGAAGTCGACGATGTCGATGGATTGCTGGTCTACCACGGCCTCAACGGGCAGAACGAAGTCGTGACCCTGCCGGAAACCCAACTGTCGAACTTCATCCAGTTCCGCCTCGCCAGCGACCGCCTGTTCGCCGGCCAGATCGACCCGCTGGCCTGGTTCTCCCTGCGCTACCACACCCTGGAACACACCAGCCGCCAGTTGCAGTCTTCGCTCTGGGGCCTTGGCGGCGTGCGCGCCCAACCCATCGCCCACCAACTGCACATCGCTCGCGAAGTGGCCGACCGCATTGCACCGCGCGTCTTGCTGGCGGACGAAGTGGGGCTGGGCAAGACCATCGAAGCCGGCCTGGTCATCCACCGTCAACTGCTGTCCGGCCGTGCCAGCCGTGTCCTGATCCTGGTGCCGGAAAACCTCCAGCACCAATGGCTGGTGGAAATGCGCCGACGCTTCAACCTGCAGGTCGCGCTGTTCGACGAAGAACGCTTCATTGAAAGCGATGCCAGCAACCCGTTCGAAGACACCCAACTGGCCCTGGTGGCGCTGGAATGGCTGGTGGACGACGAGAAGGCCCAGGACGCGCTGTTCGCCGCCGGCTGGGACCTGATGGTGGTCGACGAAGCGCATCACCTGGTGTGGCACGAGGACCAGGTCAGCCCGCAGTACGCGCTGGTCGAGCAACTGGCCGAAACCATCCCCGGCGTGCTGCTGCTCACCGCGACCCCGGAACAACTGGGACAGGACAGCCACTTCGCCCGTCTGCGCCTGCTGGACCCGAACCGCTTCCATGACCTCAAGGCCTTCCGCGCCGAGAGCGAAAACTATCGCCCGGTGGCCGAAGCCGTGCAGGAGCTGCTGGACAAGGGCCGTCTCTCGCCGCAAGCCCACCAGACCATCCTCGGTTTCCTGGGCAACGAAGGCGAAGCCTTGCTGACCGCCGTCAACGATGGCGATGTCCAAGCCAGTGCCCGCCTGGTGCGCGAACTGCTGGACCGCCACGGCACCGGCCGCGTGCTGTTTCGCAACACCCGCGCCGCCGTGCAGGGCTTCCCGGAGCGCAAGCTGCACGCCTACCCGCTGCCGTGCCCGGACGAATACCTCGAATTGCCGCTGGGCGATCACGCCGACCTGTACCCGGAAGTCAGCTTCCAGGCGCAGCCGGACGCCAATGACGAAGAACGCTGGTGGAAGTTCGACCCGCGCGTGGAGTGGCTGATCGACCAGCTGAAAATGCTCAAGCGCACCAAGGTGCTGGTGATCTGCGCCCACGCCGAAACCGCCATGGACCTGGAAGACGCCCTGCGCGTGCGTTCCGGGATCCCGGCCACGGTGTTCCACGAGGGCATGAACATCCTCGAGCGCGACCGTGCCGCCGCGTACTTCGCCGACGAAGAGTTTGGCGCTCAGGTGCTGATCTGCTCGGAAATCGGCAGTGAAGGGCGCAACTTCCAGTTCGCCCATCACCTGGTGCTGTTCGACCTGCCCTCCCACCCCGACCTGCTGGAACAGCGGATCGGCCGTCTCGACCGGATCGGCCAGAAGCACACCATCGAGCTGCACGTGCCGTTCCTGGAAACCAGTCCGCAGGAGCGTCTGTTCCAGTGGTACCACGAGGCGCTGAACGCTTTCCTCAACACCTGCCCGACCGGCAACGCCCTGCAGCACCAGTTCGGCCCGCGCCTGCTGCCGTTGCTGGAAGAGGCCGACGATGGCCAGTGGCAAACGCTGATCGACGAGGCCCGCGCCGAACGCGAGCGCCTGGAGACCGAGCTGCACACCGGTCGCGACCGCTTGCTGGAGCTCAACTCCGGTGGTGCCGGTGAAGGCGACGCGCTGGTGGAAGCCATTCTCGAACAGGACGACCAGTTCGCCCTGCCGATCTACATGGAAACCCTGTTCGACGCCTTTGGCATCGACAGCGAGGACCATTCGGAAAACGCGCTGATCCTCAAGCCGAGTGAAAAGATGCTCGACGCCAGCTTCCCGCTCGGCGACGACGAAGGCGTGACCATCACCTACGATCGCAACCAGGCGCTGTCGCGCGAAGACATGCAGTTCATCACCTGGGAGCACCCGATGGTGCAAGGCGGCATGGACCTGGTGCTGTCGGGCTCCATGGGCAACACCGCCGTGGCGCTGATCAAGAACAAGGCGCTCAAGCCTGGCACGGTGCTGCTGGAGCTGCTCTACGTCAGCGAGGTGGTCGCCCCGCGTTCGCTGCAACTGGGCCGCTACCTGCCCCCGGCCGCCCTGCGCTGCCTGCTCGATACCAACGGCAACGACCTGGCCGCCCGGGTCTCGTTCGACACCCTGAACGACCAGCTCGAAAGCGTGCCTCGCGCCAGCGCCAACAAGTTCATCCAGGCCCAGCGCGACCAGCTCACGCCACGGATCAACGCCGGTGAAGAGAAAGTCGCCCCGCGTCACGCCGAGCGCGTGGCCGAGGCCCAACGCCGCCTGGCGGCCGATACCGACGAAGAACTGGCACGCCTGAGCGCCCTGCAAGCGGTCAACCCGACCGTGCGCGACAGCGAGCTGGTAGCGCTGCGCCAACAGCGCGAACAGGGACTGGCGATGCTGGAGAAGGCGGCGTTGCGCCTGGAAGCGATCCGGGTGCTGGTGGCAGGTTGATTGCCACTGGCTGAAGGCTGCCTGGATTCACCTGTGGCGAGGGAGCTTGCTCCCGCTGGGCTGCGAAGCGGCCCCCTTTCCTGGGGAGCGCTGCGCACTCCAGCGAGGACATGCGCCCTCGCCACGATGTCCAGCGCTTCGTTTCACGGGCTGTAGTACCCCACCGCCACCAGGAAATGCCCGACCTTCCTCAGGTACGCGTGCTTGTCCTCGACCTTGCCAGTGACCGGGTTCTTCCAGCGATAGGCGTACTCCCCGGTCGGCTGCTTGCCGATCATGGCCAGGATCGGTTCGCCCACCGGCTTGCCTGCTGGATCCCTGACCTTGGCGAAATCGGTGTTGACCAACCGCAGATTGGTGCCGTGGGCGACATAGCGCTGGGTTACCAAATCCACCACGAAGACATACAGGTCATCCTGCAAGTAGCCACCCTTGAGGGCGTTGATCGCCGTCAGCGTGGCTTTCTCGTCCTTCTGCAGGTCGCTGGAGGCTTTGTCCAGCAACGCCCGGGCCTGATCGGCCGAGGCCCGTGGCAAGTAATAGCCGACCGCGAGGATTCGCTCGCCAACCCGCTGGAAGTACACATGCTTGCGCTCGACCTTGCCGTCCGCCCAGTTCTGCCAGCGATACTCGGCCTGCTGGATACCACTGGCCTCGGGAGTCTTCAGGGCATCCTTGAACGCTTTGCGCAGGTCAGGCCCGAGCATTTCGGAAACGTCCCGCCCGATCAGCGCCGAGGAAGGCCCGCCACTGGCGAGCATCACGCCCCGAGTGTCCACCACAAAGACGTAGCGGTCCTGATCGACGAATTCCCCTTGGCGACTGAACGCAGCAAAAGCCTTGTCGCCGTTATCGTGGTAATAGGCCAAGGCCTTCTCCAGCAACGCCCGGGCCGCCTGGCCGTCCTCTTGCGTCGCGGCATGCACTTGCGTCAGCCCCAGTAACAACACTGCGCCCAGCCAGGCCATCTTGCGGAAACACCCCATACGCGCGCCCTCGTTCTTGTGGGTATTTCAAGAGAGTAGCTGGCATGGGCTGATGTGGAAGCATTCAGCAAAACACGGTGCAAACACGACACCGTGCGAGAGCGAGCTTGCTCGCGAAGGCGTCAGGCCAGCCAACTTCTTCGTGACTGATCCAGCGCTTTCGCGGGCAAGCCCGCTCCCACAAGGGATGGAGGTGGACTTGATTCCCGCCGGCACCACAAGACCACTGTGGGAGCGAGCTTGCTCGCGAAGGCGTCAGGCCAGCCAACTTCTTCGTGACTGATCCAACGCTTTCGCGGGCAAGCCCGCTCCCACAAGGGATGGAGGTGGACTTGATTCCCGCCAGCACCACAAGACCACTGTGGGAGCGGGCTTGCTCGCGAAAGCGTCAGGCCAGCCAGCATCTTCGTGACTGATCCAACGCTTTCGCGGGCAAGCCCGCTCCCACAAGGGATGGAGGTGGACTTGATTCCCGCCGGCACCACAAGACCACTGTGGGAGCGGGCTTGCTCGCGAAAGCGTCAGGCCAGCCAGCATCTTCGTGACTGATCCAACGCTTTCGCGGGCAAGCCCGCTCCCACAAGGGATGGAGGTGGACTTGATTCCCGCCAGCACCACAAGACCACTGTGGGAGCGAGCTTGCTCGCGAAGGCTTTACTGGGCCCGAGCGCTGAGTTGCTGTTGCAGGTGTTGGATCTGCGCTTGCAGGGTGTTGATGTTGCGGGTGACCTGGCCGCGGAAGGCGTCGAATTCGGCGGTGTTGCCGCCGTTGTCCTGCTGGCTCTTGAGAACGATCACGTCCTGTTCCAGGCGTTCGAGGGCCGAGTTGGAGGTGGCTCGCTTGAGGGCCGTGATGTCGGCGCCGATACTCTTGAGCTGGGCATCCAGGGCGCCGCCCTCGCCTTGGTTCTTCAGGGCCGTCACTTCAGTCGACAACGCCTTGACCTGGGCCTGGAGCTCCTTGTTGGCAGCCTGCAACTGGGTGCTGGTGTTCTGCTGCTCAGTGGCCTGGGCAATGAGCTGGGCCAGCTCCTTGTCCAGGTCGGCGGACGGACCGAACGTGGCCTGCTGGAGTTTGTACTGCTCCTGCAACTTGCTGTCGAACTGCCGAGCCTGGTCCTGGAGCTTGCCTTCCAGCTGCTTGATCTGCAGCTTCAAGGCTTCGCTGTCGCTCATGACATTGGATTGACCAGCCACCACCTTGCCGGAAATATCCTGCAGCCGCCCTGCCGCATCCTCACTGATGCGCGCAAAACTTTCCTGGGTCGCCACCAGTTGCTGTTCCATCAGGGAAATCTGCTGGAAGCTCCACCAGGCCAGGAAGCCGAACGCACACACCAAGGCGCCGATCAACGCCCACAACGGCCCGGTGCTGGGGCCCTTGACCTTGGCTGCGGCAACGGCTGCCGGCCGCGCCTGCGCGTGGGCCGGGCGGTGGGTGGGGAAGTCATCGTCATCGGGGATGTCGGCGCGCATCCGCAGGCTCGGTACATCGTCGAAGTCGTCGTTGGCATCGTTACGCATGGGCATGGTTCAACCTTTGGGAAACCGGTGATGACTGGGTGCGGCGAGTATAACCCCCTCGCCCGCCGCACCGATTGACCCCGAACCCGGCACTCGGTTCATGACGGGCCGATCAGCGGGCATCCTGGGCTTTGTACCAGGCACAGAACTCATCGAGCGCGGCCCACAGGCTGACCTGAGGGTCGTAATCGAGATACTGCCGAGCCCGGCTGATGTCCAGGGTGAAGTGCCTGTTCATGACCTGCATCCCCAAACGTGACAGCGTCGGTTCGGGGCGGCCCGGCCATAACGTACAGACCCCTTCGTTCAGGGCGGCGACACTATAAGCCAACCTGTAGGAACGGTAACGCCTGACCTGTGGGACTTGCATCTGGCGCATCACGTAATTGACCACATCCCACAGCGGCACCGGCGCGCCGTTGCTGATGTTGTAGGCCTTGCCCAAGGCCGAACCGGTGACGAGCAGGCTGCTGAGCAACGCCTCATTGAGGTTCTGCACGCTGGTGAAATCCACTTTGTTCAATCCGTTGCCCACAATGGCCAGCCGCCCCTTGCGCTGCATCTTCAGCAGGCGCGGGAAAATGCTCATGTCGCCGGCACCGGTGACGAAACGCGGGCGCAGGGCCAGTACTTCGAGGCCGAACTCCTGGGCACCGAACACCTTCTGCTCGGCCAGGTACTTGGTGGCGGCATACGGGTGCTTGAAGCGCTTGGGCACCTGCTCTTCCGTCAACCCAAGGTGGTCACGACCGTCGAAGTAGATGGACGGCGACGACAGGTGGACCAGGCGCCGGACCTTCTGCTTGAGGCAAGCCTCGACGATATTTTCCGTGACCTCGACATTGCCCTGGTGAAAATCCTGGTAACGCCCCCACAGCCCTACGGACCCGGCGCAATGCACCACGGCCTCGACATCCACGCACAGGTCACGCGCCAGCAGCGGATCGCTCAGGTCCCCCTGGACAAACTGCGCACCGCGACGCACCAGGTGCTCCACGCTCTCGGCCCGGCGACCGTTGACCCGTACATCCAGGCCTTGCTCCAGGGCGAAACGCGCAAAGCGCCCGCCGATGAAGCCGCTCGCGCCGGTAACCAGAATTTTCATGAATGCTCCTTGGAAGGGCGGTTACGAGCGTCAAGCTACAACAACCTGCCAATTTAACTGTGCGTCGCTTGCGACCTGTTGCTTGACGTCTAGGACGGTGCCCAAGGCACCAGCCACTGCCGGGAGGAACGGATCAACTGTTCGGTCAACGCACCGAGCAACTGCCCACCATTGCGCCAATGATGCCAGTACAGCGGCACATCGATCGGTTTATCTGCCAGCAGGTTCACCAGCGTGCCCTGGGCCAGCTGTTCACGCACCTGCAATTCCGGCACCAGGCCCCAGCCGAGACCGGCTTCGGCAAGGCGAATGAACCCTTCGGACGACGGGCACAAATGGTGTTCGAAACCGCCTTCGACGCCCAGGGACGCGAGGTAGCGGTGTTGCAGGAAGTCGTCCGGGCCGAACACCAGGGCTGGGGTGTGGGCCAGTTGATCGGCGCGCACACCGTCGGGGAAGTACCGGGCGATGAACGCCGGGCTGGCCAGCGCGCGGTAACGCATGGCACCCAGCAGCACGCTGCGTGCACCGGCCACCGGACGCTCGCTGGCGCAGACGCACGCCGCCACTTCGCCCGCACGCATGCGCTTGAGGCCAACGGTCTGGTCCTCCACCACCAGGTCGAGCAGCACATGCTGCCGGGCGCAGAAATCGCCCAGCGCCGCCGCCCACCAGGTCGCCAGACTGTCGGCGTTCAAGGCGATGCGCAAGCGCTCGGGCAGGCCTTCTTCATCCAGCGCCGGCACCAGGCTTTGCAGGTCTCGCTCCAACAGACGCACTTGCTGCACGTGGTTGAGCAGGCGCCGGCCGATCTCCGTCGGCGCCGGTGGTGTGGCACGCACCAGGACCGGTTGGCCGACGCGTGCCTCCAGCAACTTGATCCTTTGGGAGATGGCCGATTGCGACAAGCCCAGCACTTGGGCCGCCCGCTCGAAACCGGCCTGCTCGACCACGGCGGCCAGGGCGGAAAGCAATTTGTAGTCGAACATCAGTTTTCCTAATGAGTAATCAGCAGGATTGGTTTTTCTTATACAGCGCCCCACCGGACAATGGCCAGCATCATTTGAAGGAGCGAGCCATGCCTGGCGAAACATCATTGACCACCCTGATCCGCGGCCTGAGCCCGCAGCTCAATCACGGCGACTACGTGTTCTGCTGCCTGCCCGACGGCCAGGTGCCGGCCGGCATCGAGATCATCGGCAGCTTTCTCGAACGCGAGGGGCTGACCGTCATCCTGGAAAAATCCCAGGCACAGCAGGCCGGCCTGGGCTGGGACTACGTCGCCGCCTGGATCACCCTCAACGTGCACTCGGCGCTGCAAGCCGTAGGCCTGACCGCCGCCTTCGCCACAGCCCTGGGCAATGCCGGGATCAGTTGCAACGTGATTGCCGGCTACTACCACGACCATCTGTTCGTCGGCCGTGACGACGCCGAGCGGGCCATGGACGTACTGGGGCAACTGGCCGCCAGCGGGGAGTGACGAACATGTGGCAAAGCTATGTGAACGGATTGTTGATGGCCCTCGGGCTGATCATGGCCATCGGTGCCCAGAACGCATTCGTCCTGGCCCAGAGCCTGCGCCGCGAGCACCACTTGCCGGTGGCCGCCCTGTGCATTACCTGCGATGCGCTGCTGGTCGCGGCAGGCGTCTTCGGCCTGGCAACGCTGCTGGCCCAAAGCCCCTTGCTGCTGTCGATCGCCCGCTGGGGCGGCGCCGCCTTCCTGCTCTGGTATGGCAGCCTGGCGTTGCGCCGGGCCTGTTCGAAACAAAGCCTGCAACACGGTGAGAACCAGGCCGTGCGCTCCTTGCGGGCAGTGCTGCTCAGCGCCCTGGCGGTGACGCTGCTCAACCCCCACGTGTACCTCGACACCGTGCTGTTGATCGGCTCCCTCGGCGCCCAGCAGAGCATGCCCGGTGCCTACGTGATCGGCGCGGCGAGTGCGTCGCTGTTGTGGTTCCTCACCCTCGCCTTCGGTGCCGCACGGCTGGCCCCGTGGCTGGCTCGTCCCGCCACCTGGCGGATCCTCGACCTGCTGGTCGCGGCGATGATGTTCACCGTGGCCGGGCAATTGATCGTCAGTGGCTGATTATTCCAAACCGCTCTGGAACCTCTATCCCACACAGTTGTTGCGTGGTTATGCCGCACCCCCGGTGCTATGATCCGACTCCTGCGCCGCAAAGAGTACAAACTCCCCGGCGCAAGTCGGGCCGCCCGTGATCGGCCTTGCGCTCACCGCAACTGACCTGATTAGGAGAATCACCATGGCTTTCGAATTGCCGCCGCTGCCTTACCCACACGATGCACTGCAGCCGCACATCTCCAAAGAAACTCTGGAATACCACCACGACAAGCACCACAACACCTATGTCGTGAACCTGAACAACCTGGTACCTGGCACCGAGTTCGAAGGCAAGACCCTGGAAGAAATCGTCAAGACCTCCTCGGGCGGTATCTTCAACAACGCCGCTCAGGTCTGGAACCACACCTTCTACTGGAACTGCCTGGCGCCAAACGCCGGCGGCGAACCTACCGGCGCACTGGCCGAAGCCATCAACAAGGCCTTCGGTTCGTTCGACAAGTTCAAGGAAGAGTTCAGCAAGACGTCCATCGGCACCTTCGGCTCCGGCTGGGGCTGGCTGGTGAAAAAGGCTGACGGTTCCCTGGCCCTGGCCAGCACCATCGGCGCCGGCAACCCGCTGACCAGCGGCGACACCCCGCTGCTGACCTGCGACGTCTGGGAACACGCCTACTACATCGACTACCGCAACGTTCGTCCGAAATACGTCGAAGCGTTCTGGAACCTGGTCAACTGGAAATTCGTGGCCGAGCAGTTCGAAGGCAAGACCTTCACCGCCTAAGCCCGTAGCCAGACCAAAGAACCCGGCACCTTGCCGGGTTTTTTGTGCCCGGCGCCAATGGCGGGGTATCGATCGGTGCCGGGGACACCGTGCGCCTTGAGCACCAATAAAAATTCCCGCCAGGCCTCAAGTTGCGCTCCCTTGCAACCGACACAATGGGCATAGAGCAATCACTCTGAAAGAACCGTCCATCGGCCATGTTCATCGGCGAAAACCCTGGTGTTTGATTGTCCCTTTGACTGACATCACAGGATTGCCAATACTCATGGCAACTTGACGCTACCGCACGGAACAAGGAACCACTCTTTGAAGCTGGAACTCAAGAACAGCTTGTCTGTGAAGTTGCTCCGGGTCGTGCTCCTCTCGGCATTGATCGTTGGCGTGCTCTTGAGCTGCGCCCAGATCGTGTTCGATGCCTACAAAACCAACCAGGCCGTCGCCAACGACGCCCAGCGTATCCTCGACATGTTCCGCGATCCGTCGACCCAGGCCGTCTACAGCCTGGACCGGGAAATGGGCATGCAGGTGATCGAAGGCCTGTTCCAGGACAAAGCCGTACGCATGGCCTCCATAGGCCATCCCCGCGAAACCATGCTCGCCGAAAAAAGCCGTGCCCTGCAGGCGTCCGAAAGCCGCTGGTTGACCGACCTGATCCTGGGCAAGGAGCGCACCTTCACCACGCAACTGGTGGGGCGCGGGCCCTACAGCGAATACTACGGTGACCTGAGCATTACCCTCGACACCGCCACCTATGGCGAGAGCTTCATCGTCAGTTCGGTGATCATCTTCATTTCCGGCATGCTTCGGGCCCTGGCCATGGGCCTGGTGCTGTACCTGGTCTACCACTGGCTGCTGACCAAGCCGTTGTCGCGGATCATCGAGCACCTGACCGAAATCAACCCTGATCGCCCCAGCGCCCACAAGATCCCGCAACTGCGCGGTCACGAACATAACGAACTGGGGCTGTGGATCAATACCGCCAACCAGTTGCTCGAATCCATCGAGCGCAACACGCACCTGCGCCACGAAGCGGAAGACAGCCTGTTGCGCATGGCCCAGTACGACTTTCTCACCGGTCTGCCCAATCGCCAGCAATTGCAACAGCAACTGGACAAGATCCTGGTGGATGCCGGCCGTCTGCAACGTCGGGTGGCGGTGCTGTGTGTCGGGCTGGATGATTTCAAGGGCATCAACGAGCAGTTCAGCTATCAGACCGGCGACCAGTTGCTGCTCGCCCTCGCCGACCGACTGCGCGCCCACAGCGGTCGCCTCGGTGCCCTGGCGCGACTGGGGGGCGACCAGTTCGCCCTGGTCCAGGCCGACATCGAACAGCCCTACGAGGCTGCCGAATTGGCCCAGAGCATCCTCGACGACCTGGAGGCGCCGTTCGCCCTCGATGACCACGGGATCCGACTGCGGGCGACCATCGGCATCACCCTCTTCCCCGAAGACGGCGACAGCACCGAGAAGCTGCTGCAAAAAGCCGAGCAGACCATGACCCTGGCCAAGAGCCGCTCGCGCAATCGCTATCAGTTCTACATCGCCAGCGTCGACAGCGAGATGCGCCGGCGCCGCGAACTGGAGAAAGACCTGCGCGAGGCCCTGATCCGCGAGCAGTTCACCCTCGTGTACCAACCGCAAATCAGCTACCGCGACCTGCGGGTGGTGGGCACCGAGGCCCTGATTCGCTGGCATCATCCCGAGCACGGCCTGGTGCCGCCGGACCTGTTCATCCCGCTGGCCGAACAGAACGGCACCATCATCGCCATCGGCGAATGGGTGCTGGACCAGGCATGCCGGCAACTGCGCGAATGGCATGACCAGGGCTTCACCCAACTGCGCATGGCGGTCAACCTGTCGACGGTGCAGTTGCACCACGCGGAGCTGCCGCGGGTGGTCAACAACCTCCTGCAGATGTACCGGCTGCCGCCTCGCAGCCTGGAGCTGGAAGTCACCGAGACCGGCCTGATGGAAGACATCACCACCGCGGCCCAACACCTGCTGAGCCTGCGCCGCTCCGGCGCACTGATCGCCATCGACGACTTCGGCACCGGCTATTCGTCCCTGAGCTATCTCAAGAGCCTGCCGCTGGACAAGATCAAGATCGACAAGAGCTTCGTCCAGGACCTGCTCGAAGACGAAGACGACGCAACCATCGTCCGGGCGATCATCCAGCTCGGCAAAAGCCTGGGCATGCAGGTGATCGCCGAAGGCGTCGAGACGGTCGAGCAGGAAGCCTACATCATCGCCGAGGGCTGCCACGAAGGTCAGGGCTACTACTACAGCAAGCCGCTGCCGGCACGGGAACTGGGCGCTTACCTGAAGCAGGCGGAGCGCAGCAAGGCCTCCATCCTCTGATTCCTTGATCCATCACAGCCTTCGACATTTCCTACAACGGTTCCGAACCGTTCTGTCGGAGTGGTCGGAGGCTGCGATCGGCATTGATTAAATAAGAAATATTTACAGCCGCAACCCTTTACACATAATGCAAATCTTTCGCATTATGTCGCAGTTTTTGCGCACCCTCGCGCCTGTCCCATCCATTTCCGAAGCAGGATGTTCGCCATGATTCGTATGCCTCTGGCTACCGCCAGTCTGCTGGCCATCGCTATTTCCCTCGCCGGTTGCGGCGAAGGCAAAGACAAGGCCGCCGCGCCGCAAGCGCCAACGCCTGCCGCCAGCACTGCGGCACCGGTCGCCCCTGCTGCCGCCGGCAAAGTCGATGAAGCCGCCGCCAAGGCCGTTGTCGCGCACTACGCCGACATCGTCTACGCCGTCTACAGCGATGCCGAATCCACGGCCAAGACCCTGCAAACCGCCGTCGACGCGTTCCTGGCCAAGCCGAACGCCGAGACCCTGGGCGCCGCCCGCACTGCCTGGATCGCGGCACGCGTGCCGTACCTGCAGAGCGAAGTGTTTCGCTTCGGCAATACCATCATCGACGACTGGGAAGGCCAGGTGAACGCCTGGCCCCTGGACGAAGGCCTGATCGACTACGTCGACAAATCCTACGAGCACGCCCTGGGCAACCCGGGCGCCACCGCCAACATCATCGCCAACACGCAAGTCCAGGTGGGTGAAGACAAGGTCGACGTCAAGGACATCACCCCGGAAAAACTCGCCAGCCTGAACGAGCTGGGCGGTTCCGAGGCCAACGTCGCCACCGGCTACCACGCCATCGAATTCCTGCTCTGGGGCCAGGACCTCAACGGCACCGGCCCGGGTGCGGGCAACCGTCCGGCGTCCGACTACCTGCAAGGCGCCGGCGCCACCGGTGGCCACAATGACCGCCGTCGTGCCTACCTCAAGTCCGTGACCCAACTGCTGGTCAGCGACCTGGAAGAAATGGTCGGCAACTGGAAGCCGAACGTGGCTGACAACTACCGCGCCACCCTGGAAGCGGAACCGGCCGAAAGCGGCCTGCGCAAGATGCTGTTCGGCATGGGCAGCCTGTCCCTCGGCGAGCTGGCGGGCGAGCGCATGAAGGTGTCCCTGGAAGCCAACTCGCCAGAAGACGAGCAGGACTGCTTCAGCGACAACACCCACAACTCGCACTTCTACGACGCCAAGGGCGTGCGTAACGTGTACCTGGGTGAATACACCCGCGTCGACGGCACCAAGATGACTGGCGCCAGCCTGTCGTCCCTGGTCGCCAAGGCCGACCCGGCGGCGGACACCGCGCTGAAGGCCGACCTGGCCGACACCGAGGCCAAGATCCAGGTCATGGTCGATCACGCCAACAAGGGCGAGCACTACGATCAACTGATCGCCGCCGGCAACACCGCCGGTAACCAGATCGTGCGCGACGCCATCGCCGCACTGGTCAAGCAGACCGGTTCGATCGAACAAGCGGCCGGCAAACTGGGCATCAGCGACCTGAACCCGGACAACGCCGATCACGAGTTCTGATCGACGCCGGCAAACTGAAAAGGCGACCTCCCGGGTCGCCTTTTTTGTACCTGGAGAAATCGGAGCGGTTTGTGAGGGCTTGCTTGCGACTGCGGTATGCCAGTCAACATCTCGGTCGGCTGGTCCACCGCTTTCGCGAGCAAGCCCGCTCCCACAGGGTTCCAAGGTGGACCTGGCATTGGTGATCACCGCAACGCCAACTGTGGGAGCGGGCTTGCTCGCGAAGGCGGTGGCACATTCGACATCGATGGTGACTGGTACTGTGCTTTCGCGAGCAAGCTCTCCCACAGGGTTCCAAGGCGGGGCTGGCATTGGTGATCACCGCTCCCACAATGACCGAGTTAAACCCGACTTTTTACCGGGCCGGCTATGGCTTGGCTAATTTCGCAAGTCGCCCTTCGATAAACCGCCGCTCCGGTAATTGTTGCGTCAGTTCAAGGGCGCGCTCGTACGCGGCCCTGGCCTCGTCGTCCCGCCCCAGTTGGCGGCAGAATTCGGCCCGCGCCGAGTGGGCAAGGTGGTAGTCCTGCAGTTCGCCACGGCCCAGGATCGCGTCGATCAAGCGCAAGCCTGCCAGCGGGCCATCGCGCTGGGCCAGGGCGGCGGCGCGGTTGAGTTCGATCACGGGGGACGGCATGGCGCGCAACAGCACGTCATAGAGCCCGACGATCTGCGGCCAGTCGGTTTCCAGGGCCGTCGGCGCTTCGGCGTGTACTGCCGCTATCGCCGCTTGCAGGCAATACGGCCCGAACCGTCGGGTGCCCAGCGCCGCTTCCACCAAGGCACAGCCTTCGGCAATCAGCTCGGCATCCCACACCGTGCGGTCCTGCTCGTCCAATAAGATCAACTCCCCGGTGGACGACGTGCGCGCCAGGCGCCGGGATTCGTGCAGCAGCATTAACGCCAACAGGCCCATGACCTCGGCCTCGGGCAACAATTGCAGGAGCAATCGCCCGAGCCGAATGGCCTCGCGGGTCAGGTCTTCGCGGGTCAATTCGGCGCCCATCGAGGCCGAATAACCCTCGTTGAACACCAGGTAAATCACCCGCAGCACGCTGTCCAACCGCTCGGGCAACTCCGCGCGGGACGGCACCTGATAGGGGATCTTCGCGTCGCGGATCTTCGCCTTGGCCCGCACGATGCGCTGGGCAATGGCCGCCGGGGCGGCAAGAAATGCACGAGCGATTTGCTCGGTGCTCAGGTCGCAGACTTCTCGCAGCGTCAACGGCACCTGTGCATCGGCGGCCAGGGCCGGATGGCAGCAGGTGAAAATCAGCCGCAAGCGATCGTCTTCCACGTCTTCATCACTCCAGTCGGCCTGCTCCAGCGCCTCCAGTTGAGCGATCAACAGAGGCCGGGACGCGGCAAAGCGCGCACGCCTGCGCAAGCTGTCGATGGCCTTGAACCGCCCGGCCGACACCAGCCAGGCCCGCGGATTGTCCGGTATGCCGTCGCGCTGCCAGCGTTCGACGGCGATGAAAAAGGCGTCGTGCAAGGCCTCTTCCGCCAGGTCGAAGTCTCCCAGCAAGCGAATCAGCGTGGCGAGGATGCGCCGCGAGTCTTGCCGGTACACCTGCTCGACTCGTGCCCGAACCGCCTCGGCCGACATCAGTCGGGCATGCCTTGGGTGACCAGCGTTTCCAGGCGGTCCAGGCTCTGGCCCCAGCCGTCATGGAAACCCATCGCCTCGTGCGCCTGGCGATCCTCCTCGCTCCAGTGCAATGCCCGGGCGGTGTAGCGGGTTTTGTCACCGACCTCTTCGAGCACCACTTCGGCGGTCATGAAAGCCTTGCCCGACGGTATCCAGCCCGGCACGAATGCATCGGTGAACACCAGCCGTCGAGGTGCAAGGATTTCCAGGAACACGCCCATGGTCGGGTACTCACTGCCGTCCGGCGCGCGCATCAAGGTGCGAAACTGGCCACCGACCCACAGGTCCATTTCGCACTCCGGCGTCGTCATGCCGTGGGGCCCCCACCACTGCACCAGCAAGGCCGGCTCGGTCCAGGCACGGAAGATCTTCTGGCACGGCGCGTCGATCATTCGGCTGATGGACAACGCATGAGTGGCTGGCTTGAGGTTCATGGGTCAAATCCTGTCTTGTGATTGTTGTTCAGGGGTTCAGTTGACGTACCGGTCGCACTTCGACGCAGCCGACCCGGGCCGCCGGGATATGGCCGGCGACCTGGATGGCTTCGTTCAAGTCCTTCGCGTCGATCAGGTAGAAGCCCGCCAGTTGCTCCTTGGTCTCGGCGAACGGGCCGTCGGTGATCGACAGCTTGCCGCCGCGCATGCGCACCGTGGTGGCCGTCTGCACCGACGCCAGGGCCTCGGCGGCAAGCATCCGTCCGCTGCCCTGGATCGACTCGGCGTAGGCCATGCACTCGGCATCCTCAGGGCTGTCGGGGGCGTTGTGCAGCGTGTGTTCGTTGCTGTAGACCAGGCATAAGTACTTCATGACAAACTCCGTGATCGAACGGATCAACTATGGACGGCAGAAAGACCGTTGGCGAAAAAACCGACGATCAGGGCTGCAAATCGAAGATCGCCGTGCCGGCCATCGGGTCGAATGGTGCCGACCAGTGCTCGTGGACGATCTTCCATTGGCCGGCCACGCGCCGGTAGCAGGCCGTCACGCGCATCCAGCAGGCCTGTTCCTCCCCCTTGTCGTTGGTGCCGCCGCAATAGGCCAGCCAGTGGGCGAAGGCAATGGCGTCGGCGGACGTGATACGGACTTGATGGAAGTCGAACTTGTGCGGCCCGGGGCACATTTCCATGCACGCCTGCCAGTGCGCCCGGTAGGCGGCCTTGCCCTTGAATTGCAGGGCCTGGATGGCATCGAACGAGACGATGTCCTCGTCATAGAGGGCCATGACTTTTTCGACATCCTTGCTCATGACCGCCTCGCGATAGGTGTCGATCAAGGCCTGGATCTGGGTTTCGGTGGTTTCGGTGGCTTGGGTATTCATGGTGATTCTCCGCATTTTTTGTGGAAGACACCCCTTGTCGTCTGGAGAAACGGCGAATCGACAACCCTGGCAAAAATAATTCGAGGCAAAAAAACGCTAGAATCCCGACCCTACACTGCCGGCAAACCAAGGACGTTTTTGTGACCGCCCGACTCGTACCCTACCAAGCCCTGACCCCGCGGCAACGCGAACAGGTCGAAGCCATCGAAATCCACCCCGCACAGGTGCAGTACGCCGGTGATATCCACGGTGCGCTGCACACCTTGCTGTCCAAGCCCGGCCCCGGGGTCAAGGGCTTTGCCCTGGTGGCCAACGACGTGCCCGTGGCCTTCCTGCTGCTCAAGCGCCCGCCGGTACTGCCCGCCTGGGCCAATGAACACAGCGCCACCCTGCACGCCCTGCAGGTCGATCATCGGGTCCAGAGCCAGGGCTACGGCAAAGCCTGCCTGGAGGCGCTGCCCGCCGTGGCACGGGCGGCCTGGCCGGAAATCAGGGGGCTGGAGCTTTCGGTCGATGCCGATAACGCAGCGGCCATCGGCCTGTACACCCGACTGGGCTGGGTCGACAGCGGCGAGGCATACAGGGGCCGTATCGGTTATGAGCGGCGGATGGGGTTGAGGTTCTAGCCGCCGGTCACGGCTGGAGCGGTATCCAGATCTCCAGGCTGCCCTCGCCGGTCTTTGGGTTGAAATCTTCGCTGTAGCGTTCGAATTCCGGGGCATCCGCCGCGGTATGGCCTGACTGGGGCAACCAGACATCCCAGATGTAGCGAAACGTCTCCGGCAGTTGTTTCAGCGGCCCCTTGTGTTCGAACACCGCGTAGCGGGCAGGCTGGATCTCGATCCAGCGGAATTGTTCGGGCAAGTCGTCGAGCCGGCTGATTTCCACGCCGGCGATGTATTCGAACCCGCCCTCCCCGTCCGGGTTGCAACCCACGCCGTAGGTGACTTCATCCTTCGCCCCTGGCACCTTGCCGAGCCAAGGCAGGAATTTCTCCCAGACCAGCGGGATGTCCTGCATCGTGCACGCGGTAAAACGTGCGCCAAAACCGGCAATCAGTAGAAAGCGACCTTGTTCGAGGCGTGGCTCGGCGGCGTAATCGCGTGCGTGCTTTTCCATGCGTCAACACTCCGGAAAAACGTGAAGTCGGGCTTGGCAGTATAGAAAGCCAACACGTGATTGCCAGCACCGTTTCGCTCGTCAGAACCCCGGCAAGGCCGGCATGGCGGTTTTTGCAACGAACTCGTCGTAGCCAGAAACAATTACGTATACGGCGAAATAGCAGAAGATCGCCGCGGATGCCCAGTAGGAGTAGCGCAACAGCTTATCCCCCAGCAATTTGCCGCCCTGGGTCGCCGCCAGGCACAGGCCCGCGCTCCATAGCAACCCGGCGCAGAGAAAACCACTGAGAAACAGCGCCGAACTGAGGACGGTCCCGCCGCCCGCACGGGCAATGAGCGTGCCCCCCACCGCCGCGAACCACAAAATGGCGCTGGGTGACGACATGGCCAGGAAAATCCCGCGCAGGAACGCCTGCCGGGAGGACTGCCCACGCACTTCGCCGGCCTCGGCCAGGACGGCACTGTGATATATCGCCGCGTGGATCATCTTCGCCGCGAAATACAGCAATAACGCCGAACCGCCGATCCACAGCACCCAGCGCACCGTTTCGTATTGCAACAGCACGGTCATGCCCGCCAGGGCCAGCACCGCATAGGTCAGGTCCCCCACGCACGTACCCAGGCCCAGGGCAAACCCCTGGGAGTAACCGCGCTGCATGGCCAGGGTGATCATCGCGATGTTGGCGACACCGATGTCCAGGCACAGGGAGAGGCTCAGCAAAAAACCGCTGGAAAATTCCATCATCGTTCCGTTCGAGTAGGTATGGCGAATTGCGACTATCCGCACGCGTGCGGCGGGCGGGTCGACAGTGTCGTCGAAAATAGTTGTGGGGCGCCACTGGACAAGCGGCCACGGCGGCCATTATCTTGCGCCGCAGGCCACCGCAGTGGCCAACGTCGCTCGGACGGTTCCGGGCGCTCACGTATCTCGAGGCAACAATGGCCGAACAAGGTTCGCCGCGCCGCTTTGCGCGCATCGATCGACTCCCCCCTTACGTTTTCAATATCACTGCCGAGCTGAAGATGGCTGCGCGTCGGCGCGGCGAAGACATCATCGACTTGAGCATGGGTAACCCCGACGGCGCCACGCCTCCCCACATCGTGGAGAAACTGGTGACCGTCGCCCAGCGGGAAGACACCCACGGCTACTCCACCTCCAAGGGCATCCCGCGCCTGCGCCGCGCCATTTCGCGCTGGTACAAGGACCGCTATGAGGTGGACATCGACCCGGAAAGCGAAGCCATCGTCACCATCGGTTCCAAGGAGGGCCTGGCCCACCTGATGCTGGCGACCCTGGACCAGGGCGACACCGTGCTGGTGCCCAACCCCAGCTACCCGATCCACATCTACGGCGCGGTGATCGCCGGCGCCCAGGTGCGCTCGGTGCCACTGGTGCCGGGCGTGGACTTCTTCGACGAACTGGAACGGGCCATTCGCGGCTCGATCCCGAAGCCGAAGATGATGATCCTGGGCTTCCCGTCCAACCCCACGGCGCAATGCGTCGAGCTGGATTTCTTCGAGCGGGTCATCGCCCTCGCCAAGCAGTACGACGTGCTGGTGATCCACGACCTGGCCTACGCCGACATCGTCTACGACGGCTGGAAAGCCCCGTCGATCATGCAGGTGCCGGGCGCGAAGGACATCGCGGTGGAGTTCTTCACCCTGTCCAAGAGCTACAACATGGCCGGCTGGCGCATCGGCTTCATGGTCGGCAACCCGGAACTGGTCAGCGCCCTGGCGCGGATCAAGAGCTACCACGACTACGGCACCTTCACGCCCTTGCAGGTGGCCGCCATCGCCGCGCTGGAAGGCGACCAGCAATGCGTGCGCGACATCGCCGAGCAGTACCGCCAACGCCGCAACGTGCTGGTCAAGGGCCTGCATGAACTGGGTTGGATGGTGGAAAACCCCAAGGCCTCGATGTACGTCTGGGCCAAGATTCCAGAGGCGTATGCGCACCTGGGCTCGCTGGAGTTCGCCAAGAAGCTGCTGGCCGAAGCCAAGGTCTGCGTCTCGCCAGGGGTGGGGTTCGGTGAATACGGGGATGATCACGTGCGCTTCGCGCTGATCGAGAACCAGGACCGGATCCGTCAGGCAGTGCGGGGCATTCGGGCGATGTTCCGGGCCGATGGGTGGGTGCAAAAAACCAACGCCTGACACAGAACTTGTGGGCAATATCATTCAAAACTGTGGGAGCGAGCTTGCTCGCGATGGCGATAGGTCAGTTGCATTCAGACTGACTGACACTCCGCCATCGCGAGCAAGCTCGCTCCCACAGTTGTTATGTGTCGGCCCTTAGACCACCAACGACAACAACAGGATAAAGCCCAGGCCCACCACGGACAGGATGGTTTCCATCGCGGTCCAGGTCTTGAACGTCTCGGCCACGGTCATGTTGAAGTACTGCTTGACCAGCCAGAAGCCTGCATCGTTGACGTGGGACAGGATCAACGAACCGGCGCCGGTTGCCAGCACCAGCAACTCGCGGTTCACACCCGGGATCATCCCCACCACGGGGACCACGATGCCAGCACCGGTGATGGTCGCGACGGTGGCCGAACCGGTGGCGATACGAATCACTGCCGCCACCAGCCAGGCCAGCAGGATCGGCGAGATCTGCGCATTCACCGCCATATGGCCGATGACATCACCCACGCCACTGGTCACCAGCATCTGCTTGAAGCCACCACCGGCACCGATGATCAGGATGATCGCGGCGGTGGGCGCCAGGCTGGCGTCGAGCAACTTCAGGATCTGGTTCGAACCGATGCCCTGGCGATGCCCGAAGGTGTACAGCGACAGCAGCAGCGCCAGCAGCAACGCCGAGATCGGGTGGCCGATCAGGTCCATGAACGTGCGAAAGACGTTACCGTCCGGCAGCACCACATCGGCAAAGGTCTTGAGCAGCATCAGGAACACCGGCAGCAGCACGGTAACCAGGGTGATGCTGAAGCTCGGCAGTTCCTTGGCATCGGGTTCGCGGGCCAGTTGGTCAACCAGTTCCTGGTTGGCGTGACCTGGAATGTGCTTGGCGATGAACGTACCGAAAATCGGACCGGCAATGATGGCGGTCGGCAAGGCAACGATCAGCCCATAGAGGATGGTCTTGCCGATGTCGGCGCCGAACACGCCGATGGCCAGCAGCGGCCCCGGATGCGGCGGTACCAGGCCGTGCACGGCGGACAGGCCGGCGAGCAGCGGGATGCCGATCTTGATAATCGACACGCCGGTGCGCCGGGCCACGATGAACACCAGCGGGATCAACAGCACGAAGCCGATTTCGAAGAACAGCGGGATGCCCACCAGGAACGCGGCGAACATCATGGCCCACTGCACCTTGTCCTTGCCGAACGCGCGGATCAGGGTCTGGGCGATCTGGTCGGCCCCGCCCGACTCGGCCATCATCTTGCCGAGCATCGTGCCCAGCGCCAGGATGATCCCGACAAAGCCCAGCACACCCCCGAAGCCGTCCTGGAACGCCTTGATGATGGTGCCGATCGGCATGCCCGAGGTCAGGCCGAGAAACGCGGCGGCGATGGTCAGGGCAATGAACGGGTGGAGTTTGAACTGGGTGATGAGGAGGATAAGTCCGATCACCGTGACCACTGCATCGAGCAGTAGGAACGTCTCGTGGGACATGCCAAACATGAGGGGTGTCTCCTGATTTGTTGTTGTTATTGAAGCAGTTAGTTGTAAGCCGTCGGGACAGCGCTATCTTTCTGACGCAAAACAGTGGGGCTCAGCTCGCCAGCTTCAAGCCGTGTTCCAACCACCAGGCGTAGGCTTGCTGGGCCAGTTCGTCGACGCTGTGGCTGGACGCGTCCAGAGCCAGGGTCAGGGGCTCGCCGACAGGGGACTGGAGGGTGGCGAACTGGCTGTCGATCAGGGTCGACGGCATGAAATGGCCCGGACGATGGGACACGCGGTCGGCGGCCACTTCGGGGGTCAGTTCGAGGAATACGAAGCCCAGGCCCGGCAAGGCGCTGCGCAGACGTTCGCGATAACTGCGCTTGAGGGCCGAACAGGTCAGCACCGGACGTTCGCCGGTGGCATCGACGCGGCGCAACTCGTCGCACAGGCTGTCGAGCCAGCCGGCACGGTCGTCGTCGTTCAGGGGAATACCGGCGCTCATCTTCTGGATGTTGGCCGCAGGGTGGAAGGTGTCGCCTTCGATGGCGGTGGCGCCGCTCAACTGGCACAGGGCCTGGCTGACACAGGTTTTGCCGCAACCGGCAACGCCCATGATGACCAGGGCGGTGATGGGATTGTTCATGTAACACCTCAGCGCGCAGACAGCGCTACCTTTGCCAGTTATGACACCGCAGCAAAAGCAGAAGTTGCCGACGCCTTCTTGTCATTTTTGTGGTTGCAGCATGTTCGTTCACGACACCCACGCGCGAGGTTCAGGCAAACCCCGCTCACGCATTTGCAGCCGCGTCGAGACAGCGCTACCTTAGTGCCTTGATTTTTGTTTGGCAAGCCGCCCTGATGACCGCCCCTAAAAACGATAAGAATCCTCGCACCACCGGCCGCCCTACCCTCAACGAAGTGGCACACCTGGCCGGTGTCAGCCCCATCACCGCTTCCCGCGCCCTGCGCGGCGTCAGCACCGTGGCCACGGAACTGGTGGAAAAAGTCCGCCAGGCCGCGCTTGAACTCAACTACGTGGTCAACCCGGCCGCCCGCGCGCTGGCATCGGCCCAGAGCCATTCGGTGGTGGTGCTGGTCCCGTCGCTGTCCAACCTGCTGTTCATCGACACCCTGGAGGCGATCCATCGTGTGCTGCGGCCCAAGGGCTTCGAAGTGGTGATCGGCAACTACCACTATTCCCGGGACGAAGAAGAAGACCTGTTGCGCAACTACATGGCCTATCAGCCACGAGGCTTGCTGCTGACCGGTTTCGACCGCACCGAGAGCGCCCGGCGCATGATCGAGGCCAGCAACATTCCCTGTGTGTACATGATGGAACTGGACCCCGGCGCGGGCCTCAATTGCGTGGGCTTTTCCCAACTCAAGGCTGGCGAGACGGCCGCCGCGCACCTGATTTCCAAGGGCCGCAAGCGCCTGGCCTACATCGGCGCCCAGCTGGACCAGCGCACCCTGGCGCGTGGCGAAGGCTTCCGCCGCGCGTTGCAGAAGGCCGGGCTGTACGACCCGGACTTGGAACTGCTGACGCCGCGCCCGTCCTCGGTGGGGCTGGGCGGCGAGCTGTTCCTGCAGTTGCTCGACAGCCACCCGGATGTCGACGCGATCTTCTTCGGCAACGACGACCTGGCCCATGGCGCCTTGTTCGAAGCCCTGCGCTGCGGCATCAGGATCCCCGAGCAGATCTCGGTCCTGGGCTTCAACGACCTGCCCGCCTCCGCCCACATGGTGCCGCGCCTGAGCAGCATCAGCACCCCACGGGAAGCCATCGGCCAGCGCGCCGCTGAGCAGATGCTGACGCTGATGGCGGGCAACCGCATCGCGCAACCGGTGGTGGACATGGGGTTCGAACTCAAAGTACGCGAAAGCACCTGAAGGCCCAGGCGGTCGATCGATGCCGTCCAGCGGCAAGGGTTGGCCGCCCCTCCTATCGTCCGATAGCGCCGGCGCCTGTAAAACCTGGGGGTCGCAGGCCAGGCATGGGAATTGCTCCGGCCCATGGCCCAGCCATTACCTACAGGTGTCCATCATGTTGGTCAGTGCCAAACAGCAAGCGATCAATCTGCCCCTCAAACGCCCCGGCGAGGACCTCACCGCCGAGGCGGCCAGCGGCCTGCAAAGCGCCGCATTGCAGGCGCTGCGCGATAACGTCCAGGCCCAGGCCAGCCAGGCCAGCACCCAGGTCCAGGATTCGTTCACTCGCCGCGCCACCCAGCAGGTCAACGCAGCCACCGCCATCAGCGACAAGGTGGACGAGGCGTTCGCCAAGACCCGCGTGCAATTGCAGAGCGTGCCCGCCTCGTCGTCCAAAGACACGGCCGCGGCCGGCAGTTCCGCAATGGAAGCCTTCAAGGACTACATGAGCAAGACGCCGGAGCAACGCCTGCGCGACAGCATTCTTGCGGAGCTGGGCATCACCGAAGAAGAGTTCCAGGCAATGCCGCCCGAGAAGCAGGCAGCCGTCAGCCAGGAGATCGCGCAACGCATGCAGGACAAATCAGCGATAGCCAAGGTTGAAAAGGCCCAGGAAAACCGTGCCGATGGCAAAACCCCATTGGCTGATGTGTTCCTCGCCTCTCTCTAAGCTTGATGGTGCGCCGGGGCGGCCAGCTATACTGGCGGCCCCTGATTCCCTCCCCGCCCCCGCCATGCCTGAAATCCACTACACGCGGCTCGACGAACCGCTATGGCCGCTGATGAACAAGTTCTACCGCGCCCATCAATCCTCGATGAAGGCGGTGCGTGACGCACAGCTGTGGGTAGCGCGCCAGGACGACATCGTCGCCGCCCTGTGCCTGCGGCAGGTAGCAGGTGGGCATTGGTTGACCGGATTGTTTGTCGACCCGGCCTACCGCGCCCAAGGCATCGCGGCGCGGTTGATGGCCGAGGCGGTGAAGGCCGTGCAAGCGCCGGTGTGGTTGTTCTGCCACCCGGACTTGCGCGATTTCTATGAACGCAGCGGCTTCACCTTCGACCCCGCCCTGCCTTATGCCATGGCTGAACGCCTGAGCCGGTATGCCCGCGCCAAGCCGATGATTGCGATGGGGTTGGTGCCTAAAGCCCAATTCTGAAGTTCTGCACAGATCTCTTGTGGGAGCGGGCTTGCTCGCGAAAGCGGTGGGTCAGTAGGCAGAGATGTAACTGACCCGACGCCTTCGCGAGCAAGCCCGCTCCCACAGGGTTATGTGTGATTGTTTGATTAATCATCCACCGCAGGATCCAGGTCCGGAAACATCACCTCGGTAAACCCGAACTTGCTGAAGTCGGTGATGCGCGACGGGTACAGACGGCCAATCAGGTGATCGCACTCATGCTGCACCACCCGCGCATGGAAGCCCGACGCCACGCGGACGATCGGTTCGCCCTTGGGGTCGAAGCCTTCGTAGCGGATCTGCCGGTAACGCTGTACCGCGCCGCGCAGGCCCGGTACCGACAGGCAACCTTCGAAGCCCTCTTCCATCTCTGGCGTCAGCGGGGTGATCAGCGGGTTGATCAGGATCGTCTGCGGCACGGCCTCGGCGTCGGGATATCGTTCGCTGTGCTCGAAGCCGAAGATCACCAACTGCAGGTCCACGCCGATCTGCGGCGCCGCCAGGCCAACGCCGCCGACACTTTCCATGGTCTGGAACATGTCGTCGATCAACTGCCACAGCTGCGGCGAGTCGAACATCTCCGGTGGCACGGGCGGGGCAATGCGCAGCAGGCGCTCATCCCCCATCTTCAGGATTTCGCGAATCATGGTCGGGCTTCATCGGGGTGAGGGTGAGGGATGGAATGGTCGCGGCCCAGGCCCGACACATGCTGTTTCTCGTGCTCGCCAGGGTGTTTTTCACCCGGGTCCTTGCCCTCGGTGGACATGTGCTCGATGACGGCATTCATTTCCGCCCCAAGCAACAGCACCGCCGAAGAAATGTAGAAGTACAGCAACAGCACGATGATCGCGCCGATGCTGCCGTACATGGCGTTGTAGTTGGCGAAGGTCTTGACGTAGAACGCAAAGCCCAGCGAAGCGATGATCCACACCACCACCGCCAGCACCGACCCCGGCGTGATGAAGCGAAACTCCTGCTTGACGTCAGGCATCACGTAATAGATCAACGCCACCGCCACCATCAGCAAAATCACGATCACCGGCCAGCGCACGATCGTCCAGAGCGTGACGATGAATTCCTCCAGCCCGACCTGGGCCGCGATCCACTCCATCACCTGCGGCCCGAGGACCATCAGCGCCGCCGCGATAAGCAACATGCCGGCGATGCCCACGGTGTAGAAGATCGACAGCGGGAAACGCTTCCAGGCCGGACGGCCTTCCACCACGTCGTAGGCAGCGTTCATGGCGCTCATCATCAGCCGCACACCCGCCGAGGCGGTCCACAAGGCAATGACAATACCCACCGACAACAACCCGCCCTTGGATTGCTGGAGCTGGTCGATCACCGGGTTGACCTGCTCCAGGGCCTGGGGCGGCAGCACCAGTTCCGACTGCAGGCGCAGCCAGGAAAAGAAGTCCGGCAGGTGCAGGAAACCGATCAGCGCGATCAGGAAGAGGATGAAGGGAAACAGCGAAAACAGCATCTGGTAGGCCAATGCCGACGCATAGGTGGACATCTCGTCGTCGAGAAACTCGGTCACGGTGCGCATCATCACACGATGCAAGGGCAAGCCTTTCATGGCCGGGAACATCATGTGCGTCTCCTTTCGCCGCAAAAAAGGAAGGTCGCTTGGCGACTCATGGGTTGTTATGCCAGACAAAGTAACCTGTTTGGCGACTTTTGGAACAATTTCCCCGGCGCAAGTTCGAGCCGACACGAAAACGGCCACCCGCGGATGGCCGTTCCAATCGTTTTTCCAGCAGGCCGGTTACGCCTTATCGACGCCTTTCTTGAGCGCGTCCTTGGCCTTGCCCACGTTTTGCTGGACCTCGCCTTCCTTCTCCTGGACCACGCCCTCGGCGCGCAGACGGTCATTGTCGGTGGCCTTGCCGACGCCTTGCTTGATATTGCCGACGGCTTCGTTGGCAACGCCCTTCACTTTATCGCTCGTGCTACCCATGATGTGTCTCCTGTGAACAACGCTACGAAAAGTCATTACATAGGGTTGACCGGGGCCGTTTGCGGGGAGTTTCATTTTTTTCAACGGCACATTTGATCGGCAAATGCAGGTTGCGCTTTATGTTTGCCGAGCAACCCCCGAGAATGCCCCACGTATTCAGGCTGCGGCTTGAAGCTCCAACCCCGTAGGAACGTTATGAAACTCGATAAAAAGCAGGCCATTGCCCGCAGGAACCAGGAACTGGGCGGCGCCGTACTGGGCGTCAACAACTGCCACTTCAGCGAATTGAACCGCAACCGCAACATTTTCTGGTTCAACCTCCCGGTGACGCGCCTGGCCATCGGGCAATACGAATGGATCCACCTGCTGCTGCACACCCCGGCCACCGACCAGTTGCTGCACCTGAAAGTGCCGACGGTGTTCCTGCGCGAAAAAATGGAAGGCCTGGAAGTGCGCAACCAGGGCAAGCGCAAGGCAGCCCTGAGCCTGGAGCTGAGCGCGGACAAGGATTCGTACCTGCAAGACATGCGGCCGGGGGGCACCAATCTGGATTTTGCGCAGTTCAGGGTGTAGCCCGGACAGCACACTGTGTGGCGAGGGAGCTTGCTCCCGCTTGGGTGCGCAGCGCCCACCAAGAGGGGCCGCTGCGCAGCCCGGCGGGAGCAAGCTCCCTCGCCACGAGAGCCTCATCACTTCAGAACGCCCAATAAAAAGCCCCGCTCATGCGGGGCTTTTTGTGTACAAGCCTTTTACTTCTTCACACCCAGTTTCCTGAGCTCTTCGTCACGCAGCTCGCGCCGCAGGATCTTGCCCACGTTGGTGGTCGGCAAGGCGTCGCGGAACTCCACGGCCCTGGGCACTTTGTAGCCGGTGACGTTGGCGCGCATGTGCTCCATGACCTGCTCCTTGGTCAAGGTGACGCCCGGTCGTGCAACGATGAAGATCTTGATCGCTTCGCCGGACTTCTCGTCCGGAATGCCGATGGCCGCGCATTGCAGCACGCCCGGCAGCGTCGCCAGCACGTCTTCCAGCTCGTTGGGGTACACGTTGAAACCGGAGATCAGGATCATGTCCTTCTTGCGATCGACGATGCGCATGTAACCGTCGGGCTGGATCAGCGCGATGTCACCGGTCTTGAGCCAGCCTTCGCTGTCGAGGATTTCGTCGGTGGCTTCCTGGCGCTGCCAGTAGCCCTTCATCACCTGCGGCCCCTTCACGCACAATTCGCCGATTTCGCCCAACGGCTGTTCGACGCCCGCGTCGTTGATCACCTTGCACAAGGTCGAAGGCACCGGAATACCGATGGTCCCGACCTGGATGTTCTGGATCGGATTCACCGTGGCGACCGGGCTGGTCTCGGTCATGCCATAGCCTTCGCAGATCGGGCATCCGGTCACCGCTTTCCAGCGCTCGGCCGCCGCCAGTTGCAGGGCCATGCCGCCGGACAAGGTGACCTTGAGGGCCGAGAAGTCCAGCTTGCGGAACGCCTCGTTGTTGCACAGCGCCACGAACAGGGTATTGAGGCCGACGAAGCCGCTGAACTTCCACTTGGACAGTTCCTTGACCATCGCCGGAAGGTCGCGCGGGTTGCTGATCAGGATGTTGTGGTTGCCGATCAGCATCATCGCCATGCAATGGAAGGTGAAGGCATAGATGTGGTACAGCGGCAGCGGCGTGATCAGCACCTCGCAACCTTCGTTGAGGTTCGAGCCCATGAGCGCCTTGCATTGCAGCATGTTCGCCACCAGGTTGCGGTGGCTCAGCATCGCGCCTTTGGCCACGCCGGTGGTGCCGCCGGTGTATTGCAGCACCGCCACCTCATCGCTGGAAGGGTTGGCTTCGCTCACCGGCTGGCCGTGGCCCTTGCTCAGCACATCGTTGAACTTGACGGCCTTGGGCAAGTGATAGGCCGGGACCATCTTCTTGACGTACTTGATCACGCTGTTGATCAACAGGCGCTTGAGCGGTGGCAACAGGTCGGCCACTTCGGTGACGATGACGTGCTTGACACTCGTCTTGGGGACCACGGCCTCGGCCAGGTGCGCCATGTTCGCCAGGCACACCAGCGCCTTGGCGCCGGAGTCGTTGAACTGGTGTTCCATCTCCCGCGCGGTGTACAGCGGGTTGGTATTGACCACGATGAGCCCGGCGCGGATCGCACCGAACACGGCCACCGGGTACTGGAGGACGTTGGGCAACTGCACGGCGATTCGATCGCCGGGCTGCAAATCGGTATGCTGTTGCAGGTACGCGGCAAAGGCCCCGGACAACTCGTAGAGTTCACCGTAGGTGATCGTCTTGCCGAGGTTGCTGAATGCCGGCTTGTTGGCGAAGCGTTGGCAGGACTGCTTCAACACCGCCTGAATATTCGGATACTCGTCTGGATTGATGTCGGCAGCAATCCCAGCTGGGTACTTATCCTTCCAAAAGTCTTCGATCATGGAAGCCCACTCCTCAGCAACGCGAATTCTCACCGCATTTGATGCGATTATTATTGGTGTGTGTTTGTTGGTGAATCTGGCTTGAATCAAGGCCGAGAAGTCACAAAAGCGCGCCGAGAGTAGCAGCTTTGCCGAGGGTCGCCTAGGGCCAAAAGTGGTCCCCGCAGTCACAAACATGACTCAAGAATATTCAATGGTCATTTTTAGAGTAAAAATTCTATCCCGATCTGAATCGCCCTGAATACCCAGAAAACGATGGGAGCGAGCTTGCTCGCGATGGCGGTGTATCAGTCAGCCTCTCTGTCACTGATATACCGCCATCGCGAGCAAGTTCGCTCCCACAAGGCTACTGGGCTTCTCGGGCCTCAGGCGATGTCGCGCAACTCCCGACGCAGGATCTTGCCCACCGGCGTCATCGGCAACGACTCACGCAGCACGATGTGCTTGGGGATCTTGTAGCCGGTGAAGTTCTCCTTGCAGTAGGCCTTGAGCTCTTCCAGGCTGACGCCCGCTTCGCGCGCGACCACGAACAGTTTCACCGCCTCCCCCGAACGTTCGTCCGGCACGCCGATCACCGCGCAGTTGGCCACCTTCGGATGGGCCATCACCACGTCTTCGATCTCGTTGGGGTACACGTTGAAACCGGAGACGATGATCATGTCCTTCTTGCGGTCGACGATGCGCACGAATCCGTCCGGGTCGATCACCGCGATATCGCCGGACTTGAACCAGCCTTCGCTGTCCAGCACTTCGGCCGTGGCTTCGGGCTTGTTCCAATAGCCCTTCATGATCTGCGGGCCCTTGATGCACAGCTCGCCACGTTCGCCCAAGGGCTGCTCGATGCCGTCGTCGCTGATCACTTTCATCAGCGTGCCTGGCACCGGCAAGCCCACCGTGCCCAGCCGCGACTTGTCGCCATAAGGGTTGGTGCAGGCCACGGGCGAGGTCTCGGTCAGGCCGTAGCCTTCGGTGATGCGGCATCCGGTGAGCTGCGCCCAGCGCTCCGCGGTGGCCTTGACCAGCGCGGTGCCACCGGAATTGGTGACCTTGAGGTGGGAGAAATCCAGGGTCTTGAAATCCGGGTGGTCCATCAACGCCACAAACAGCGTGTTGAGCCCCAGCAGCGCCGAGAATCGCCAGTGCTTCAGTTCCTTGATGAAGCCGCCGATGTCCCGCGGATTGGTGATCAGGACGTTGTGATTGCCGGTGACCATCATGCACATGCAATTGGCCGTGAAGGCATAGATGTGGTACAGCGGCAGCGGCGCGATCATCACCTCCTGGCCTTCGCGCATCAGCGGATGACCATCGTCGCCGAACTGCCCCAGGCACGCCCGGGCCTGCTGCATGTTCGCCACCAGGTTGCCGTGGGTCAGCATCGCGCCCTTCGCCAGCCCGGTGGTGCCGCCGGTGTATTGCAGCACGGCCACATCATCGAGGCTGACCTTCAGCGGCTTGATCGGCTGGCCGCGTCCCAGGCGCAACGCACTCTTGAACGAAATGGCCTGGGGCAACGAATAGTCCGGGACCATTTTCTTGACCTTGTTCACCATCAGGTTGACCAGCCAGCCCTTGGCGGCAGGCATCAGGTCGCCCATCCTGGCTTCGATCAGGTATTGCAGGTCGGTATCGGGCAGCACCTCCTGGACCTTCTGCCCGAACAGGTTCATGTACACCAGCGCGCGGGCACCGGAGTCCTTGAACTGATGGCGCATTTCCCGCGGGGTGTACAACGGGTTGGTGTTGACCACGATCAGGCCGGCCCGCAAGGCGCCGAACACGGCAATCGGATAATGCAGGACATTGGGCATCTGCACCGCGATGCGATCGCCCGGCGCCAGGTCGGTATGGGCTTGCAGGTAGCCGGCAAACGCCGCGCTGTAGCGCTCGAGCTCGGCATACGTGAGGGTCACCCCCATGTTGCTGAACGCCGGACGGTCGGCGAACTTCTTGCAGGAACGCTCGAACACCTCGATGACCGACTTGTAGGCGCCGAGGTCGACGTCCTGGGGCACGCCGGCCGGGCGCTTGTCATTCCAGAAATCAGGCTGCATTGTTTTTGTCCTCTTTACCTGAGCGTATCCGGGACCGCATCTGTATCGCTTGCAGAGGCGGAGCTTCTGGGACACTAGCAGCTATGGTCAATCAGGCAAATATGGCAACCTGCGTCATAGATCGTGTGAATCTTCCTGCCTAGTGGTTTGTGTGGTGAGTTCAACTCCTGGCGCCGAAGTGACTGACAGAACTGACCACATGGATCACGAAAGCGTCGCCTGATCAGGCGAGACGCAACGGATGGGCTATACCATTGAGCAACATCGTGCCAAGGAACCGCCATGATCCACCAAACGTTCTGGCTGACCGCAACCGACCACAGCCGTCTGTTCGTCAACCAGTGGCTGCCCGACGCCGCGCCGGTGGCGGTCATCCTGCTGGCCCATGGCATGGCCGAACACAGCGGCCGCTATGCGCGCCTGGCCCAGGCGCTGTGCGATGAGGGCTATGGCGTCTACGCCCCGGACCTGCGCGGCCACGGACGCACCGCCGACGGAGCGACCCTCGGGCATTACGCGGACCAGGACGGCTGGGCCAAGGTCGTGGGCGACCTGGCGAGCCTCAACCATCACATCGGCCAGCAACATCCAGACACACCAATCGTGCTGCTCGGCCATAGCATGGGCAGCTACATCGCCCAGGGCTACCTGCTGCACCACAGCGCCAGCCTGCATGGAGCGATCCTCAGCGGTTCCAACTTCCAGCCCGTGGCGCTCTACCGCGCCGCGCGCCTGATCGCGCGTTTCGAGCGTCGGCGCCAGGGTGCCACCGGGCGCAGTGCGTTGATCGAGTGGCTGTCGTTCGGCAGTTTCAACAAGCCTTTCAAGCCCACGCGCACCGCTTTCGACTGGCTCAGCCGGGACCCGGCGGAAGTCGACAAGTACGTGCACGACCCCCTGTGCGGCTTTCGCTGCACCAACCAACTGTGGGTCGATCTGCTCGGCGGGTTGCAGCAAATCAGCAAAGCGTCCAATCTCGCCCAGATCGATCCGGGCCTGCCGCTGCTGGTGATCGGTGGTGAATGTGATCCGGTGAGCCAAGGCAAGCGTCTGAAGGATCTGGCCGACGCTTTGCGCGCCGCAGGCAGCCAGCACCTGCAACTGACGATCTACCCGCAGGCCCGGCACGAACTGTTCAATGAAACCAACCGCGATGAAGTGACCGCCGACGTACTGGCCTGGATTGCCCAGGCCCTCAGCCACAAGCGGCCGCCACGCAGCGAGTAGGTCTCCAGCGTTTTCCTTTACCCGTCACAGGATTCAAGACACATGACCCAGGTTACCAACATCCCTTACGAAGCCCTTGAAGTCGGCCAGACCGCCAGCTACAGCAAGACCGTGGAAGAACGCGATATCCAGCTGTTCGCCGCGATGTCGGGCGACCACAACCCGGTGCACCTGGACGCCGAATTCGCCGCGGCCAGCATGTTCAAGGAACGCATCGCCCACGGCATGTTCAGCGGTGCGCTGATCAGCGCGGCGGTGGCCTGCGAGCTGCCTGGGCCGGGCACCATCTACATCGGCCAGCAGATGAGCTTCCAGAAACCGGTGAAGATCGGCGACACCCTGACCGTGCGCCTGGAGATCCTCGAGAAACTGCCGAAATTCCGCGTGCGCATCGCGACCCGCGTGTTCAACCAGCGTGATGAACTGGTGGTGGACGGCGAAGCCGAAATCCTCGCCCCGCGCAAGCAACAGACCGTGACCTTGCCGACGCTGCCGGCGATTACTGTCGGTTGACTCACTGAAGCGATCAGCCCCAGCGGATTGAATGAAACACCGCATCTCCTGTGGCGAGGTAGCAAGCTCCCTCGCCACAGGGTTCGTGGCGCGACGAACTATGGCAGGTCTTCGCGCACTTGCACGCTCGCCGTCATCCCCGCACTCAGGTTCACCCCTTCCGGCACCTTGTCCAGCTTGATCCGCACCGGGATCCGCTGGGCCAGGCGCACCCAGTTGAACGTCGGCTCGACCTCGGCCAGCAGTTGCGCATCGGGGTTGGTATTGCGGTCGGTGATGCCCCGGCTGATGCTCTCGACATGGCCTTGCAACGCATGGTCGGCGCTCATCAGCCAGACCTTGACCGGATCACCGACGCGAATCCTCGGCAGTTTGGTTTCTTCAAAGTAAGCCTGCACATAGAAGGTCGAGTCATCGATCAACGCCATGACCGGCTGCCCGGCGTTCACGTAGTTGCCCTCGGCCAGGCGCAGGTTGGTGATGTGGCCGCTGCGCGGGGCCAGGACCTGGCTGCGGGCCAGGTTGAGCTCGGCGACCTTGGCTTCGGCCTGGGCTTCGCGCAGTTCGCCGCGGGCGATGCCGGCGTTGATCTGGGCGTTTTCCCGCAACTCGGCGCTGATCGCCTGAGGCCCCAGGGCGGCGCGGCGGCTGGCTTCGTGTTCGCGCAGGCTCAATTGCTGTTGGCGGGTCTGGACCACCGCATGGGCTTTTTCCACCGCCGCCTCGAAACGCTCGCGGTCGATGCTCAGCAAGAGATCGCCGGCCTTGACCTGCTGGTTATCCACCGCCTTGAGCTCGCGCACCCAACCCGACACGTCGGGCGCAATCACCACCACGTCGGCACGGATCCGCGCATCGCGGGTCCAGGGGGTGAGCATGTAGTACTGCCACAGGTGGAACCCGGCGAAGATCGCCACGGCAACCACGCACAGCGTGACGGCGACACGTACGGAGGTACGCATGTTCAACTCCTATAGCGGCCCGAGGACCACGGTAATGACAGTCAGGACACAGACATAGAGGGCGCAGTCGAACAAGGCTTCATGCCAGATCCAGCGCCCGACCGGCAGCATGCCGAGCAACAGGCGCAGCGCGCCGGTCACCAGCAGCGCCAACACCAGGTAAATCAGGAACGGGCTGAGCAACACCCCGCCAATCGACCACTCACGCAAGCCCATGGCTGTGCTCCCGTCGTTCAGGTTCGTGCTGGCGGCACCAGGCGCGCCAGCTGTTCTGCAATTGCACCACCGCGCCCTGGGCCAGTTTCAGGGCATCACTGGCGGGTTGGGCCGCCAACACCTCAAGAAACTCGGCGCTCGCCGTCGCCAGGGCGTCGGCCCGATCGCCGGCCGGCCCGCGTTCGAGCGTGTGTTCCAAGGCGGCGAAGTAACGTTGCTGCGCCTGCTGCTCGGACACCTGGGCGACGGCCAGGCTCAGGCGCAGGTGCAACAGCTCATCGCCAATGTCCAGGCCCAGCAAGCCGTCGTCCCAACGGCTGCGGGCCTGCACCGGCAACTCCGGGTAATGCCGGGCCAGTTGCAACAGTCGGTCGGCCATGCGCCCGCCGAACCAACTCTCGGCGCCACGCAGGCTGCGATGGGTCAGGCGTACCAGATCATCGAGTGTCGCCGCCAGCAGGCGCCGGCTGTGCCACGCCGGGTCACGCAAGATCAGCAGATTGAACGCCAGCACCGCCGCGCCCACGCCGATCATCATCGCCTGGGCGTTATTGAAGAACGCCGCGACGTCGTACTTCATGGTGTTGAGCGGCGAGACCAACACCACGAAATGCAGGCAGAACGAGGTCGCGGTGGCGAAGATCGGCAGCTTGGCCATGCCCAGCGCACCGAAAAACAACGGCACGCCCATGGCCAGGCTGAGCATGGCGAAACTGCTCCATTGCGGCAGTATGATCTCGCCGATCACGAACGCCGTGGGCACGGCCAGGCAAATACCGCGCAGGAAGCTCATGCCAATCTGCGCACCGTTTTCGCGGCTGGCGAACAGGCTGCACACCACACACGTGAGCACCAGGGCGCCCGAGGCCGCAGGCCAGGCCGTGGCCAGCCAGAAACTGGCCACGGCGAGGAACGCCAGGGCACTGCGCGCGCCAAACACCATCGCCAGGGACAGGTCGCGATGAGGCGCCAGGGTGCGCGGCGGATCCACCGCCGCCCTGCCCTCCTGCACAGCCGTCAGGGCCGCGCAGGCGGCCAGGGCGGTGTCGAGCAACAACGCGATCCTGGCCAGGCAGTAACTCTGTGCCGAACTGATCTGCGGATCGTGGGACGCATCCCACACCCGGGGGCGCAGCGCTTGCAACGTGGCGCTGTCGCCGTCGAGGGCTTGCTGCACTTCGTCCATCCACGGCTGGAGCGCCTGGGCTTCGACGGGATCGAGTTGCCTCCACTGCCGGCGCACCGAGCGGGAAATGCGCAGCAGCATCAACAGCTTCTGGCTCAAGCCGCTGATGGCTCGGGCCCGCTGCCGACCCAGGCGCCCCTCGAACCAGGCGTGTTCACGCTGGGCGTCGACCGCGACAATCTTGCCGAGGATTTCCAGCAAGCCCTTGCGCGCCTGGGCATCGCCCGCCAGGGTGGCACGGGCCGCCTGCATGCCGCTCTGCCAGGCGGCGCGAGCCTGCCCGGCCAGTTGCCGCTCGACCCGCAGCGGCCAGAGCAAGGCACTGGCGGCCGTGGCGCAGATGATCCCCAGACTGATCTCGGTGCAACGCGCCACCGCCTGGTCGAACACGGTCAAAGGATGGGAAATGGCCGGCAAGGCGATGATCGCCACGGTGTACCCGGCGAGCACGAATGAGTACGACCAGGCACTGCGCAGCAACGTCGAACAGGCCGTGCACAAGCCCAGCCACACCGCCAGGGCCAGCAGGAACAACCACGGTGTCTGGGCGAACAGGGCCATGAACACCACGGACATGACCGTGCCCACCAGCGTGCCGAGCAGGCGTGCCAGGCCTTTCTGGACGACCATGCCGGACAACGGCTGCGCGACGATGATCGCCGTCATCAATGCCCACGACGGCTGCTCCAGCCCGAAGCGCAACGCCAGCCACAGGGCCAGGCCGGCGCCGAGCACGGTCTTGATGGCGAACTGCAACGCGAGGCGGTCGGGAGCGAACAGGGCCTGGAAGGTAATGGGCACGCAAGAGACTCTTCTGGGGGGAACGTTGTAACGATAGATGGAATGCAGGTAATCGGCAGGCGCAATTATTAGCTGGCTAACTACTTCAGTCCATAGGCGATTACCGCTGATTTTCACAACACACTTTCTCTGACCGGCGACGCTGCGCAAGAGATCCCTCATCGCCAAATGACGCCCACAAAAAACGCCAGGCAAGCTGGCGTTTTTCTGGGTCAGGCGTACGCGTTAGCTGGCAGCGCGCGCCTGGTTACGTAGCGCCTTGACCTGGTCATGGTTGCGTTGCACACCGTGGTACTGGCGCTCAACCAGATCACGAATGCCCACCAGGTTGTGCTTGTTGATTTTCTCGATCGCTTCGCGGTAAGCCTTCAGGGCATGGTCTTCGCCGCGCTCGGCTTCGTTGAGCACTGCCTCTTCGTCCTTGCCGGTGAACATCGACTTCACGTCGACCCAACGGCGGTGCAGGTCACCGGCTACGCTGGTGGAGGTTTCCGGATCACCGCCCAGGGAACGTACAGCGGCTTGCAGTTCGGCAGCAGCCGTCGCGCAGTCAGCAGAACGCTTCACGAACAGCGCCTTGAGTTCCGGGTGCTTGATGTCTTCTGCGCAGGTCTTGAACCCTTCCTGGCCATCTTTGCTGGTCTCGATCAGGTCGTTCAGGACGGAGATGGATTCTTTGTTGATGTCAGTCATTTTTCAGTTCCTTTGCTGGTGAATAAAACCTGCAAGGACTATTGCATCGGCCGTGCCAGGCCAAAAACAAGATAAATATTCAATAAAATCAATTAGTTAATATTTAACCGGAAATCTGTATCCGCGTTATTTGCATGATCTGTCAATTGGCCTGCATGCAGAATGCCTGTATTTTCCAGACTGGTTGAAGGAAGACGAATGCCATGAACCCGCAAATGCTCGAACTGCTGGTCACCCGCCAGATGCCCTTCGGCAAACACAAGGGTCGCATCCTGGCCGACCTGCCCGGCCCTTACCTGAATTGGTTCGCCCGCGAAGGTTTTCCCCACGGCGAACTGGGCGGCCTGCTGGCGTTGATGCAGGAAATCGACCACAACGGTTTGTCCGACCTGCTCGACCCGTTGCGCGCCAAGCACGGCAAACCCAAGCCCCGCCATTGACCGAGTCCCCCATGCCCGAGAATACGCTGCGCGCCCACGATGAAGCTTTCTGGCAGACCTTTGTCGGTCGCTACGATATCGACCCCGGTGCACCGCTCAACCTGGAAAACGGCTACTTCGGGCGCATGTCCCGCACCGTTGTCGAGGAATACCAACGCAACATCGAATTCATCAACCGCACAAACTCGGTGTATGTACGCCAGCATTTCGACCTTGAACACAGCGAAGCCATTCGCCGCCAGATCGCGCAGTTGATCCACGCTGCGCCCCAGGCCGTGGCATTGGCCACCAGCGCAGTGGACGCCCTGCAGACGTTGATTCGCAATTACAACGGCCTGAAACCGGGCGACCAGGTGCTGATCAGTGACGTGGAATATGCCTCGGTCAAAAGCGCGATGCGCTGGCTGGCGCGCCAGCGTGGCGTGGAACTGATTGAAATCGTCCACCCGCACCCCGCCAGCTACGAGAGCCTGGTGGGCACTTACCGCCAAGCGTTCACCCAGCACCCTCGCCTCAAATTGATGGCGCTGACTTATGTCAACCACCTCACCGGGCTGGTGATGCCGGTCCAGGCAATTGCCGAGACCGCCCGGGAGTTCGGGGTCGACATCATCCTCGACGGCGCCCACGCCCTGGGCCAGATCAACTTCGACCTGCAGAAGCTCGGGATCGAGTTTGCAGGGTTCAATTTGCAGAAGTGGATCGGCGGTCCGCTGGCCTTGGGCTTCCTGTACATCGCCCCCCATCGGCTGGCCGACATCGACCCGGACATGGACGAGGGGAGCTATCCGGCCAGTGACATCCGCTCGCGCACGCCCCACAGCACGCCCAACATCCCGGCGTTGCTCACCCTGCCCCTGGTGTTCGAGGAGCACCGCGCCCTGGGCGGCGCCTCGGCCAAGGGCGCGCGCCTGTGCCACCTGCGCGACCTGTGGGTGACGGCGGTGCGCGACCTGCCAGGCATCGAAGTCATGACACCGGACGATCGGCGCCTGTATTGCGGCATCACCGCCATGCGCTTCACCGCCCACACCGACCAGCAGGCGATGGCTGATCGATTGCTCGACGAGTACGGGATCTTCACCGTGGTGCGCCAGACCAGCGCCGGGCCTTGCATCCGCATTACCCCAGGGCTGATTACCTTGGCGAGTGATATCGAACGGTTGACCCAAGCGCTGATCGAATTGAGCCGTACCTAGTGGCGAGGGAGCTTGCTCCCGCTGGGCTGCGAAGCAGTCCTGAACCTGTCACTGCGGTGCGCCAGGTCAATCTCATTGTGCCTTTTTGGGGCTGCTTCGCACCCCAGCGGGAGCAAGCTCCCTCGCCACAGAAATTTTTGTGCGACCATAAAACCCAGGCAAAAAAAAACGGTGCGCCGACCAAGCGCACCGTAAAACCGTAGAGCACCCAACGAGGTTCGGTCGAATCAGTCCAGCAGCGCCAAGGCCTCGGCGGTGCATTCCTGAATGCGGGCCCAGTCGCCGTTCTTGATCCACTCCGGATCGAGCATCCAACTGCCGCCCACGCACATCACGTTCTTCAATGCCATGTAACTCTTGATATTGGCCGGACCGACGCCGCCGGTCGGGCAGAATTTCACTTCGCCGAAGGGGCCGCCCAGGGCCTTGATGGCCGCGACGCCGCCACTGACTTCCGCCGGGAACAACTTGAAGCGGCGGTAGCCCAGGCCATAGCCTTCCATGATGCCCGAGGCGTTGCTGATGCCCGGCAACAACGGGATCGAGCTGTACACGCTGGCTTCAAGCAGGTCACGAGTAATGCCTGGGGTCACGATGAACTGCGAACCGGCCGCTTCGGCGGCCTCCAGCATATGGCGATCGAGCACCGTACCGGCACCGGTCACCAACTCTGGACGCTGCTCGCGCAGGACCTGGATGGCCTTGAGGCCGAACTGGGAACGCAAGGTCACTTCCAACGCCGTCAGGCCACCGGCAGCCAAGGCGTCGGCCAGTGGCAGGATGTCCTGTTCGCGGGCGATGGTGATCACCGGCAGGATCCGCGCCTTGGCGCAGAGGCTGTCGATCAGGGCAACTTTGTCCGCCATGGAAACGGTCGGGGATGGGTTTGTCATAGCGGCTGATCCTTGGTTCATGGGCACCAGTAAATCTCTAACGTAGGTTGCAAAAACGCACGGATCGGCATTTCGGCGACGTTGTCACCAGCCACCGCGGCGCTCAGGGTGGTCAATTTCGACTGACCGGAAATCGACAGCACTTTGTGTTTCGCAGAGGCCAGCAAGGCACGGCTCATGGTCAGGCGCTGATGCGGCACCGTCGGCGCCAGCATCGGCCAGCAGCGACGCGTGCTCTGGGCATCGAGGGCTTGAGCCAGGTTCGGGCTGTCGGGGAACAACGACGCGGTGTGCCCGTCGTCGCCCATGCCCAAAACCAACACGTCGATGGACGGCAGTTCGCCCAGCAGGCGATCGGCCTGTTCGGCGGCCGCCTCCAGGTTGGCGCTTGGGCTGTAGAGGCTCAGGAACTGGGCCTTGGCCGCAGCGCCTTGCAGCAGGTAGCGCTTGAGCAGGCCGGCATTGCTGTCGGCATGTTCAACCGGCACCCAGCGCTCGTCCGCCAGGCTCACCAGCACCTTCGACCAGTCCAGGGTCTGCTTGGCCAGGCTCTGGAAAAACGCCACCGGGCTACGACCGCCCGACACCACCAGCACGGCCGTGCCGCGCGCGTCGATCGCCTCGCGCAGTTGCTCGGCCACCTTCAGGGCCAAGCCTTCGGCCAGCAGCACCGGGCTCTTGAATTCGAGGGCGCTGACGCCCTGGGGCAGTTTCACTTCAGATATCGCCATACCATGACCTCCCATCCCGCGTGATCAGCGCAATGGAGCTCATCGGCCCCCAGGACCCGGCCGCGTACGGCTTGGGCGCATCGCCAGACTTCTTCCATCCGGCGATCAACTGGTCACACCACGTCCACGCGGCTTCGATTTCATCTTTACGGACAAACAGGTTCTGATTGCCATTCATGACTTCCAGCAACAACCGCTCGTAGGCATCGGGAATCCGTGCGCTGCGCCAGGTGTCGGAGAAGTTGAGTTGCAGCGGACCGCTGCGCAATTGCATGCCCTTGTCCAGGCCCTGCTCCTTGGTCATCACCCGCAGGGAGATCCCTTCGTCCGGTTGCAGGCGGATGATCAGTTTGTTGCTGATCTGCAAGCGCTGCTCGGGGGCGAAAATGTAGTGGGACGGTTCCTTGAAGTGGATGACGATCTGCGACAGCTTCTGCGGCATGCGCTTGCCGGTACGCAGGTAGAACGGCACGCCGGCCCAGCGCCAGTTGCGGATGTCGGCACGCAGGGCGACGAAGGTCTCGGTGTCGCTCTGGGTGTTGGAATTGGGCTCTTCCAGGTAACCCGGCACGGCCTTGCCTTCGCTGTGACCGGCGATGTACTGGCCGCGCACCACCTGGGTGGTCAGGCCTTCCGGGCTGATCGGCGCCAGGGCCTTGAGCACCTTGACCTTCTCGTCACGGATGCTATCGGCCGACAGGTCGGCCGGCGGGTCCATGGCAATCAGGCACAACAGTTGGAGCAGGTGGTTCTGGATCATGTCCCGCAGTTGGCCGGCCTTGTCGAAATAGCCCCAACGGCCTTCGATACCGACCTTCTCGGCCACGGTGATTTCCACGTGGGAGATGTAGTTCTGGTTCCACTGGGTTTCGAACAGGCTGTTGGCGAACCGCAACGCAATCAGGTTCTGGACCGTTTCCTTGCCCAGGTAGTGGTCGATGCGGTAGGTGCGGTTTTCGGGGAAGAACTGCGCCACCGCGTCGTTGACCTTGCGCGACGACTCCAGGTCCGAGCCGATGGGTTTTTCCAGCACGACCCGGGTGTTATCGCTCAGGCCAACCTTGGCCAGGTTCTCGCAGATCGCGCCGTACACCGCCGCCGGGGTGGCGAAATAGGCGATGACCTGCTGGGCCGAACCGGCCTGCTCGGCCAGGGCGACATAGTCGTCAGCCTTGAGAAAGTCCACATGCAGGTACGTCAGTCGCGCCAGGAAGCGCTCGACCACGGCTTCGTCCAGGTCCTTGTCGCCCACGTAGCGGCGCAGTTCGGTGGCAATGAAAGCCAGGTGCTGCTGCTCGCTGCCGGGTTCACGGGCCAGCGCGATGATTCGCGTGTCCTCGTGCAGCAATTGCGCGCCATCGAGTTGATAAAGGGCAGGAAAAAGCTTGCGCAAGGCCAGGTCGCCCAACGCGCCGAACAAGGCAAAGGTGCACGGTTCAACCGTAATCGAATGCATGATGTTTGTTCTTTTATCAAGTTAAGCTACAAATACCTTTTTTCAAGGCATCACTCAAGGAAAAATGTAGTAATAACCACAACATTTTCCGAAAATACCGTTTCCGAGTGGTGGTCCGTCGGAGCCAACAGTAGGATAGGCCACCGCAAAGGGTCGTACCAAAGACCCGTCTTTCTAGGAATCTTGTATGGACCGCGTGCGAAATTTACTGGAACAGATCCAGACTCGCCTTGAAGAACTCAACAAGGCAGAACGCAAGGTGGCCGAGATCATCCTGCTCAACCCACAGCAGGCTACCCGCTTCAGCATCGCTGCCCTCGCCCAGGCCGCTTCGGTCAGCGAACCGACCGTCAACCGCTTCTGCCGCTCGTTCGGCGTCAGTGGCTACCCGGAACTCAAGCTGCAACTGGCCCAGAGCCTGGCGAGCGGCGCAGCCTATGTCAGCCGCGCCGTGGAAGCCGACGACAACCCGGAAGCCTACACCCGCAAGATCTTCGGCAGTGCCATTGCTTCATTGGACAGCGCCTGCCAGGCCCTTGATCCAAATTTGATCAGTCGTGCCGTTGACCTGCTGATCCAGGCCCGACAGATCCACTTCTTCGGCCTCGGCGCCTCGGCTCCGGTGGCCCTGGATGCCCAGCACAAGTTCTTCCGTTTCAATCTGGCGGTGACCGCCCACGCCGACGTATTGATGCAGCGCATGATCGCGTCGGTGGCCCATACCGGCGAGCTGTTCGTGATCATTTCCTACACCGGGCGCACCCGCGAGCTAGTGGAAGTAGCGCGCATCGCCCGGGAAAACGGAGCGTCCGTGCTCGGCCTGACCGCTGAAAATTCGCCCCTGGCGAAGGCCAGCACCTTGAGCCTGAACATTCCACTGCCCGAAGACACCGACATCTACATGCCGATGACGTCGCGGATCATCCAACTCACCGTGCTGGATGTGCTCGCCACCGGCATGACCCTGCGCCGAGGCGTGGACTTCCAGCCGCACCTGCGCAAGATCAAGGAAAGCCTGAACGCCAGCCGGTATCCGGTGGGGGATGAGTTCAACTGATTCGGCGTGAGTGCTTTATGACCTGACAGGCCGTCATCGCGAGCAAGCTCGCTCCCACAGGGGGTTGTGAACGCCAAAGATCCAGTGTGGGAGCGAGCTTGCTCGCGATGGGGCCGGCAGCCTCACCCACCCTCCAGAATCAAGCCCCCACCCGCGCTTGCAAACTCAGGTGAGCCCGCTCCCCCGGCGCCAGGCACAGGCTGTCGGTGCCGCCACTGGCGGCCTCGACGCAGACGAACTCGCTGATCTCATCCCAGCTCACCCCCAGCAATGGCCGGGCACCCGGGTGCCACACCACGGTGTCGGCGCTGTCGCCCGTGTCGATGCACAGTTCGCGCTGCCAGGCGCGATCCTTGAGCTGCAATTCGCCCTCATGCTGGAACACCCGCTGGCAGCCGCCGTCGACCCGCAACTCGCCTTCCTGCTGGCAAACCTCGCGGCTCAACTGGTCGTAACCTTGCGCACCTTCCAGCCCAGACAGCGCTATCTCACCGACATCGCCAATACGCCAGTAGGCATGCAAAGCCTGGCTCAACCGGCATGGCAGGCTGTCCTGGTGCTCGGTGCTCAAGCGCAGCTCCATGCGTTCACCCAGGTCGGCATGCAAGTCCACCTGCCAGTCGCACAGTTGCAACTGCCAGTGCAGGTGCACGCCGTCGTCATCGCTGCGGCTGTCGAGCAGTTTCCAGTCGATCAGGCGCGCCCAGCCATGGGACGGCCAGGCGTTTTCACTGGGATGACGGCCATACCACGGCCAACACACCGGCACCCCACCGCGTATCGCACCGACTTGCGGCCATTTGGCTGCACACCACAACCAGGGTTTCTGGCCACGGGGTTGGAAATGCAGCAACTGCGCGCCCTGGCGGCTGAACACCGCCTGGCACAACGGATGATCGATCACCAGCACATCGCGCTGCCGATAGCGCTCCCAGGCAAACACCGGGCGCTCGCGCAAGGATCTGAAAAAGCGTTGTAGCGGATGCTCATGCATGGGCCGCGGTCCTGGAAATCATTGAATTGCTCATCTGTTCGCGACGCGCTCTTTTGTGGCGAGGGAGCTTGCTCCCGCTCGACTGCGAAGCAGTCGTAAACGAAGCAAATGCGATCTGGCTGACGCACCGCAGTGAATGGTTTTGGGGTCGCTTCGCAACCCAGCGGGAGCAAGCTCCCTCGCCACAGCGCTCGGTGTCCAACCAAACAATTGAGTGCTCCCCAAAAAAAAGCGGACAGCCTTGGCTGTCCGCAAATATGCGCACATAGAGAGGAGCTTATCGCAACAACGTTAGAACACCGACTGAATTTTCAGGCCGGCCACCAGGGCGTTGTCGACTTCATCCACACCACCCGGATGGGTGATGTACTGCAGGTTAGGACGTACGGTCAGCCAGTTGGTGACGTGAACACCGTAGTTGAGCTCGTAGTTGTACTCGGTCTCGCGCAACGGCGCGAACAACGGGTTCTCGTAGTCCGCCACACCGTTGGCAGCGTTGGTCAGCTCGGCGTTTTTCTTCACGTCATCGTTGACATGGATGCGCGAGAAACCGATGCCGATGTCATCTTTTGGACGCGCGTCAAACGGCCCCTTGTACACGAACATCAACGACTGGTAGTTGTCGACGACGTTGGTGTCCTTGTCGTGGAAGGTCGCGTTGGCGGCGATGTTCAGGCCGCGGGACGCATCACCGTTGTGGGTGGTGAGCTGCTGCTGCGCCACGAACCAGTAGCCGTGTTTGCTGTCATGGCTGCGATAGGCATTGCCGGTGGTCGCGGCGTCGTTACCGTTGTCATCCTCACGGACGTCATTGGCATCGGCCGTGCTCTTGTAGTAACCGACCCGGTATTCGCCTGGCAGGTTGTTGACCTTCGGCGACCAGACCAGCTCGACCGGGATGACGGTGCCCTTGGTGCCACTGCCGCTGAGCTTGAAGCCGTTGCCGTGTTCCAACTGCGAAGGGTTCTGGTTGTAGGCGCCGATCTGCGCATAGAACTCAGGCGTGATGTTGTACTTCACGCGGATCGCTGCCTGGCTGACGGGCCAGTTGTACCAGATGTTGGTCGCCCAGTTACCCACCTGGGAACCGCAGAAAGCCAGGTTCTGGAATTCGCAAGGGAAGGTGTTGAAGTCTTCGCCTTCGCCGAAGTAACCGGCCTTCACGTCCAGCTTGCCGTCGAGGAACTGGTGCTTGATCCACAGTTGGGTCAGGCGGACCATGTGGCCACGACCGTAGACTTCCTGGGAAGAACTCAAGGTGCCGGCACGCGGATCGCCGACACGGTCATTGGAGATGTTTTGCCCGTTACGATTGGTCAGCTGGATCTTGGCCTGGGTGTTATCCCAGCCCCACAGCTTTTGCAGGTCCAACGCCACGCCCAGGCCGAACTGGTCGGAATAGCGCGCCGTCTTGTCGTTGTTGTAGCCACCGTGCAGGTTGCCACCCACTTCACCGACGTAGTCAGCCTTGATGTCGATACCCTGCTCGATCAGCTTGGTCCGTTCACCACCCCAGTCACCCGTCATCCACTGCGAATCGGCGCTGAACGCGTCGGCCGCATGTGCGCTACCGGCCAGCATCATCGCCGCAACGGCTGACAACTGGCAGATAAGCTGGGTGTTGTTTTTCTTCTTCATCCCTACATCCTCGTCTTTATTGTTATTAACTGTTTTTATCTAACGCGGTTTACAACGATTGCGGCGAATGGTCCCCCACCCACCGCATGCTCTGCTGTGGGATCGGGCTTGCTCGCGAATGCGCTGTATCAGTCGCCAGAAATGCCAAATGGCACACTGCATTCGCGAGCAAGCCCGCCCTCACACTGCTTTCTCAGCGGCCCTTGAACTGAGCCACGTTCGCCGCCCGAGCTTCGCCTTGTGGCTGACCCGCCACACCCAGGCGCTCACCCGTCTGCGCATCAAATAGTAATACTTTTTGAGGATCGAATTGAAGCGTCAGATTTTCCCCTGCTTGTGGCGCAACGTCCGGCGCCAGGCGGCAGCAAACCTTGGTGTCATTTAGACTGACAAATACCAGGGTGTCCGGGCCGGTCGGCTCGGTGACCTGAACCTCAGCACGGATGGTCGGCAAGCCGTTGGGCTCGCTGCCGGCCAGCACGATCTGTTCCGGACGCAAGCCGAGAATCACTTCACGGTCTTCCAGGCCAGCGTCCTGCATGCCCAGCGGCAACTCGCAACGGGCCTGGCCGCTGTCGAGCAGCGCCAGCAGGCGACCGTCCTTGCGTTGCAGGCGCAACGGGATGAAGTTCATCGGCGGCGAACCGATGAAGCTCGCCACGAACAGGTTGGCCGGGTTGTTGTAGATGTCCTTCGGCGTACCGAACTGCTGGATGATTCCGTCCTTCATCACCGCCACTTTGTCGCCCAGGGTCATGGCCTCGATCTGGTCGTGGGTGACGTAGACCGTGGTGGTTTTCAGACGCTGGTGCATCAGTTTCATTTCGGTCCGCATCTCGACCCGCAGCTTGGCGTCGAGGTTGGACAGCGGTTCGTCGAACAGGTAGATCTTCGGCCGCCGCGCCAGTGCCCGGCCCATGGCCACGCGCTGTTGCTGGCCACCGGAGAGCTGGCCGGGCTTGCGATTGAGCAGGTGCTCGATCTGCAGCAGCTTGGCCACGCGGGTGACTTCCTCGTCGATGGCCGCTTGGGGCATCTTGCGGATCTTGAGGCCGAACTCGATGTTCTCGCGCACGCTCATGGTCGGGTACAGCGCGTAGGACTGGAACACCATGGCGATGTCACGGTCCTTGGGGCTCATGCCGCTGACATCCTGGTCGCCGATCATGATCGCGCCGCCGGTGATGGTTTCAAGGCCGGCGATGCAGTTCATCAGCGTCGACTTGCCGCAACCCGAAGGGCCGACGAGGATCAGGAACTCACCGTCCTTGATCGACAATTCGATGTTCTTCAGGGTGTCCGGCAGGCCGGCACCGTAGGTCTTGTTTACATTGCGAAGTTCAAGCGTTGCCATGATTACCCCTTGACTGCGCCGGCCGTCAGGCCGCGCACGAAATACTTGCCTGCCACTACATAGACCAGCAGGGTCGGCAGCCCGGCGATCATCGCCGCCGCCATATCAACGTTGTATTCCTTAGCCCCGGTGCTGGTGTTGACCAGGTTGTTCAGCGCCACCGTGATCGGCTGGGAATCGCCGCTGGAGAACACCACGCCGAACAGGAAGTCGTTCCAGATCTGGGTGAACTGCCAGATCAGGCAGACCATGATGATCGGGGTGGACATCGGCAGGATGATCCGCCGAAAGATCGTGAAGAACCCCGCGCCGTCAAGGCGCGCAGCCTTCACCAGCGCATCGGGAATGCTGACGTAGTAGTTGCGGAAGAACAGCGTGGTGAAGGCCAGGCCGTAGACCACGTGCACGAACACCAGGCCGGTGGTGGTACTGGCCAGGCCCATTTTGCCGAGGGTGAACGAAGCCGGCAGCAGGACGGTCTGGAACGGCAGGAAGCAGCCGAACAGCAACAGGCCGAAGAACAACTGCGAACCGCGAAAGCGCCACATCGACAGCACGTAGCCGTTCAATGCACCGATGGCGGTGGAGATCAGGACGGCCGGAATGGTGATCTTGATCGAGTTCCAGAAGTAGCCGTTGACCGTCGCCCAGGCCTTGATCCAGCCGATGCCGCTGACCACGGTCGGCCAGCTCAGCAGGTTGCCGGTGCTGATGTCTTCCGGGGTCTTGAAGCTGGTCAACAGCATGACCACCAACGGCACCAGGTAGAGCAATACGGCGAGGATCAGCACCGCGTAGATCGCGATGCGACTCAGGCTGATGGCGGGTTTGGCAGCGAGACTAGTCATGGCGCTTGGTCCTCAGCTCGGAGTACAGGTAAGGCACGATGATTGCGAGAATCGCACCGAGCATCAGGATTGCGCTGGCCGAGCCCATGCCCATCTGGCCGCGGCTGAACGTGAAGGAATACATGAACATGGCCGGCAGGTCGGAGGAATAGCCGGGGCCGCCGGCGGTCATGGCTGCCACCAGGTCGAAGCTCTTGATCGCGATATGCGCCAGGATCATCACGGCACTGAAGAACACCGGCCGCAGGCTTGGCAGCACCACTTTCCAGTAAATGCGCGGCATGCTCGCACCGTCGATCTGCGCGGCGCGGATGATCGACTGGTCGACACCTCGCAGCCCGGCCAGGAACATCGCCATGATGAAACCCGAAGCCTGCCAGACGGCAGCGATCACCAGGCAGTACACAACGCGGTCCGGGTCGATCAGCCAGTCGAGACGGAAGCCTTCCCAGCCCCAGTCACGCAACAATTTGTCCAGGCCCATGCCCGGGTTGAGCAGCCATTTCCAAGCCGTGCCGGTGACGATCATCGACAGGGCCATCGGGTACAGGTAAATGGTGCGGATGAAACCTTCGCGACGGATGCGCTGGTCGAGGAACACCGCCAGCAGCACGCCAATCACCAGGGTGATGCCAATGAACAGGCCGCCGAAGAGCGCCAGGTTCTTGCTCGCCACCCACCAGCGGTCGTTGTCCATCAACCGCGCGTATTGCGCCAGACCGGCCCATTTGTAGGTCGGCAGGAAGGTCGAGGTGGTGAACGACAGGACGAACGTCCACACGATATAGCCATAGAAGCCCACCAGGACGATGAACATGCTCGGCGCCAGCACCAGTTTGGGCAGCCAGCGTTGCAGCGCATCGAACGGCGAGGCCTTGCTGAACACAGCAACAGAACTCATGGGAAGATCCAGTACAAAGATAGATTAGGGGCAGCTACAAGCCCCAAGCTGCAAGCTAAAACACACCCTTGCAGCTTGTAGCTTGCAGCCGCTCTTATTTGGCAGACTGCACCGCAGCACCCAGCTTCTTGGCGGCATCGGTCGGGTCGGCTTTCGGGTCGTTGATGTAGTTGGTCACCACGTCAAAGAACGCGCCCTGCACCGCCAGCGTGGTCGCCATGTTGTGCGCCATGCTCGGCTGCAGCCCACCGGACTTGGCATCCGTCAGGAAGTCCTTGGCCGCGGTCTGGGCGCAGGAATCGAAGCCATACTTGGCCATGTCGGCCAGCATGTCGTTGCGCACCGGAATCGAGCCTTTGTTGATGCTGAAGACTTTCTGGAAGTTCTCACCCAGCACAACCTTGGCAATGTCCTGCTGACCGGCCGAGGTGCCCTTGTCCTTCTGCTTGAACACCGCCAGGGAGTCGATGTTGTAGGTGAAGGCCTTGTCGGTGCCCGGGAAGGCGACGCACTCGTAGTCCTTGCCGGCAACTTTCTTGGCCGCGGTCCATTCGCTCTTGGCCCAGTCGCCCATGATCTGCATGCCGGCCTTACCGTTGATGACCTTGGCCGCTTCCAGGTTCCAGTCCTGGCCCTTGCCGTCGTCGTCCATGTAGGTCGCGACTTTCTTCAGCTCGGTCAGCGCCTTGACCATTTCCGGACCGGTCAGGGCCTTGTTGTCCAAATCGACCAGGGCTTTCTTGTAGCCCTCGGCGCCCATCACCGAAAGCACCACGGCTTCAAACACGGTGCTGTCCTGCCAAGGCTGGCCGCCATGGGCGAGCGGGATGAAGCCCGCGGCCTTGAGCTTGTCGCCGGCGGCGTAGAATTCTTCGAGGGTGGTCGGGTTCTTGGTGATGCCGGCTTTCTTGAAGACTTCCGGGTTGATCCACAGCCAGTTGACACGGTGGATGTTCACCGGCACGGCCACGTAGTCACCTTCGTACTTCACGGTATCGGAGACTTTCTTGTCGAGCAGGCTGTCCCACTTCTCTTCCTTGGCCACGTCCTTGAGCACGTCGCTGTCGAGCAGGCCGGTGGAAGCCCATTCCTGGATGTCCGGGCCCTTGATCTGGGCCACGCCTGGCGGGTTGCCAGCCACGGCGCGGCTCTTGAGCACGGTCATGGCCGTGGAACCGCCACCACCGGCGACAGCGCCGTCCTTCCAGGTAAAACCGTCTTTCTCGACCTGGGCCTTGAGCACATCGACCGCGGCTTTTTCACCACCCGACGTCCACCAGTGGACGACTTCCACGCTGCCTTTGGATTCGGCGGCAAGGGTGCTGACAGGGAACGCTGCGACGGGAAGCAGGGAAGCAAGAGAAATGACAGTAGCGAGGCGAGAAATCGCATTCATCTAGAAGTACCTTTCTTGTTGTTATGCATGCAAGTCGGTGCTTGCGCTGCATGGATTCTAATCAGAGGGAATCCTTTCGCAGGTAACGAAGGGACGTGCAAATGTCACGACATGGTTACACGGGTGAAGGGCTGGAGAGCCGCGCCAGAGCCGTCGCCATGCTGGGTGCCAGGGGCAGGCGCGGAATCAGCACCGCCTGCCAGGCGTGGTACAGGTCCGGCTTGCCCGGCCAGATATCGGCACTGGGGCGGTTTTGTGGGTCGAGTTCGTGATGCCAGCTCCCATTGCAGCGGTCGATGAAGTGTTTGTCACAGAATTCCCAGAAAGTTCGGTACCAGGCTTCGTATTTCGCTTCGTCGGTCCGTTTGAGCAAGGCGCTGGCGGCGGCCGCAGCCTCGGCGTGCACCCAGTGCAGGCGGTGGCGGACCACCGCGCGGTTGTCCCAGTCCAGGGTGTAGACAAGGCCGGGCGCGCCGTCGACGTCCCAGCCGTGGCGGCAGTTCTGGTCGAAGAGTTTCTGTGCATCCTGGGCCAGCCAACCCGGCGTCAGCATGCCGATCTGGACCCGCGCCGCCTCGAGGTGCAGCAGCAACCGCGCCCATTCGAACCCATGGCCAGGGGTGGTGCCGTACGGACGAAAGCCGTCGGCAGGGTTGTCGTGGTTGTAGTCGCGCAGCGGCTGCCAATCACGGTCGAAGTGCTCCACCACCAGGTAATCGTTGGCCGCGGCATGGCCGTGGATCACCCGCTCGACGATGCGCAGGGCGCGGACCAGCCAGCGCGGATCGTCCGTGGCGTCGGCCAGGGCCAGGAACGCTTCGGTGGCGTGCATGTTGCTGTTGGCACCGCGGTACGCCTCTTCGTCGCGCCAGTCACGACTGAAGGACTCGCGCAGGGCACCTTCTTCTTCGCTCCAGAAATGCGTGTCGATGACCCGCACCGCTTCGTCGAGCAACGCCTGGGCGCCGGGACGCTGGGCCACCACGGCGGAACTGGCGGCCAATGCGACGAAGGCATGCAGGTAGGCGGCTTTGCCGGTTTGTTCGTCACGCGGCTGCGCGGTGGCGAACCAGCCGCCATGCTCGGCGTCGCGCAACGGCCCGCTGAGGGCCTGGACGCCGTGGTCCACCAGTTCGGCAAAGCCAGGCAAACCTTGGATGTGGGCCATGGCGAAGCTGTGGGTCATGCGGGCGGTGTTCATGGTCTCGGCCAGCGCCCCGGCCGGGAGGCGTCCCTGGTCGTCGAGGTTGCCAAAGCCGTCCGGCAGCTTCGACGCCTTGGCAAACGCCAGCAAACGCAAGCCTTCGGCAGCGAGCCAGTGCTGGTGGGCAGGCGCGTTCAGCCAACTGCTGAAAGCCGGGAGGAAGGTGTCCATCGCAGGTCCCTTTTTTGTTGTTTTGACGCAGGGAGTCTAAACAAGGGCGGACGGCGGACAGGTAACGAAAGGGGCGAGTTATGTCACTGACTTGTGACATTTACCTGGGAGAGGCGTTGAAGTTACTGGCGCCATCGCGAGCAAGCTCGCTCCCACAGTGGACGTCATGGAGCACCGATCTCCTTGTGGGAGCGAGCTTGCTCGCGATGAACGATAACGCGGTCTGATCAATCCACACTGCGGGGCAACTGCAGGGTCACCCGCAACCCCCCTTCACGCAGGTTCTGCAGGCTCACTTCGCCGCCGTGGCTATGGGCAATGTTGCGGGCGATGCCCAGCCCCAGCCCATACCCCTGCTGCTGCCCGGCCAGGCGGAAGTGCGGCTCGAAGACTTGCTCGAGGCGCTGTTCCGGCACGCCAGGCCCTTCGTCATCGACGTGCAGGACGAACGCACTTTCATCGTCCTCGATGTGCAGGTGGGCGTTCTGCCCGTACTTGAGCGCGTTGTCGATCAGGTTGCCGATGCAGCGCTTGAGCGCCAGCGGCTTGCCGTGATACGGCGCCAACGCGCGTCCGTCCTGGGTCACCCGGCCATTGCCGTTGGGCGCCAGATAAGGCTCGACCAGGCAATCGAGCACGTGGTTGAGGTCCACCGGCTCGATGTTCTCGTGGATATCGGTGTCCTTGACGCACTGCAACGCGCCCTTGACCAGCAGTTCCAACTCATCGAGGTCGCGACCGAACTTGGCTTGCAGGTTTTCGTCCTCCAGCAATTCGACCCGCAGGCGCAACCGGGTGATCGGTGTGCGCAGGTCATGGGAGATCGCGCTGAACAACTGGCTGCGCTCGGTCAAGTAGCGGCTGATGCGTTCACGCATGGCGTTGAACGCCCGCCCTACTTCCACCACTTCGCTGCCCCCTCCCTCCGCCACCGGTTCCACTTCGGCGCCCAGGGACATGTCCCGCGCCGCGCGGGCCAAACGCTTGAGGGGACGGCTCTGCCAGTGCACCAGCAGGCCGATGAACAGCAACAGCAGGCTGCTGGTGAGCACGATGAAACCGACCTGCTGCTTGGGCAGGTCCTGCTCTTCGAGGCTGGTGTAGGGTTCGGGCAGCAACGAAGCGATGTACAGCCATTCGCCCGGCGCCATCTGGATCTGCGTGACCAGCACCGGCGGGTTCACCGGTTCGAGCGTCAACGCGTAATGCGCCCAGGAACGTGGCAGCTCATCGAGCTTCAGCCCGCCGTTGAAGATCCGCAGGTCTTCGGGGCTGACAAACTTCACCGAGATGTCGGCGTTATTGCCCAGGGAGCGGCGCAATACCTCGTCCACCGCCTTGAGTACCGCCAGCTTGCGCGGCGTCACCGGCAGCACGTCCATGCCCAGAGGCTTGTCATTGAGGGTGACGACGAACCGCGTACCGCCCATGCTGCGCAACTGATCGAGGACCAGAGGCCGGTAGGCCACCGGCAGCGAACGCAGGTAGCTGACGCTGGCGGTCATCGAATGGGCGAGGCTGCGGGCGCTGGTGACCAGGCCTTCGAGCTGCGTGGCACGCAGTTGCGACACCCAGATCAGGCTGGACAGCGTTTGCGCGAACAGCACCACCAGCAAGGTCAGTAACAGCATCCGGCCGAGCAGCGAACGCGGCACCGGCACCCGTCCTATGACCTTCTTGACTCCATCAATGACCATTGCTGGCAACCACACTGGCTGCCAACTGGTAACCACTGCCGCGTACCGTGCGGATCAGCCGCGGTGGCTTGTCGGTGTCGCGCAGGCGCTGGCGCAGGCGACTGACGGCCATGTCGACGATCCGGTCCAGGGGCATCAGCTCGCGGCCACGAGTAGCGTTGCCGATGGTGTCGCGGTCGAGGATTTCCTGGGGATGATCGAGGAACAGCTTGAGCAAGGCGAAATCGGCGCCGGAGAGAATCACTTCTTCGCCGTCGGCGTGGAACAGCCGATGGCTGACCATGTCCAGCCGCCATTCATCGAACGCCAGCACTTCACCGCCGGACCGTTCCTGGCCGAACTGCGCCCGGCGCAGCAACGCCTTGATGCGCGCCTGCAACTCGCGTGGGCTGAACGGCTTGCCCAGGTAGTCATCGGCGCCCAGCTCAAGGCCGATGACCCGGTCGGCCTCGTCGGAACTGGCCGTCAGCATGATGATCGGCACGTGCGCCTGGCGCGGGTGCTGGCGAACCCAGCGGCACAGGCTGAAGCCGTCCTCGTCCGGGAGCATCACGTCGAGGATCACCAGGTCGCTCGGTGCCTCGTTCAGCGCCTGGCGAAAGCCGGCGCCGTCCGGCGTGGTGCGCACCTGGAAACCCGCACGGCTGAGGTAGGTGTCCAGCAGCTCGCGAATCTCCTGGTCGTCGTCGACCAACAAAATCGATTTGTTCACTGAACTCACAGGGCCGCGTCCTTGTTGTTTGGATTAGAGCGGATTATGCCTGATGGAGAAAGCCTACAAACACACCACAAAAACTCTGTGGGAGCGAGCTTGCTCGCGATAGCGGTGCATCAGCCAAGAACAATGGCGACTGATACTCCACTATCGCGAGCAAGCTCGCTCCCACAGGGGATCACCCTTCAAACTGGAGTCGACTGCTCCAACGCCACGCCCGCGCCCATCAGGCCGGAGTACGGCGCGGTGACCAGCCAGACCGGAATGCCCTTGAAGTAATCGCTCATGCACCCTTTGTCGGCGAAGCAACGGGCAAAACCGCTTTCCAGGAAGAAATCGGCAAACCGCGGGACCACCCCGCCGACGATGAAGACGCCACCGCGCCCACCGACCGTCAACACATTGTTGCCGGCCACGCGTCCCAGCCAGCGGCAGAACTGTTCGAGCACTTCCAGGGCCACGGGATCGCCCGCCAGGCCCGCGGCGGTGATGGATTCGGGCGTATCGAGCACCGGCTCATGGCCGTCCACCGCACAGATGGCCCGGTACACCCGCGGCAAGCCACTGCCGCTCAGGGCGGTTTCGGCGCTGACGTGGCCGATTTCGTTGTAGATGTGCTGCCAGAGCTGGGTTTCCCGCGGACTGCTCATCGGCAGGTCGACATGGCCGCCTTCCCCCGGCAAGGCCGCGAACCGACCTTCGCCGAGGTCCAATAAGGTCCCCACGCCCAGCCCGGTGCCCGGCCCGATCACCACCGCCGGGCGCATCGGCTCCGGGGTGCCCTCGCACACGACGCGGTATTCATCGGGACGCAGGCAGGCCATGCCCAGGGCCATGGCCGAGAAGTCGTTGACCAACAACAGCTTCTCCACCTGCAAGGTCTCGCAGAACGCCCGGTTGCTCAGGCGCCAGTGGTTGTTGGTGAAGCGAAAAGTGTCGCCTCCCACCGGCCCCGCCACCGACAGACACACCGAGCCGATAGCCCCCGGCGCCATGCCCAGGCCGGCCAGGTAGACCTTGATGGCGTCCTCCGGGCAGGCGTAGTCCGCGGTGGCCAGCACCTGGATGTTTTCCAGGTTATGGTTCTTCCACAACGCGAAGCGTGCGTTGGTCCCACCGATGTCACCGACCAAAGCCAGTTTCAATTAATCGTCTCCAGGGCAGCAGTGAAGGCGCTGGCGCCCTGCTCTGCCGAGCTGAAGGCCATGCGCATGAAGCCGAACAGCTCGCGACCGGTGCCGATGTTGTTGCCCAACAGGCCCTTGGCCGGCTCGCGCGCGGCGAATTCCTCGGCGTCCACCTTCAGTTCCAGGGTGCCTTTGACGCCATCGACGCGGATGATATCGCCCTCCTGCACTCGGGCCAATGCACCACCGACGTAGGCTTCGGGGCTGACATGGATGGCCGCCGGGATTTTCCCCGAGGCGCCGGACATGCGCCCGTCGGTGACCAACGCCACCTTGAAGCCGCGGTCCTGCAGCGAGCCGAGGTACGGGGTCATCTTGTGCAGTTCCGGCATGCCGTTGGAACGCGGCCCCTGGAAGCGCATCACCGCGACGAAATCCTTCTCCAGCAAACCGGCCTTGAACGCGTCCGCCAGGTCCTGCTGGTCCTGGAACACCATGGCCGGCGCTTCGACGATCTGGTTTTCCAGCGCCACCGCCGAGACTTTCATCACGCCACGGCCCAGGTTGCCCTCCATGACCCGCAACCCGCCTTCCGGCGAGAACGCGCGGGCCACCGGGCGCAGGATGTTTTCGTCGAGGCTTTCGATCGGGCCGTCGCGCCACACCAGTTTGCCGTCTTCGAGGAACGGCTCCTGGGTGTAGCGGCTCAGGCCGTGGCCGAGCACGGTGTTGACGTTCTCGTGGAGCAGGCCGGCTTCGAGCAGTTCGCGGATCAGGAACGACATGCCGCCCGCCGCCTGGAAGTGGTTGATGTCGGCCTTGCCGTTCGGGTAGACGTGGCTCAGGGTCGGCACCACCTCGGAGAGGTCGGCCATGTCCTGCCAGGTCAGCTGGATGCCCGCCGCCATGGCGATGGCCGGCATGTGCAAGGTGTGGTTGGTCGAGCCGCCGGTGGCATGCAGCGCGACGATGGAGTTGACCAGCGAGCGCTCGTCGACGATTTCGCCGATGGGCATGAAGTTGCCGCTTTGCTTGGTCATGCGCGTGACCTGGAACGCCGCTTCGCGGGTCAGGGCGTCGCGCAGAGGCGTGTTCGGGTTGACGAACGAAGCGCCTGGCAGGTGCAGGCCCATCACTTCCATCAACAGCTGGTTGGTGTTGGCGGTGCCGTAGAAGGTGCAGGTGCCCGGGCTGTGGTAGGACTTCATCTCCGATTCCAGCAGCTCTTCGCGGCTCGCCTTGCCTTCGGCATAGCGCTGGCGCACGTCGGCTTTTTCCTTGTTGGAAATGCCCGAGACCATCGGCCCGCCAGGCACGAAGATCATCGGCAAATGACCGAAGCGCAGCGCGCCCATCATCAGGCCCGGCACGATCTTGTCGCAGATGCCCAGCATCAGCGCGCCGTCGAACATGTTGTGCGACAGCGCCACCGCCGTGGACAACGCGATCACCTCTCGGCTCGGCAGGCTCAGCTCCATCCCGGCCTCGCCCTGGGTCACGCCGTCGCACATCGCCGGCGTGCCCCCGGCGAACTGGCCGACCGAGCCGATCTCGCGCAGCGCCTGCTTGATCTGTTGCGGAAAGGTTTCATAGGGCTGGTGGGCCGAGAGCATGTCGTTATAGGACGACACGATGGCGATGTTGGCGGCGTTCATCATTCGCAGGTGGTGCTTGTCTTCCGTGCCGCAACCGGCCACGCCGTGGGCGAAGTTGGCGCATTGCAATTTGCCGCGCATCGGCCCGTCGCTGGCTGCACCGCGGATCAATGCAAGGTAAGCCTGACGCGTGGCGCGGCTGCGGGCGATAAGCCGTTCGGTGACCTCAAGAACGCGGGGATGCATGTGTAGAACTCCAGGCTAACGGGTGTGGCGACCTGATTGTCTATGCTGGTCAAAAGCCCGCGGCGCAGTGGGCGCCAAGGGGATTGTTGACCATTCGGACCAGTTGATTCAGGTCACTCGTTGTAGATAAAACAAAATATTGCCACTAAAAAGGCTTGTTTTCTATTTTTATGCGAATAATCTTGTAATTCCAACAACAAATCGACGGCGGCGCAGTTAATGACTCTTCGAATCGCAATCAATGGTTTTGGCCGCATCGGCCGCAACGTCCTCCGTGCACTGTATACCCAAGGCTATCGTCGCGACTTGCAGATCGTCGCCATCAACGACCTGGGCGACAGTGCGATCAACGCTCATCTGCTCAAGTACGACACCGTCCACGGCACATTCGATGCCGATGTACAGCACGATCATGAAAGCCTGACGGTCAATGGCGACCGCATCTCGGTCAGCGCCATCCGCAACCCGGCCGACCTGCCGTGGGCCGCCGAGAAGATCGACGTGGTGTTCGAATGCACCGGCCTGTTCACCGACCGTGCCAAGGCCGCCGCCCACCTCAGCGCCGGCGCCCGCAAGGTGATCATCTCGGCCCCGGCCAAGGGTGCCGACGCCACCGTGGTGTATGGCGTGAACCACGACATCCTGCGCCAGTCGCACCAGATCATTTCCAACGCGTCTTGCACCACCAACTGCCTGGCCCCGGTGGCCCAGGTGCTGCACCGTGAGCTGGGCATCGAAAGTGGCCTGATGACCACCATCCACGCCTACACCAACGACCAGAACCTGACCGACGTCTACCACACCGACCCGTACCGCGCCCGCTCGGCCACCCAGAACATGATCCCGAGCAAAACCGGCGCCGCCGAAGCGGTTGGCCTGGTATTGCCGGAACTGGCCGGCAAGCTGACCGGCATGGCCGTGCGCGTGCCGGTGATCAACGTGTCCCTGGTGGACCTCACCGTGCAGCTCAAGCGCGAAGCCTCGGCCGAAGAAGTCAACGACCTGCTGCGCCAGGCCAGCCAGCACTCCAGGATCCTCGGCTACAACAGCCTGCCGCTGGTCTCCAGCGACTTCAACCATAACCCGCTGTCGTCGATCTTCGACGCCAACCACACCAAGGTCAGCGGCAAGCTGCTCAAGGTACTGGCCTGGTATGACAACGAGTGGGGCTTCTCCAACCGCATGCTCGATAACTGCCTGGCGTTGTGCAACGCGGAGTGACCGACAGGGACTAGCGCTTTTCTGTGGGAGCGGGCTTGCTCGCGAAAGCGGTGTATCAGTCGATGTTTCTACTCACTGACACGCCGTCTTCGCGAGCAAGCCCGCTCCCACAGTGGTTCGGCGATGGTCACAATTCAAGGCTTGACCAGTCGAGTAGATGATAAGCATTATCATCTACTCGAACCGGATCGGGCCCTACCGTGAGTCAATCGCGCTTTCATCACGTCTTTCTCGCCCAGCGCATGCCGCTGCTGCGCACCCTTGAGCGCATGGTCAACAACCCCAGCACCGCCGAAGACCTGCTCCAGGAAACCTACCTGCGCGTCTCCCGCGCACTGGCCGAGCGGCCGGTCGAGCACCTTGAACCGTTTGTTTTCCAGACCGCCCGCAACCTGGCACGGGATCACCTGCGCGCCCGCCGCGTACAATCGCGCGCCGTGCTGGACGACGTCCCCCTGGAGGTGGTCCACAACGTGGTCGCTCCCCAAGGCAGCGCCGAGGACGCCGTCCATGCCGGGCAGATGCTCGAACGCCTCAATGTCAGCCTGCAAGCACTGAGCCCACGCCAGCAGCGGATCTTCATCCTCAGCCGCCTGCACGGGCACAGTTACCAGGACATTGCCGGGCAACTGGGTGTGTCGTCGAGCACGGTGCAAAAGGAACTGAAGCTGATCATGGCGATCTGTGTGGGACAGCTGCAGCTATAAGACTCAAGCGGCAAGCGGCAAGCTGTGCTCTGGCTTGCAACTTGCCGCTCAATTCGAGGAATCACCGTGACCGACCCTCAACCCGCTTCGACGCAGGACACCGCCCACGCCATGGAGCAGGCGCTGGACTGGCTGATCCTGCTGGACAACCCCAGCGACGAGCAGACCCGGCAGTTCCAGGCCTGGCTGGCGGCCGATCCGCGCCACGGCCAGGCATTCGCCCGGGCCCAGGCGATCTGGAACGGCCCGCAGGTGATGGAGAGCGCCCGTCAGCTGGAGAATGCCCGCCAGCGCCAGGCCCCGCCCAAGGTCACGCCGCTGTCGCGCCTGCGCAGCCATTGGAAACCCTTGGCCACCGCTGCCGTGCTGTTCCTGGGTCTGTTCAACTTCAGCGACTTGCCCCTGCATTGGCAGGCCGACCACCTGACCGTGGTCGGTGAGCGCCAGCGCCTGCAACTGGAGGACGGTTCCAAGGTCCTGCTCAACACCGATTCGGCGTTCTCCAGCACGTTCAACGAGCAGCGGCACGTGGCCCGCCTGTACAAAGGCGAGGCGTTTTTCGAGGTGCCGGCCAACCGCAACCTGCCGCTGGAAATCGACGCCGGCCCGGTCACGGCCAGCGTCAGCGACACCACGTTCGCGGTGCGCTACCTCGACGGCGTGGCCCAAGTCCAGGTCCAGCGTGGCGACGTCGACCTGCGGGCCAGTCGCAACGACAGCCATGTACGGCTGTCGGCCGGGGAAAGCATCCGCATCGGGCCCAACGGCTTCGACCGCCCGTCCCGGCTCGACAGCGCCACCGACCTGGCCTGGGTCCAGGGCCGGCTGGTGTTCGAGAACCGGCCATTGGGCCAGGTGCTGGCCGAACTGCAACGCTATTACCCCGGTTGGATCATCAACACCAATGATCGCCTGGCCGGCGTCGCGGTGACAGGTAACTACCGCCTCGATCAACCGCTGGATGTGGTTCGTTCCCTGGCCCACATCACCTCGGCGCGCTTGCAGGAATTCCCGGCGCTGGTGATTTTCAACTAAATGAGAATTATTTTTACTCGATAGGCCTCGCTGGTTCGTCTCGTTATAGCCAATGCAATTGATTCGCATCCAGCCATGCGGATCTGCACCTATAACAGATGCGACACGGAGCGCTATCGATGTCCTCTCGCCTTACTTGCCGGTTCCTCGCCCCTTCTTGCACGCTGTCGCTGTTGACCGCGGCCCTCCTGGTGGCCGGCACGGTGCCGGCCGCCGTCGCGGCCACTGCTGCCCAAGCGCCTGCACGGAACATGGGCGACTACACGTTCGCCATCGCCCGGCAACCACTGGTCTCGGCCCTGAACGCCTTCACCGCCGTCACGGGCTGGCAGGTCGGCCTGCCAGCGGAACTGGCCGACGGCGTCGCCTCACCGGGGGTGAACGGCTCGCTGCCCGCGGAAAAAGCCCTGGAGCGACTGCTGCTGGGGACCCACCTGAGCTATCGCAAACTGGGCGACCACAGCATCGTCCTGGAAAAACGCAGCGCCGCCAGCGCGATGAACCTGCCACAGGTGACCATCAGCGCCACTCGCCAGGAACAGGACATCACCGGCGTGCCGAGCACCGTCACCGTCCACGATCGCGAGGCACTGGATCGCGGCAACGTCAACACCATCAGGGACCTGGTGCGCTACGAGCCGGGCGTTTCGGTGGGCGGCGCCGGCCAGCGTGGCGGCATCAGCGGCTACAACATCCGCGGCATCGACGGCAACCGGATCCTGACCCAGGTCGACGGCGTGGCCATACCCGACGGTTTCTTCAACGGCCCCTACGCCAAGACCCAGCGCAACTACCTCGACCCGGAAATCGTCAAGCGCGTGGAAATCCTCCGCGGCCCGGCCTCGGTGCTGTATGGCAGCAATGCCATTGGCGGCGCCGTCAGCTACTTCACCCTGGACCCGGACGACATCATCAAGCCGGGCCAGGACGTCGGCGCGCGCCTGAAGACCGGCTACAGCTCCGCCGACGACAGTTGGCTCAAGTCCGCCACCGTCGCCGGGCGCAGCGCAGCCTTCGACGGCCTGTTGCACTACAGCCAGCGCGACGGCCACGAAACCGAATCCTACGGCAGCCACAACGGCACCGGTCTGGACCGCACCGCTGCCAACCCGGAAGACGTGCGCGCCAGCAACGTGCTCGCCAAGCTCGGCTGGAACTACGACGATGATGCGCGCCTGGGCCTGGTCTACGAGAAGTACAAGGACGATCGCGACACCGACCTGAAAAGCGCCTACGGCGGCCCTTACTCCAACGGCGGGCCGGCCATTCCCGTCACCTTGCTGCCGGGCGGCATGTACCAGTGGCGCACCGGCAACGACACCATCACCCGCGAGCGTTTCGGCCTGGAACACAGCTTCGCCCTCGACAGCCTGCTGGCCGACCACATGAAGTGGAGCCTGAACCATCAGGTCGCCAAGACGAACGAGAGCACCGAGGAGTTCTATTTCCCGATCACCCGCCAGGTGCTGCGCACCCGCGACACCCTCTACGAAGAAAAGCAGTGGGTCTTCGACGCGCAACTGGACAAGGCCTTCAGCCTCGCCGACACCGAGCACGCCCTGACCTACGGCACCACGCTCAAGCAACAGAAGGTCACCGGCTCGCGCAGCGGCAATGGCGTGTGCCTGGCCGTGGGCCGCGGCTGCACCGCCGTGGGCGCCATCAGCGCAGCGGATGTACTGGCCAAGGCCAGTGACTTCCCGGACCCGACCATCAACACCTACAGCGTGTTCGCCCAGGACCAGATCAGCTGGAACCAGTGGACCTTCACCCCGGGGCTGCGCTACGACTACACCCAGCTCAAGCCGCACGTCACCCAGGCCTTCCTGAACACCGCCGACCCGACCGGCGCCGGCACCGTCAGCGACAGTGAGAAGACCTGGCACCGTGTCTCGCCCAAGTTCGGCCTGACCTATGCCTTCAGCGACCAGTACACCGGCTACGGCCAGTACGCCGAAGGTTTCCGCACCCCGACCGCCAAGGCCTTGTACGGTCGCTTCGACAACGCGGGCGTTGGCTACAGCGTGGAGCCCAACCCCAACCTGGAGCCGGAAAAAAGCCAGAGCTACGAGACCGGCCTGCGTGGCCGCTTCGACTCAGGCTCGTTCGACGTGGCGGTGTTCTACAACAAGTACCGCGACTTCATCAACGAAGATGCCATCACCCCCGGCGCCGACCAGTTGACCTTCCAGAGCAACAACATCAAGCACGCCACGATCAAGGGCGCGGAGATCAAGGGACGCCTGGACCTGGATGTCCTGGGCGCGCCGAAGGGCCTGTATACCCAGGGCTCGGTGGCGTATGCCTACGGTCGCAACAACGACACCGGCCAGCCGCTCAACAGCGTCAACCCACTGACCGGCGTGTTCGGCCTCGGCTATGAGCAGGACCGCTACGGCACCTTGCTCAGCTGGACCCTGGTCAAGAAAAAAGACCGTGTCGACGACAGCAACTTCAACTCGCCCGATGGCGTGAGCAGCCAGTTCAAGACCCCGGGTTTCGGCCTCCTCGACCTGAGCGGTTTCTACAAAGTGACCCAGGACATCACCGTCAGCGGCGGCCTCTACAACCTCACCGACAAGAAATACTGGCTATGGGATGACGTACGCGGCTACGACAGCGTCGGCGAAGCGGCGGTATTGAGCCCCGCCAACCTCGACCGCCTGACGGCGCCCGGACGCAATTTCGCGGTGAACCTGATCTGGGATATCTGATTCGATCACTGCGGCATGGATTCACCCTTGTGGCGAGGGAGCTTGCTCCCGCTGGGCTGCGCAGCGGCCCCGCAATTTCACGGTCGCTGCACGACCGAGCGGGAGCAAGCTCCCTCGCCACCACAGCGACCCGTTTAACAGGAAGGCCTACTCATGAACACCCAACGCCCCACTTCCCGCGCCCAGCGCCTCAACCAGATCACCCACGAACCCCACGCCAGGCTCGACGCCCTGGTCAAGGCGCACGCCCCGTTCGAAACCCCGGCCAGCTATGCCCGCTTCGTCGTCGCCCAATACCTGTTCCAGTCGGAACTGGTGGCTTTGTACAACGATGCCGCGTTGGCCCGCCTGATCCCCGACCTGCCTGCCCGCTGCCGGGCCGAGGCCGCGCGGGCCGACCTGGCGGACCTTGCCACCGAAGTACCGGCGCCGGTGGCCGGCGCGGTGCACAAACCGACCCAGGCCGAGGCCCTCGGCTGGCTGTTCGTCTCCGAAGGCTCCAAGCTCGGCGCCGCCTTCCTGATCAAGCGCGCCGTGGGCCTGGGCCTGAGCGAAACCTTCGGCGCCCGGCACCTGGCCGAACCGGCCGGCGGGCGGGCCGAAGGCTGGAAAACCTTCACCCGCACCCTCGACAACCTGGTCTTCACCCCAGAGCAGGAAGCCGAGGCGGATAAAGGCGCGCTGAATGCGTTCAATCGGTTTACGGTGTTGCTGGAGCAGGCTTACGCCACTGAACCGGCCTGACTCACGCCGTCTATCTGTGGGAGCAAGCCCGCTCCCACAAGGGAGTGTATGCCTGAAAGAAAGTTATGAACCGACCCTCAAAACTCACCCGCCTGCTCTTCGGCCTGCTCGCCTACACCAGCCTGGGCATCGGCCTGATCGCCATCGTCGTGCCCGGCCTGCCGACGACCGAATTCATCCTGCTCGCTGCCTGGGCCGCGACCCGCAGTTCGCCGCGCCTGAGCGCCTGGTTGGAGCAGCACCGGCTGTTCGGGCCGATGTTGCACAACTGGCGCAACGGCAAGGTCATCCCGCGCCGGGCCAAGGTCGCCGCCACGGCCAGCATGCTGCTCTGCGCCGGCTTGATGCTGGTGATGCTCGACCACGGCTGGCCGGTCTACCTGGCCCTCGTCGGCATGGGCCTGGGCAACCTGTGGATCTGGTCGCGCCCGGTGGCGAGGGCGCAAGCGCGCCCCTCGACAGCCCTGCCCCCCGAATAAACCCATTTGATCTATGCTCGTCCTCTCATTCCGGAGGGCCCACGATGACTGACCTGCTCACAACCGTCCAAGCCTCCCTCGGCTTGCCCACGACGCCCATCGCCTTCACGGGCGAAGGCGCCCTGCCCTCGGCATTCGCGGTCACCGAACTGGCCAGCGCCAGCCTCGCCGCAGCCGGCCAGGCCATCGCCGAACTCATCCACCGGCAAACCGGACGCCTGCCGCTGCTTGAAGTCGACCGGCGCCTGGCCTCCTTCTGGTTTTCCACGTCCCTGCGCCCCACCGGCTGGAGCGTGCCGCCGATGTGGGACCCGGTGGCCGGCGACTATGCCACGGCCGACGGCTGGATCCGCCTGCACACCAATGCGCCGCATCATCGACAGGCAGCGGAAAAAGTCCTCGGGCCCTGCGCTGATCGCGGCGCCATGGCCGCCCAGGTGGCCCGCTGGAGCAAGACCGAACTCGAACAGGCCGTCGTCGACGCCGGTGGCTGCGCCGCCGAGATGCGTTCGTGGCAAGCCTGGCAAGCGCATCCCCAAGGCCTGGCGGTGAACGCCGAGCCGCTGGTGCAGTTCGCCCACACCAGCGGCGTGTCCCCCAGGCCCTGGCTGGGTTCCGTGGCCCAGCCACTGGCCGGCCTCAAGGTGCTGGACCTGACCCGCGTGCTGGCCGGTCCCGTGGCCAGCCGCTTCCTCGCCGGCCTCGGCGCCGATGTCTTGCGCATCGACCCTCCGAGCTGGGACGAGCCCGGCGTCGTGCCGGAGGTCACCCTGGGCAAACGCTGCGCGCGTCTGGATCTGCACCAGCCCGACGACCGCGCGGTGTTCGAAACCTTGCTTGGAAACACCGACATCCTGCTCCACGGCTACCGCGCCGACGCCCTTGAACACCTCGGCTACGGCGCCGAGCAACGGCACAGGATTGCCCCGGGCCTGATCGATGTCAGCCTCAACGCCTACGGTTGGAGCGGCCCGTGGCAGAACCGGCGCGGCTTCGACAGCCTGGTGCAGATGAGCAGCGGCATCGCCGCGGCCGGCATGGCCTGGAAACAGGCCGACACCCCGACGCCACTGCCCGTTCAGGCACTGGACCACGGCACGGGCTACCTGATGGCCGCCAGCGCCGTGATGCTGTTGGCCCGGCGCCTGGCAAACGGACAAGGCGGCTCGGCACGCCTGTCTCTGGCCCGGACCGCCAAACTGCTGATCGAGCGCGGCGCGGGGGACTCGGCCACGCTACGGCCCGAGGACGCAGACGACCTGGGCATGCTGGTCGAGCAGACGCCATGGGGGCCGGCGCAACGGTTGCAGGTGCCGCTGAAGATCACCGGCACGCCCTGGCAGTGGGCGCTCGCAGCGACGAACCTCGGCGCCCATCGAGCGCAATGGTAAGCAGCCTCGCCCCCTGACCTGGATCAGCTATCGACGCGTTGAATCGACATACGCTGTGACTCTCCTCGGCTGCCTCGGAGTCATGCAATGTCTGATACCCCCGGAAAACTTCGTTTGGGTGCGTTGGTCGCGCTGGTAGTGGGCTCGATGATCGGCGGGGGGATTTTTTCCTTGCCCCAGAACATGGCCGCCAGCGCCGACGTCGGCGCCGTCCTGATCGGCTGGGCGATCACCGCGGTGGGCATGCTGACCCTCGCCTTCGTGTTCCAGACCCTGGCCAACCGCAAGCCCGACCTGGACGGCGGCGTGTACGCCTACGCCAAGGCCGGGTTCGGCGACTACATGGGTTTCTCATCGGCCTGGGGTTACTGGATCAGCGCCTGGCTGGGCAACGTCGGCTACTTCGTCTTGCTGTTCAGCACCTTGGGTTACTTCTTCCCGATCTTCGGTGAGGGCAACACGGTTGCCGCGGTGGTCGGCGCGTCGGTGCTGCTGTGGGCCGTGCATTTTCTGGTGCTGCGCGGCATCAAGGAGGCCGCCTTCATCAACCTGGTCACCACGGTTGCCAAGGTCGTGCCGCTGGCCTTGTTCGTGCTGATCGCCGTGTTCGCCTTCAGGCTCGACATTTTCACCAGCGACATCTGGGGCGCGAATAACCCGCAACTGGGCAGCGTGATGAACCAGGTGCGCAGCATGATGCTGGTCACCGTGTGGGTGTTCATCGGCATCGAAGGGGCGAGCATTTTTTCCGCCCGCGCCGAACGACGCACGGACGTGGGCAAGGCCACGGTGATCGGCTTCATCACCGTACTGCTGTTCCTGGTCCTGGTGAACGTGCTGTCCCTGGGGATCATGACCCAGCCGGAGCTGGCGAAGCTGCAGAACCCGTCCATGGCGGCGGTGCTGGAGCACGTCGTGGGCCACTGGGGCGCGGTGCTGATCAGCGTCGGCCTGATCATTTCGCTGCTCGGTGCCCTGTTGTCCTGGGTGCTGCTGTGTGCCGAGATCCTGTTCGCCGCCGCCAAAGACCACACCATGCCCGAGTTCCTGCGCCGAGAGAACGCCAACCAGGTACCGGCCAACGCTCTGTGGCTGACCAACGCAATGGTCCAACTGTTTCTGGTCATCACCCTGTTCTCGGCAAGCACCTACCTGTCACTGATCTACCTCGCCACCTCGATGATCCTGGTGCCGTACCTGTGGTCGGCGGCTTACGCAGTGCTGCTGGCGGTGCGCGGCGAGACCTATGAGAACACCCTGGCCGAGCGCCGCAAAGACCTGGCCATCGGTGCCATCGCCCTGATCTATGCGGTGTGGCTGCTTTATGCCGGCGGGATCAAGTACCTGCTGCTCTCCGCCCTGCTCTATGCCCCCGGCGCGATCCTGTTCGCCAAGGCCAAGCGCGAGCTGGGCAAATCAATTTTCACCTCTGTCGAGAAGCTGATTTTCGCCGCAGTGATCGCAGGCGCTCTGGTGGCGGCCTACGGGCTCTACGACGGCTTCCTGACCTTGTAGTTGGCTGATTGTTCTAACTGGAGGATTTTGTAATGACCACGGAAAAAATGCAGTACGGCGTTCATTCCGAAGCCGGGAGATTACGCAAAGTCATGGTCTGTTCCCCAGGCCTGGCCCATCAGCGGCTGACCCCGAACAACTGCGATGAACTGCTGTTCGATGACGTGCTGTGGGTCAACCAGGCCAAGCGCGACCATTTCGACTTCGTCACCAAGATGCGCGAGCGGGGCATCGATGTGCTGGAAATGCACAACCTGCTGACCGACGTCGTCGCCATTCCCGAAGCCCTGGACTGGATCCTGCAACGCAAGATCACCGCCAACTCGGTGGGCCTGGGCCTGGTGAATGAAGTCGGTTCGTGGCTGCGCAGCCTGGAACCGCGCCGGATCGCCGAATACCTCATCGGCGGTGTCTCGGCCGATGATCTGCCGGACAGCTTCGGTGGCAAGACCATCCAGATGTTCCGCGACTTCCTCGGGCACTCCAGCTTCATCCTGCCGCCGCTGCCCAACACCCAGTTCACCCGCGACACCACCTGCTGGATCTACGGCGGCGTGACCCTGAACCCGATGTACTGGCCGGCGCGTCGCCAGGAAACCCTGCTGGCCAGCGCCATTTACAAGTTCCATCCCGCGTTCACCCACGCCGACTTCCAGGTCTGGTACGGCGACCCCGACCAGGACCATGGCAGCGCCACCCTCGAAGGCGGTGACGTGATGCCGATTGGCAACGGCGTGGTACTGATCGGCATGGGCGAGCGCTCATCCCGCCAGGCCATCGGCCAACTGGCGCTGAACCTGTTCAAGCACAAGGCCGTGGAACGGGTCATCGTCGCCGGCTTGCCGAAGTCCCGGGCCGCCATGCACCTGGACACCGTGTTCAGTTTCTGCGACCGCGACCTGGTGACTGTTTTCCCGGAAGTGGTGAGCCAGATCGTGGCCTTCTCCCTGCGCCCCGACGAGAGCAAACCCGGCGGCATCGACGTGCGCCGCGAGCAAGGCAGTTTCCTCGACACGGTGGCTGCCGCCCTCAAGCTCCCGGCCCTGCGCGTGGTGGAAACCGGCGGCAACAGCTTTGCCGCCGAACGCGAACAGTGGGACGACGGCAACAACGTGGTGGCCCTGGAACCGGGCGTGGTGATCGGCTACGACCGCAACACCTACACCAACACGCTGCTGCGCAAGGCCGGGGTGGAAGTCATCACCATCAGCGCCAGCGAGCTGGGCCGGGGCCGTGGCGGTGGTCACTGCATGACCTGCCCGATCATCCGCGACCCGATCGATTACTGACCTTCGCGCCCGCGCCCTGGTTGACCGAATACGTGCCAGGGCCCGCCGAAACCCAAGGAGATGCACCATGGCGTTCAATACCCACAACCGTAACCTGCTCAGCCTCGAGCACCACACACCCCGTGAACTGCGTTACTTGCTGGACCTGTCCCGGGACCTCAAGCGGGCCAAGTACACCGGCACCGAGCAGCAGCACCTCAAGGGCAACAACATCGCGCTGATCTTCGAGAAAACGTCGACGCGCACCCGTTGCGCGTTCGAAGTGGCGGCCTACGACCAGGGCGCCAATGTCACCTACATCGACCCCAACTCCTCGCAGATCGGCCACAAGGAGAGCATGAAGGACACGGCCCGGGTGCTCGGGCGCATGTACGACGCCATCGAGTACCGTGGCTTCAAGCAAGAGATCGTCGAGGAACTGGCGAAGTTCGCCGGCGTGCCGGTGTTCAACGGCCTGACCGATGAATACCACCCGACGCAGATGATTGCCGATGTGCTGACCATGCGTGAGCACGCCGACAAACCGATCCATGAGATCAGCTATGCGTACCTGGGCGATGCCCGTAACAACATGGGCAACTCGTTGCTGCTGATCGGCGCCAAGCTGGGCATGGACGTGCGCATCTGCGCGCCCAAGGCCCTGTGGCCCCACGACGACCTGGTGCAGCGCTGCCATCAGTACGCCGAGGAAAGCGGCGCGCGCATCACCCTCACCGCGGACCCGAAGGCAGCGGTCAAGGGCGTGGACTTCATCCACACCGATGTCTGGGTTTCCATGGGCGAGCCGGTCGAAGCGTGGGCCGAGCGAATCGAGTTGTTGCTGCCTTACCAGGTCAACGCCGACCTGATGAAAGCCACCGGCAACCCACGCACCCGCTTCATGCATTGCCTGCCGGCGTTCCATAACAGCGACACCAAGATCGGCAAACAGATCGCCGAGCAGTACCCGCATCTGGCCAACGGCATCGAAGTCACCGACGACGTGTTCGAATCGCCGGCATGCATCGCCTTCGAGCAAGCGGAAAACCGCATGCACACCATCAAGGCGATCCTGGTGTCGACGCTGGCAGACCTGTAAGGGCCTGTGGGAGCGGGCCCCTTCGCGAGCAAGCCCGCTCCCACAAGAGACCTTGCGTTGTTCGTTCCACTTTTTGTAAAGGACAGCACCATGCGAATCGTCGTTGCCCTGGGCGGTAACGCCCTCCTGCGTCGGGGGGAACCCATGACCGCCGACAACCAACGCGGCAACATCCGCACCGCGACTGAACAGATCGCCAGGATCCACCCCGGCAATCAACTGGTGATCGCCCACGGCAATGGCCCGCAGGTCGGCCTGCTGTCGTTGCAAGCGGCCGCCTACCCCTCGGTCACCCCGTACCCGCTGGACGTGTTGGGTGCCGAGACCGAAGGCATGATCGGCTACATCATCGAACAGGAACTGGGCAATCTGTTGGACGCCGACGTGCCCTTCGCCACGCTGCTGACCCAGGTGGAAGTGGACGCCGACGACCCGGCCTTCCAACACCCCACCAAGCCCATCGGCCCGGTCTACAGCCAGCAGGAGGCGCAGGCACTGGCCGCTGAAAAAGGCTGGGCCATCGCCCCGGACGGCGACAGGTTTCGCCGGGTGGTCGCAAGCCCCAGGCCCAAGCGCATCTTTGAAATCCGCCCGATCAAGTGGCTGCTGGAAAAGGGCAGTATCGTGATCTGCGCCGGCGGTGGCGGCATCCCGACGATGTACGACGCCGATGGCAAGCTGCAGGGCGTTGAAGCGGTCATCGACAAGGACCTGTGCTCGGCGCTGCTGGCCGAACAATTGGAGAGCGATCTGCTGGTGATCGCCACCGACGTCAACGCCGCCTTCATCGACTTCGGCAAGCCGACCTGCAAGGCCATCGCCAGCGCCCACCCCGACGCCCTGGAAACACTCGACTTCGCCGCCGGATCCATGGGCCCCAAGGTGCAGGCCGCCTGCGAATTTGCGCGCAACACCGGCAAGGTCGCGGTGATCGGGTCGCTTTCGGACATCGATGCTATCGTCCAAGGCACCGCCGGTACTCGCATCAGCACCGCGACAACCGGCATCACTTATCGATAAGCGGAAACTCCCGGGGCAGATCCGGGGTCTGCCTTACTTCCACGCCTTTTCCAGGAGAGTCGCTCATGGCCCTGTTCCGACCCGGTCACCTGCACATGGAACGCCACGCGCTGAACAAGGATGACCACAGCTACGATCTGTGCATCGACTACGAGCTTGCCCAGGACCCCACGGAAGGCCAGGGCATGTCGTTCCGGCTGCACGGCACGATCGAGGACAAGCCCGTGGACGAAACGTTTTTCCTGGCCAAGGACCAGGCCTTCGACTTCGCCCGCCCCGCCACGCGCATCGCCCAGAAACACGGCCTGCCCAAGAGCGCCAACATCGGCTCCTTGCACAAGTACTACGACGACATGTTCGAAGACGTGCGAAAGCAACTGGATGTGAAACCGGGAGACCCGATGAAGCCGGAACACCTGGCGTAACCTGATCCACTCGCCCCCATCACCCGGTGGGAGCGGGCCTGCTCGCGAAAGCGTCGTATCAGTCAACGGTGATGTCGGCTGACCCACCGCTTTCGCAAGCAAGCCCGCTCTCACATTGGCGGTATCAGTGTGCTGAATGTCAGGGCAGTTGCCACGCCCGCCCCACTGGCAACTCACCCGCGCTGACCTATGCTTGAAAAAGTACCCCCGGGTATTCGTTCAGAGGTCATCGCCATGAACATCAAAACAAGAAGACGCTTCGTCATATTCGTCACCTGCGCCGCCACGCTTGCGCTGTATGGCACGGCAGCCTACCGGGTGGAACAGGCCAGGCAACTGCCCCGCGAATTCGCCAGCTGCAACCTGGAACGCTGCATCCCCCATAACGGATCCCTGAACGCCCTGCGCTGAGGCGTTTCAGTCGTCCTGCTGATCGGTCTTGAGCCGGTCCCGGAACGCCTTGGGCGAGATACCGACACGGCGACGAAATAGACGGGTGAAGTTGGTCGGATCGGAAAACCCGAGCACCTCGGAAATCTCGTAGATCGTCATGCCGGTGTAGGTCAGCAGTCGCTTGGCTTCCAGCAACTGCCGCTCATGCATGATCTGCAACGCCGGCTGGCCCGCCAGCTCGCGACAGGTGCCGTTGAGGTGCGACACCGATATGCCCAGGCGATGGGCCAGGTCTTCGACCTTGACGTGCTGGCGATAGGTTTCCTCCACCAACTGGATGAACCCGTTGAGGTATTCCCGGGCCCGTTGCGGGCGCTGGGTCTGGGTGCGGCGCTGCATGACCTGACGGCTGACCCAGACCATGATCACGCTGACCAGCGCGTGCATCAGCATTTCCCGGGCCGGTTGGTGGCCCATGTACTCGCTCTGCAGGGCACTGAACAGGCTATTCAGGTAATCGGCATTCTCACCGGCCGGGTAGCTTTCGGCCTGGGCCAGCACGTTGACCGAATGCCCCAGCTGCGATTGCAGATGCGTCACCAGTGGCGCCGCCAGGGTCACCACGTAGCCGTCCACATCCTCGGAAAACCGGAATCCATGCACCGACAACGGCGGCAGGATCTGCACCGTCGGCTCGTCGAGTTGCGTGCGCTGGCCTTCGATTTCCAGCTCCGCCCGCCCCTTGAACACAAACAGCAACTGGCACAGGTCAGCATGCCGATGGGGCTTGATCTCCCATTGATATTCGCTGCTGCGCTTGGAAATGGTTTCACAGTGCAGCAGGTCCGGTGTCGGCCAATCCTGGCTCTCGCCATAGAGCTTGAACACCGGGATCGAAGGCAGCTCAGGTTTTTTCATAACGCGGATCCGGGCCTGGGGTTGCGGGCGATAATCGCACCAATTGGCAGAAAGAACAGGTATCGGCTCAGTTTTCCCCTTCAACTGACAGGTCCGCAAGCGAAAAATGCAAGCACGCAGGTCCATAACAATTAACGCGGACCCTGGCCGCGTACTTCGTGCGAGTCATAACAACAATGAAAACCCTCAAGACCCAAGTTGCGATTATCGGTGCCGGCCCCTCTGGCCTGCTGCTCGGCCAGTTGTTGCACAACGCCGGGATCGACACCGTCATCATCGAACGCCAGGCCCCGGACTACGTGCTGGGCCGCATCCGCGCCGGCGTGTTGGAACAAGGCATGGTCGACCTGCTGCGCCAGGCCGGCGTCAGCCAGCGCATGGACGCTGAAGGCCTGCCCCACGACGGCTTCGAGCTGGCGCTCAACGAACGTCGGGTGCACATCGACCTCAAGGCGCTGACCGGCGGCAAGAACGTCATGATCTACGGCCAGACCGAAGTGACCCGTGACCTGATGGCCGCCCGCGAAGCCGCCGGCGCCCGGACGTTCTACCAGGCCGGCAACGCCCAGCCCCACGACCTGCAGACCGGCCAGCCCTACGTGACGTTCGAGTGCGACGGGCAAACCTGGCGCCTGGACTGCGACTACGTGGCGGGCTGCGACGGTTTCCATGGCGTGGCGCGACAGTCGATCCCGGCGGACACACTGAAGGTGTTCGAGCGGGTCTACCCGTTCGGCTGGCTCGGCGTGCTGGCCGACACCCCGCCGGTGCACGACGAACTGGTCTACGCCCGCCACCCCCACGGTTTCGCCCTGTGCAGCATGCGTTCCAAGACCCGCAGCCGTTACTACCTGCAAGTACCGGCTGAAGAACAACTGGCCGACTGGCCGGACGCGCGCTTCTGGGCCGAACTGAAGAACCGCCTCCCCGCCGACCTGGCCGAGGCCCTGGTGACCGGCCCGTCCATCGAGAAAAGCATCGCGCCGCTGCGTAGTTTCGTCGTCGAACCCATGCAGTACGGCCGCCTGTTCCTGGTGGGCGATGCCGCACACATCGTCCCACCCACCGGGGCCAAGGGCCTGAACCTGGCGGCCAGCGACGTCAGCACACTGTTCAACATCCTGCTCAAGGTCTATCGCGACGGCCGCGTGGATTTGCTCGAACGGTATTCCGCCATCTGCCTGCGCCGGATCTGGAAAGCCGAACGGTTCTCCTGGTGGATGACCTCGATGCTGCACCGTTTCGACGACGATGCCTTCAACCAGCGCATCAGCGAAGCGGAACTGGAGTATTTCGTCGACTCCGAGGCCGGTCGAAAAACCATCGCGGAAAATTATGTCGGACTTCCTTATGAGGCTATCGAATAGCCGGCTATCGACATAAACTGCGGGCTCCGTCCCCTTCGCCCTCCCGGCGTGACGCCCGCAGGTTTTGCCGTGACCCAGCTCAACACCCCGCAAGCCCAGAAGCCAGCCATCCGCAGCATCCTGGTCGCGCTGATGCTGGCGATTTTCCTCAGCGCCCTGGACCAGACCATCGTCGCCGTGTCGATGCCGGCCATCTCTGCGCAATTCAAGGACGTCAGCCTGCTGGCCTGGGTGATCTCCGGCTACATGGTCGCCATGACCGTGGCGGTGCCGATCTACGGCAAGCTCGGCGACCTTTACGGGCGACGGCCGCTGATGCTGTTCGGCATGGGCCTGTTCACCCTGGCCTCGCTGTTCTGTGGCCTGGCCCAGGACATGGAGCAATTGGTGCTGGCGAGGATTGTCCAAGGCATCGGCGCCGGCGGCATGATCTCTGTGAGCCAGGCGATCATCGGCGACATCATCCCGCCCCGCGAGCGCGGCCGCTACCAGGGTTACTTCAGCAGCATGTACGCCGTGGCCAGCGTGGCCGGGCCGGTGCTGGGCGGCTACATGACCGAATACCTGTCGTGGCGCTGGGTGTTCCTGATCAACCTGCCGCTGGGCCTGGCGGCCTGGTGGGTGGCCCGGCGCACCCTGGTCGGGCTGCCGGTGCCGCAGCGCACGCCGATCATCGACTACCTGGGCACGGTGTTGCTGATCATCGGCCTGACGGCCCTGCTGCTGGGCATCACCCAGATCGGCCAGGGTTACGCCTGGTACAGCCGCGACGTACTGGGCTTGCTCGGTTGCGCGGTGGTGGGCCTGGGGATTTTCGTCTGGCACGAGCGCCGGGCCCGGGAACCGCTGCTGCCGATGCACCTGTTTGCCAACCGCAGCGCGGTGCTGTGCTGGTGCACGGTGTTCTTCACCAGCTTCCAGGCAATTTCCCTGACGGTGCTGGTGCCGCTGCGCTTCCAGAGCGTGACCGGCGCCGGCGCCGACAGCGCGGCGCTGCACCTGCTACCCCTGGCCATGGGGCTGCCGATCGGCGCCTATTGCGCCGGGCGCCGGACCTCGGTGACAGGGCGCTACAAACCGATGATCTTAAGCGGCGCCCTGCTCTTCCCCTTCGCCATCCTCGGCATGGCCTTCACGCCCCCCGGCGCCTTCTGGCTGAGCAGCCTGTTCATGCTGCTCAGCGGCATCGCCTCGGGGATGCAATTTCCCACGTCCCTGGTGGGCTCGCAGAACTCGGTGCAGCAACAGGACATCGGCGTCGCCACCAGCACCACCAACCTGTTCCGCTCCCTTGGCGGGGCGGTGGGCGTGGCCTTGATGTCGGCGTTGCTGCTGGCCCTGCTGCAGGACTCCAGCTTCGCCCAATTCGCCGGGACCTCGCTGATCGGCGAAGGGCACTCCGGCAACGTCCTGCTGGACGGCCTGAACGCCGCGCCGGGTGAGGCACAGGACGCCCTGCGCCAGGAACTGCAGGCGACGTTCCGGCACCTGTTGCTGATCAGCGCGGCGGTATCGCCGCTGGGGCTGGCGGCTGCCGCCGCGATGCCCAACCGCCTGTTGCGTGGGCGGGATGAGAAAGTGCGGTGAATACCAAACCTCTGGTTAGCGCAGCCATCTGTGGCGAGGGAGCTTGCTCCCGCTGGGCTGCGCAGCAGACCTAGGAATCGGGTCAGCCGACACAGCATTGGGGCCGCTTCGCGCCGGAGCGCCAGCCCGGCGCAGCGGGAGCAAGCTTCCTCGCCACAGGGAAATTGTGCAAGGCTGCTTCTAGTGTGCCTTACGCTGTCGCCGCGGCGCCCATCGGCTCCACCACCGCACTCATGCCATCCTTCATCCGCTTGGCATCGCGCACGAAACAGCGCGAGGCCAGGAACAGGAACACCATGGTCATGAACAGGGCCACCGGAATCAGGTACATCGCGTCGTGCAAGCCAATGGCCTTGAACGCCTCGGTCATCTGCGGGGCGCCGGCCGCCGCCATGGCGGTGCGGGCGAAGTAGTCCGACAGCCCGCCCACCACCACCGGCCCCAGCCCGCCACCGAGCAGGTACAACCCGGCAAAGAACAACGCCATCGCCGTGGCCCGCAGGCGCGGCTCGACCACGTCCTGGATCGCCGTGTACACGCAGGTATAAAAGTTATAGGCAAACAGCCAGCCGACACTGAACACCGCGACGAACACACCGATTTCGATCCGCCCGGCGTGCAAGGCCCAGGCAGTGGTGACCGTCGAGATGACCAGGCTGAACGCCGCGAACAGCAGGCGACCACTGGCCACCCGCTGATGGATCTTGTCGGCGACCCAGCCGCCCAGGGTCAGCCCGAACAACCCCGTCACACCGACCATGATCCCGGTGGCCACCGCCGCATCAGGCAGCGACAACTGGAAATAGCGTTGCAGCATCGGCACCAGGAAGGAGTTGCAGGCGTAGGTGGCGAAGTTGAAGCACAGCCCGGCCAGCACCAGCCACAGGAACGTCGGAATGGCCAGGACCCGGCGGATCGGCCGATCGATCTTGTCCTGGGACACCTGCACGGTTTCCGCCGCGCCGCGCTTGGGTTCCTTGATGAAGAACATGAACACCGCCAGCACCAGCCCCGGCACGGCCGCGATGAAGAACGGCGCGCGCCAGCTGTCGAACGCCTTGACCATCGCACCGATGGTGAAGAAGGCCAGCAGCAACCCGATCGGCAGGCCGAGCATGAAGATGCCCATGGCCCGCGCCCGGCGATGGGCCGGGAACAGGTCGCCGATCAGCGAGTTGGCCGCCGGCGCGTAACTGGCCTCGCCGATGCCGATGCCCATGCGCACCACCAGGAATGCCCAGAAACTGCCCACCAGGCCATTGACCGCCGTCAGCGCGCTCCAGGTGGCCAGGCCCCAGCCCATCAGTTTGCTGCGCGAACCGGTGTCGGCCATGCGCCCCAGCGGCAGCCCGGCAATGGCGTAGACGATGGTGAAGGCGGTGCCGATGATGCCGATCTGGAAGTCGCTGAGGCTCCACTCCATGCGGATCGGCTCGATGATGATCGCCGGGATGGTGCGGTCGAAGAAGTTGAACAGGTTGGCGAGGAACAGCAGGAACAGAATGCGCCAGGCATTCGCCGCTTGGGTCGAGTTCTGCATGGGTCCGTCTCTTATTGTTTTTGGGCAACGGCGAGCAACCGAGCCCTGAATTTGCAATCTAGACAGCGGCGTGCGGGATGTCTGCGATCATTCGCCAGGCTGATACCCGACCATGGCGGCCAAGGCCTTTCTTGATGGCGGTCAACATACCGTAACAATTGCCATCATTTTGCCGGTTCTTGATTAAAGATCATGTCCCGATGGCCGATCCATCATGAAGCTTCTTTCATCCGCTATGGTTCGATGACAGCGGTCGTCCAACCCACCAGTTCAGGCGTACGGCGCACAATGACTTCCAAAAAAACAGCCACTGCGGTATCCGATCTGACCCTGGGCCCGGCCGCCAACGGCTTTGAAACGTCGACGGTGTCGAGCGCCTCACGCCCCTTGTCGACCCAGCAATACCTGTATTTCACCGAGACCAATACCGACCGCATCCTCGACAACCTCGACGGCCTGCGCGACACCGTGTTCCCGCGCCCACCGCACCTGGTGGATGACGAATACGACCGCAACCAGCAGGAATTCCCGTCGGTGTGCCTGATCGGCCTGGGCCGCTGCGGCTCCAACATCGCCCTGGACGTGGCGGAGCTGGTGTACAACGCGCGCAAGTTCTACCTCAACGAATTCAACGCCGAAGACAAGCACTATCGCGAAAAGGGCTACAGCCCCGCGCAGTGGATCCGTCACAACCTGCGCCTGGGCAATGGCAAGGCCAGCAAGCCGGTGTTCCTGGTGGAACCGCTGGTCATGCTCGGCGACCTGGACAAGGACATCGCCGGGCGCATCCGCTTCTCACGCAAGGGCGAAAAGAGCGGCTTTTTGCGCGACTACAGCAAGATGAAAATCATGGACTTGTCGGAGGTCCACGCCGGCGGCGCCGGTAACGCGCCGATCCTGGGCCAGTACCTGGCCAAGATCATCCTGAACAAGGACACCCAGCGCTTCTCCAGCCCCGACTGGAAAATGATCCACTCGTACCTGATCGACAGCTGCGGCATCAAGGCCAACCAGTCGCGCCTGTATTTCTCGATCTTCAGTGCCGGTGGCGGCACCGGTTCGGGCATGGCCTCGGAGTTCGGCCTGGCCCAGCAGTACTCGTACATGAACAAGACGTTCGACACCAAGCCGATGGACGAACACGACAGCAAGAGCGGCCACTCCTTCGTCTTCGAGCCGATCTTCACCAGTGGCATCTGCGTGCTGCCGAACATTTCCGACCACCGCAGTGAAATGTCCGAGGCGCTGCACATCAACGCCGGGCGGCTGCTGTGCAAATACCTCTCGGAAGAATGGGATTTTTCATACAACTTCGCCAATGAAGACAGCAGCGAAGCCAGCGTCATGGGCCGAATCCGCCCATGGAACGCGATGATGCTGATCTCCAACGACATCATGCGTTATGCCGAGGAAAGCGACGACGGCAACATCCAGAACATCGATGTCAACGCCATGGAGAAACACGCCAACCAGTACATCTCCCAGCAGATCTTCAACATCCTGACCGCCCAGGCAGTCACCACCGATTACGACCAGAACTATTTCCGTCGGGCCGGCATCGACATCGGCGAAACCATTCGCCTGGACGCCAACGACCTGTTCATGAGCCTGGCCGGCCCGGTGGCCATTGCCTACGCCGAATCGGTGGTCCCGGAAACCCCGGCGCCGAGCGGTGACAAGTTCAAGGTGTTCGAGAAAGAGCCGCCCCGCCTGAACATCGACGACCTGTTCTTCCGCTCCATCGACCTGCCGCACTTCAACAAGGTCACCCAGGCCATCGAAGGCATCAGCCTGTTGCCGATCGAATCCAAGCGCTACCGCGCGTCGCTGGAGCAGTACAAGAACTCCGGCTACGACGCCGCGGCCCTGCATGACCTGCACTTCTTCAAGAACTGCTCGTCGGTGGTGTCGATCGTGTCCTTGCCCAAGGACTACAAGCTGTCCTACATGGACCTGAACCGGCTCAAGACCCACCTCAACAGCCTGTTCCCCAACACCACGCTCAAGCGTTACGCGCTGGTGATCGGCGCCTCGGCCAACCTGTCGCTGACCACCCTGATCGCCAAGAGCCCGTGCCTGTCGGATGACTTCCTGACCTTGATCGTGGCGTTCATCAAGCGCTGCTTCGCCCGCACGCCGTACCGCTTCGACGACACCCTGGACAACTCGATCCTGGACTTCATCATCAACGAAGACTTCGACGAAGAACGGATCGACGACCTGCTCAACGAGTTCGAGAACCCGGCGAAGATCCTCGACACCAACTGGTACGCCATCAAGCCGATGTACGAGAAGAAGTACCGCGAACTGATCAACGACAAGGAGAAGTTCGTCTCGATCAATGACATCCGCCTGTCGCGCGACTGCGTGAAGAAAGCCATCAAGTACCTGCGCGAGATCTACCGTCATCGCATTGGCAAGACCAAGGTTATTTCGTTGAACAACCATACGGGCAGGACCTACTGAGTCCGTCGCAGCACCGTGTTGCCTCCAATCGCGAGCAAGCTCGCTCCCACAGGTTTTGTGTACACAGACCCACTGTGGGAGCGAGCTTGCTCGCGATAGCGGTCCTGAATCCTGCACCTGAACAACATCCAGAAACAATTAAGCAGCCCTAAGGCTGCTCAATGAACTGTTCCCGTTACGTATACGTCACCCTGCCCTGTGGCGTTTCACCACGGCAGGATGCCATCACGCTACTCACCTACACACTTTTGTCCCGCGCGCGCTGTGATCCAAGTTGGTGCATCGATCACTTCGACGCCCTTTCCTGGATCAGGATCCAGGGCGAAACCACCACCGCCCAGAGCTGTGGATCACGCTCCAGAAAATCCAGCGCCCGCGTTTCAGACAGTTTCGCGAGCTGCTCGTCGGCCAACCAGGCGGCGACTTTCTCGCCTTCGTCCTGGGCCACGGCTTCGGCGGCGGCGATCAAATCCAGTGCCGGGTCGACCCATAATAGGGCACCCTTGGCGAAGAACGGTTCCAGCTCCTTCCAGGTGATGGATGCGGTTTCACCGAGCAGCTTGGCATAGAGGGTGCTAGGTTCTTGGTTCATGGGCCTGTCCGGAAAAGAAATCGGCGCGAATGATAACGTCGGTGGTCCGGCAGAAAAACCCGGTAGTAATTAGAGGGCCGATTGAAAAGTGCAGCAGCTGCCAGGGAATGCCGATTTGACCGGAGAAACCCCGCCGCTATTCTGTCTTTTTCTTTCGATAAAGCGACACCCTCAGGATTTGCCCCCAAGCGCCAGCTTCCCTTGCCAACAATCGGCGCTCTACACTGTACCGGTACAGTTGCCGGGGGCATTTTCCGCGAGGATATCCAAGATATCTGACCCGGTTCTGCTGCTACGGCGCCAGGACTATAAAAACTACAACAGCATGAGTGGAGCACTATGACTAAGGCTACTAAGCAGATTTCCAAACTGTTTGCCGCTATGGTTCTGGCCGGGGTTGCCAGCCATTCGTTCGCCGCAGACACCATCAAGATCGGCATCGCCGGCCCGAAAACCGGCCCTGTAGCCCAATACGGCGACATGCAGTTCAGTGGCTCCAAGATGGCCATCGAGCAGATCAACGCCAAGGGCGGCGTGAACGGCAAGCAACTGGTCGCCGTTGAATACGATGATGCCTGCGATCCAAAACAAGCGGTTGCCGTTGCGAACAAGGTCGTCAACGACGGCGTCAAGTTCGTGGTCGGCCACCTGTGCTCCAGCTCCACCCAGCCGGCTTCGGACATCTACGAAGACGAAGGCGTGATCATGATCACCCCGGCGGCCACCAGCCCGGACATCACCGCTCGCGGCTACAAGATGATCTTCCGTACCATCGGCCTGGACAGCGCCCAGGGCCCGGCGGCCGGCAACTACATCGCCGACCACGTCAAGCCGAAAATCGTTGCGGTCCTGCACGACAAGCAGCAGTACGGTGAAGGCATCGCCAGCGCGGTGAAATCGACCCTCGAGAAGAAAGGCGTGAAAGTGGCCGTCTTCGAAGGCGTGAACGCCGGCGACAAAGACTTCTCCTCGATGATCGCCAAGCTCAAGCAAGCCAACGTCGACTTCGTCTACTACGGCGGCTACCACCCGGAGCTGGGCCTGATCCTGCGTCAGTCCGAGGAAAAGGGCCTGAAGGCCAAGTTCATGGGCCCGGAAGGCGTGGGCAACGACTCCATCTCGCAGATCGCCAAGGAATCCTCCGAAGGCCTGCTGGTGACCCTGCCGAAGTCCTTCGACCAGGATCCGGCCAACATCGCCCTGGCTGACGCCTTCAAGGCCAAGAAGGAAGACCCGAGCGGTCCATTCGTGTTCCCGTCCTACTCCGCCGTCCAGGTGATTGCCCAGGCCATCACCGAAACCAAGAGCGAAGACCCGACCAAAGTGGCCGAAGCCATCCACGCCGGCACCTTCAAGACCCCGACCGGCGACCTGAGCTTCGACGCCAAGGGCGACCTGAAGGACTTCAAGTTCGTGGTCTACGAGTGGCACTTCGGCAAGCCTAAAACCGAAGTTTCGCCTCAGTAAGGCCTGGCCTGACTGACTGCCAATAAAGCCCACGGCGTGCCGTGGGCTTTGTTTTGAATGTATTGGGCCGCGCTGGCGTGATCCGCCAGTCTCCCCACCTGAAAATCTCAAAACCGTCATCAGCGGTTCGCTGGCCAACCTCGTGCTCGAAGTGGATGCAGATCCACGGGGCCGGGCGGGAAAATGACTCCACCAGTGAAATGCGTATCAGGTTTTTAGGAGCGCTGTAATGCCTGACATCTATCACTTCTTCCAGCAGCTGGTTAACGGTCTGACCGTTGGCAGCACGTATGCCCTGATCGCCATCGGCTATACGATGGTCTACGGCATCATTGGAATGATCAACTTCGCCCACGGCGAGGTGTACATGATCGGCTCCTACGTGGCGTTCATCGCCATCGCCGGGCTGAGCATGATGGGACTCGACAGTGTCCCGCTGTTGATGACCGCGGCTTTCATCGCGAGCATCGTGGTCACCAGTTCCTATGGCTACAGCATCGAACGGATCGCCTACCGCCCCTTGCGCGGCAGCAACCGTCTGATCCCGCTGATTTCCGCCATCGGCATGTCGATCTTCCTACAGAACACGGTTCTGCTTTCGCAAGACTCCAAGGACAAATCCATTCCCAACCTGATTCCGGGCAACTTTGCCATCGGGCCAGGTGGCGCACATGAAGTGCTGATTTCGTACATGCAAATCGTGGTGTTCGTGGTGACCCTGCTCGCCATGCTCGGCCTCACGCTGTTCATCTCCCGCTCCCGCCTGGGCCGCGCCTGCCGCGCCTGTGCCGAAGACATCAAGATGGCCAACCTGCTGGGCATCAACACCAACAACATCATCGCCCTGACCTTCGTCATCGGTGCGGCCCTGGCGGCCGTCGCCGCGGTGCTGTTGAGCATGCAATACGGCGTGATCAACCCCAACGCCGGTTTCCTCGTCGGCCTCAAGGCCTTCACCGCCGCGGTGCTGGGTGGTATCGGCAGCATCCCCGGCGCCATGCTCGGCGGGTTGGTGCTGGGCGTAGCGGAAGCCTTTGGCGCCGATATCTTCGGCGACCAGTACAAGGACGTCGTGGCGTTCGGCTTGTTGGTTCTGGTCCTGTTATTCCGGCCGACCGGCATCCTGGGCCGTCCGGAGGTTGAAAAAGTATGACTAGGCATCTCAAATCGGCGCTTTTCAGCGCCCTGCTGGTCTGGGCCGTGGCCTACCCGGTACTCGGTCTCAAACTGACCATCGTCGGCATCAACCTGGAAGTGCACGGCACCAGCCCGGCCATCCTGATGACCATCGCCGCGTGCTCGCTGTTGATGTTCCTGCGCGTGCTGTTCAGCACCCAGATCAGCGCGGCCTGGAAGTCCTCGCCCGGCCTGCCGGTGATCCCGGCCAAGGCCAGCCACTTCCTGACCCTGCCGACCACCCAGCGTTGGATCATCCTGGCCCTGATCGTCGGCGCGCTGGTGTGGCCGTTCTTCGGTTCGCGCGGCGCGGTGGACATCGCCACGTTGATCCTGATCTACGTGATGCTCGGCCTCGGCCTGAACATCGTGGTGGGCCTGGCCGGCCTGCTGGACCTGGGCTACGTGGGCTTCTACGCCGTCGGGGCCTACAGCTATGCGCTGCTGTCCCATTACTTCGGCCTGAGCTTCTGGATCTGCCTGCCGATCGCCGGGATGATGGCCGCCACCTTCGGTTTCCTGCTGGGCTTCCCCGTGCTGCGCCTGCGGGGTGACTACCTGGCCATCGTGACCCTGGGCTTCGGCGAGATCATCCGTCTGTTCCTGCGCAACCTGACCGACATCACCGGTGGTCCGAACGGCATCAGCAACATCGAGAAGCCGACGTTCTTCGGCCTGACCTTCGAGCGCAAGGCCGCCGAAGGCCTGCAGACGTTCCACGAATACTTCGGCCTGGAATACAACTCGATCAACAAGGTCATCTTCCTCTACCTCGTTTCCCTGTTGCTGGCCCTGGCCGCGCTGTTCGTGATCAACCGCCTGCTGCGCATGCCGATCGGCCGTGCGTGGGAAGCGCTGCGCGAAGACGAGATCGCCTGCCGCGCGCTGGGGCTCAACCCGACCGTGATCAAGCTCTCGGCCTTCACCCTGGGCGCCGCCTTCGCCGGTTTCGCCGGCAGCTTCTTCGCCGCACGCCAGGGCCTGGTGACGCCGGAGTCCTTCACCTTCATCGAGTCGGCGATCATCCTCGCCATCGTGGTGCTGGGCGGGATGGGCTCGCAGTTGGGGGTGATCCTGGCCGCCGTGGTGATGATCCTGTTGCCTGAAATGATGCGTGAATTCAGCGAATACCGCATGTTGATGTTCGGCGCCCTGATGGTGCTGATGATGATCTGGCGTCCCCAAGGTCTGCTGCCTATGCAACGCCCTCACATGGAGCTGCGCAAATGAGCCGCGAGATCCTCAAGGTTGAAAATTTGAGCATGCGCTTCGGCGGCTTGCTGGCGGTCAATGGCGTGGCCCTGACCGTGAAAGAGAAACAGGTGGTTGCCTTGATCGGGCCGAACGGCGCGGGCAAGACCACGGTGTTCAATTGCCTGACCGGCTTCTACCAGCCAACCGGCGGTAGCATCCTGCTGGACGGCGAGCCGATCCAGGGACTGCCGGGGCACAAGATCGCCCTCAAGGGCGTGGTGCGCACCTTCCAGAACGTGCGGTTGTTCAAGGACATGACGGCGATCGAGAACCTGCTGATCGCCCAGCACCGTCACCTGAACACCAACTTCTTTGCCGGCCTGTTCAAGACCCCGTCGTTCCGCAAGAGCGAACGCGAGGCCATGGAATACGCCGAGTACTGGCTGGAGAAGGTCAACCTCAAGGAGTTCGCCAACCGGACCGCCGGCACCCTGGCCTACGGTCAGCAACGGCGCCTGGAAATCGCCCGCTGCATGATGACCCGTCCGCGGATCCTCATGCTCGACGAACCGGCCGCCGGCCTGAACCCCAAGGAAACCGAAGACCTGAAGGCGCTGATCAGCGTGCTGCGCGAGGAGCACAACGTCACCGTGCTGCTGATCGAGCACGACATGAAACTGGTCATGAGCATTTCCGACCACATCGTGGTGATCAACCAGGGCACGCCCCTGGCCGACGGCACGCCGGACCAGATCCGCGACAATCCTGAAGTGATCAAAGCCTACCTGGGGGAAGCGTAAATGCTGCAGTTCGAAAACGTTTCCACCTTCTACGGCAAGATCCAGGCCCTGCACAGTGTCAACGTCGATGTCCGCCAGGGCGAAATCGTGACGCTGATCGGTGCCAACGGCGCCGGTAAGTCCACGCTGCTGATGACCCTCTGCGGTTCGCCCCAGGCCCGCAGCGGCAGCATCCGCTACATGGGCGAGGAACTGGTGGGCCAGGACTCTTCGCAGATCATGCGCAAGAGCATCGCGGTGGTGCCGGAAGGTCGTCGGGTGTTTGCCCGACTGACCGTGGAAGAAAACCTCGCCATGGGCGGGTTCTTCACCGACAAGGGCGACTATCAGGAACAGATGGACAAGGTCCTGCACCTTTTCCCACGCCTGAAAGAGCGTTTTACCCAACGCGGCGGCACCATGTCCGGCGGCGAACAGCAAATGCTCGCCATCGGCCGTGCGCTGATGAGCAAGCCCAAGCTGCTGCTGCTCGACGAGCCGTCCCTGGGGTTGGCGCCGATCATCATCCAGCAGATCTTCGACATCATCGAACAGCTGCGCAAGGATGGCGTGACGGTGTTCCTGGTGGAGCAGAACGCCAACCAGGCCCTGAAGATCGCCGACCGGGCCTACGTGCTGGAAAACGGCCGCGTGGTGATGCAAGGCAGCGGTGAAGCCTTGCTGACCGACCCAAAAGTGCGCGAGGCGTACCTGGGCGGTTAACGGTTGCAGCCAACAGAAAACGGCCTTCGGGCCGTTTTTTTTTTTGCACAACTGCACCGCTACGTGGCGAGGGCGCTTGCTCCCGCTGGGAAAAAATTCAAGCACTCGCTGTAACACTTCCTCACGTCCCGTCTCTAGTTCAGCAGACCGGCGCTCACGCCGGTTCATTTCCCAAGAAGAACTGGAGAACATCATGTCCGCTACCACCCGCACCCTGTCCGCTTCCGCCCTGGTCCTGGCCCTGGGTTCCGCCCTGAGCATCGCCGCCGTATCGACCGCCCACGCCGCTGACGACAACATGGAAAAATGCTTTGGCGTCGCCATGAAAGGGCAAAACAACTGCGCCGCCGGGGCGGGCACGACCTGTGCCGGCACCGCCAAGATGGACTACCAGGGCAACGCCTGGAAACTCGTCCCGAAAGGCACTTGCATGACCACCGAAAGCAAAACGTCGCCGACCGGTTTCGGCCAGCTCGAAGCCTTCAAAGCCAAGTCCTGATCCCCTGGCTGCCTGAGTGTCGATCATGACCACGTCTTGCAAACCTGCTATCCCCGGCGCCCAGGCAGCCCGCGTCGAGCTCCCGCCCCGTGCCGGGCTGGGGCTCAAGACCGGGCACTTCCAAGCAGTGCTCGGTTCAAGGCCCGATATCGGTTTCTTTGAAGTCCACGCCGAAAACTACATGGTGGCCGGCGGCCCGTTTCATCATTACCTGGGTTTGATCCGCGAACACTATCCGCTGTCGCTGCACGGCGTCGGCCTGTCCATCGGCACCGAGGGCAAGCTGGATGAGGTGCACCTCAAGCGCCTCGCCGAACTGATCGAACGCTATCAACCCCAAGCCTTTTCCGAACACCTGGCCTGGTCGAGCCATGGCCCGGTGTTTCTCAACGACCTGCTGCCCCTGGCCTACGACGCGCAAACGCTGGACCGCGTCTGCGCTCACATCGAACACGTGCAGGAAACCCTCAAGCGCCCGATGTTGCTGGAAAACCCGGCGACCTACCTGGCATTCGAACGCTCGACCATTGACGAGCCCGACTTCCTCAGCGATGTCATCCGCCGCACCGGTTGCGGCCTGCTGCTGGACGTCAACAACCTCTACGTGTCCTGCGTCAACCACCAGCGCGATCCCCTGGCTTATCTCGATGCCTTGCCGCTGCACGCGGTGGGCGAGATACACCTGGCCGGGTTTGCCGAAGATGCCGACAGCCTGGGTGACCGTTTGTTGATCGACGACCATGGCGCCCCCATCGACCTGGCGGTCTGGGCGTTGTATCGGCAAGTGCTGGAGCGCATCGGTCCGGTGGCAACCCTGATCGAGCGAGATAACCAAGTACCGGCCTTCAGCGTCTTGTTGGAGGAAGCCCGCCAGGCCGACGAACTGCTGCACGGCGCGCGGAGGCTGATATGAGCAGCCAGGCCACATTCGCCGCCGCCCTGCTCGCCCCCCGGCAGGCGTGCCCACCCGGTTTGTGCTGCGCCAACGGCGCCGACCCGGCGAGCCGCTTCGCGGTGTATCGCAACAACGTCCTGGGCTCATTGATCAACGCATTGGCGGACGGCTACCCGGTGGTTCGGCAATTGGTTGGCGATGAGTTCTTCCAGGCCATGGCGGGCGTTCACGCGCAAGCCTGCGCACCCGACAGCCCACTGATGAATCGCTACGGCGCCGGCCTGGCGGATTTCATCGAGCGTTTCGAACCGGCGTCCTCCGTGCCGTACCTGGCGGATGTGGCCCGGCTGGAACGACTGCGCACACTGGCCTACCACGCCGCTGACGCCCAGGCCGCGGACCTTGGGCTCCTGGCCGCGGCACTCGCCGACCCGCCCTCGCTGGGCACGCTGCGCGTGATGCTTCATCCGTCCGTGCACCTGCTCGCCTCAGCCTTCGCGGTCGTGGCGATCTGGGCCGCTCATCAGGCCGGGGAGACACTCGCCGGCATCGATCCGGGCCAGGCACAACAAGCCCTGGTCCTGCGCAACGGGCTCGACGTCGAAGTGTTCGCCATCGACCACGCGACATACACCTTCCTCCATCACCTGCAAAACGGCCTGTCGTTGGACCAGGCGTGGGCCTTTGCGCCGGACGCCGACCCAGGCCATACCCTGGCGCTGCTGATCAGCCACCACGCCATCACTCGCTTGCATCACGACAAGGTCTTGCCATGAACACGCTCGTCACACGCCCTATCGCCCTGTTGGAACAGATTCCCCACAGCCTGATCGCCTGCATTGCGCGGTTCTCCATTGCAGCGGTGTTCTGGAAATCCGGGCAGACCAAGGTTCAAGGGCTGGCCATCGACCTGATCGACGGCACCTTCCAGCTCGGTTGGCCGCACCTGGCCGACTCGACCGTTCCACTGTTCAAGAGTGAATACCCGGTGCCGTTGTTGTCGGCAGAGGTCGCGGCTCACCTGGCGGCATTCGCCGAGCACTTTTTCCCCGTGCTGATCCTGCTGGGGCTTGCCACGCGTTTCTCGGCGCTGGCGCTGCTGGGCATGACCCTGACCATCCAGACCTTCGTCTACCCGGATGCCTATCCGACCCATGGCACCTGGGCCGCCGTGCTGCTCTACTTGATGGCACGCGGGCCCGGCAAACTGTCAATCGACCACTGCGTCGCTGTGTGGGAGCGAGCTTGCTCACAGAAGCGCAGTGTCAAAAACAGCACTGGCGACTGATCCACTGTTTTCGCGAGCAGGCGCCTTCCCAACAGGGCCTGTGTGACGCTATCCCTGGAGACGGTCCAACGCTTCACCGCTGCGCTTGAACCAGTCGATCAGATAGTCGGCCAGCACCTGCGTCCGCTTGGGCAGGCCACCTTGATAGGGATGCACCAAGTACATCGGCATGCGCCGAGTCTGAAAACCGCTCAGGATCCGTCGCAAGCGCCCGTCAGCCAATTCTTCGTGCAACAGGTACGACGGCAGCCGGGCGATTCCGGCACCGGCCAGGGCGGCTTTTTTCAACAGGCTGTAGTGGTTGCTGGCGAACGGCCCCGACACCCGGACCCGCAGCAGTTCGTGCTGCTGGTGGTACAACCATTCCTCCCGGCCGCTGTAATGGCTGTTGAGCAGGCAGCGGTGCTCCGCCAGGGCCTGGGGCGTGTCCGGTTCGCCATGACGGTCGAGATAAGCCGGGCTGGCGCAGGTCATTTCGTGCCACGCCAACAACGGCCGAGCCACCAGTCGCTCGTCGATGGCGGCGTCCGAGCGGATCGCCAGGTCGAAGCCTTCGCGGGCCAGGTCGCGGTAGCCGTTGCTGAGTTCCAGTTCGATCTGCACATGGGGATACGTGTGAGCGAACTCTACCAGCAAACCCTCAAAGAAGGTTTCGCCCAACGACACCGGAACCGTCATACGCACCGGCCCGGCCACGTCGTCCTTCAATCGGGCCAATGCCTGACGCGCCTTTTCCACCTGCACCAGCAGCGCCTGGGCCTGGGGCAACAACGCCGCCCCCGCTGCCGTGAGGCTCAGGCGCCGGGTGGTGCGTTGCAGCAGCACCACGCTGAAGCGGCTTTCCAACAGGCTGATGCGCTTGGACAACTGGCCCTTGCTACAGCCCAACTGTTGCGCCGCCAGAGTAAAGCTGCCGGCCTCCATCAATACGGCAAACGCCGCCAGGTCATCCATTTCGCTCATTGGATTGTTTCCAATTGAAAACCAAAGGTTGCCTATTAGCACGATTATCAACAAAAGGAACCCTTCTAGACTGCAACCTCTTCCCATCCATAGAGGAACAACCCATGAAAATCCTGTTGATCGGCGCCAACGGCACCATCGGTTCGGCCATCGACCACGAACTGTCGCCGCGCCACGACATCATTCGCGTCGGCCGCAACAGCGGCGAGTTGCAAGTGGACATCAGCGACAGCGCCTCGATCCGCGCCCTGTTCGAAAAGACCGGGCGCTTCGATGCCCTGGTCTGCGCCGCCGGCAATGTCACCTTCGCGCCCTTGGGCGACATGAGCGAAGAAAGCTTCGCCCTGGGCTTGAAAGACAAGCTGATGGGCCAGGTCAACCTGCTGCTCATCGGCCGCGAATTCGCCAACGACGGCGCCTCCTTCACCTTCACCACCGGGGTGCTCAGCCACGACCCGATCAAGAGCGGCGCGTCGGCGGCCTTGGTCAACGGGGCCCTGGACAGTTTTGTCCGCGCGGCGGCCATCGAGTTGCCAAGGGGCTTGCGAGTCAACTCGGTGAGCCCGAACGTGCTGCTGGAGGCGATGGACAAGTACGCCCCGTACTTTCGCGGATACAAGCCAGTGCCCGCCGCCGACGTGGCATTGGCCTACGCCAAAAGCGTCGAAGGCCTACAAACCGGTCAGACCTTTCACGTGGGCTAAACAGCATCTTGCCTACGCTCCTGCTTGTGATGCGGGATCAGTCTGAGTAACGTGGCGGCACCTGTCTGGAGACCCAATGATGCGTGCCGCCCGCTCCCTGCTGTTTATCGCCCTCCTGCCGCTGTTCGCCGGCTGCCAGTTGCTCGACGCGCCACGCCAAAGCGTTTCCCACGCCGGGCAAACGCGCATGCAAGGCGAACTGACGGCCGCCGATGGCAAGCTGGTGTTCCAGCCCTGCCAGGAACAGCGCCGCTATATCGTCAACGACAGCGGCGGCACCAGCGTGTTGCAACAGGCCGCGAGCCTGGCCGACAACCAGGGCAAGCTGTTTGCCGATGTGCGAGGTCGCATTCTGTCCAGCGCCACGGCGGGGGCCGACAGCCAGTTGGACCTGGAGCAGTTGTATCGCCTCGAACGCTCGGGCAGCGCGTGCGACGACGGCAATTTCAAGCGGCTGGTCCTGCGTGCCTCCGGGCATGGTCCGCAATGGGACCTGAAGGCCAACGGCAAGGGCCTGGTGCTCGAACGTGAAGGCCAGCCAGCCCTGGCGGTGCCCTACCTGGAGGAACAACTGGGGGACGGCCGCTTCAACCTCAGCACCGAAGCCAACGGCCAGAAGGTCGAACTCTGGGTCGCGCCCCAGCGCTGCGTCGACAGCGTCACCGGCAGTGTCCAGCACATGAGCGCCGAAGTGCGGGTCAACGGCCAGGTTCAGCGCGGCTGCGCCTATTTCGGTGGCGCTCGCGACGACTGATTCACTGCGGCGAGGGATTGCAGCTTATAATCGCCGGTTTGAAGAACGCCCTGGCGCAGTTGTGCGCCCCGCGAACCGGACCCCGCCATGTTACGAATCACCGAACTCAAGCTGCCGCTCGACCATCCCGAAGAAGACCTGCGCGCTGCCATCCTGCAGCGCCTGGGCATCGCCAGCGATGAACTCCTCGACTTCACCTTGTTCAAGCGCAGCTACGACGCACGCAAGAAATCTTCCGAGCTGTGCTTCATCTACACCATCGACCTGACGGTGCGCGACGAAGCCGGCCTGCTGCGCAAGTTCGCCGATGACCGCAACATCAACGAAGCGCCCGACGTCAGCTACAAAGCAGTGGGCCAGGCGCCGAGCGAACTGAGTGAACGGCCGATCGTGGTCGGCTTCGGTCCCTGCGGGATCTTCGCCGCCCTGCTGCTGGCGCAGATGGGCTTCAAGCCGATCATCCTCGAACGCGGCCCGGAAGTGCGCCAGCGCACCAAGGACACCTGGGGCCTGTGGCGCAAAAGCGTGCTCAACCCCGAATCCAACGTGCAATTCGGCGAAGGCGGCGCGGGGACATTCTCCGATGGCAAGCTCTACAGCCAGATCAAGGATCCGAAATTCCTCGGCCGCAAGGTCTTGCACGAGTTCGTCAAGGCCGGTGCGCCGGAAGAAATCCTCTACGTCAGCAAGCCCCATATCGGTACGTTCCGCCTGACGGGCGTGGTGGAAAACATGCGTGAGGAAATTCGCGCCCTGGGCGGCGAAGTGCGCTTCCAGCAGCGGGTTACCGACGTGCTCATCGAGGACGGCCAACTGGTCGGCGTCGAACTGGCCAGCGGCGAACGCCTCCACTCCAGGCATGTGATCCTGGCCTTGGGCCACAGCGCGCGGGACACCTTCCGCATGCTCCACGGTCGTGGCGTGTACATGGAAGCCAAGCCGTTTTCGGTGGGTTTCCGTATCGAACACCCGCAATCGCTGATCGATAACGCACGCCTGGGCAAGTACGCCGGGCACCCGAAACTCGGTGCCGCTGACTACAAGCTGGTGCACCACGCCAAGAATGGCCGCTCGGTCTACAGTTTCTGCATGTGCCCGGGCGGCACCGTGGTGGCCGCGACCTCCGAGCCGAATCGCGTCGTGACCAACGGTATGAGCCAGTACTCACGCAACGAACGCAATGCCAACTCCGGCATCGTCGTCGGCATTACCCCGGAAGTGGATTACCCCGGCGGCCCGCTGGCAGGCATCGAGTTGCAGGAGCGCCTGGAATCCCACGCGTTCGTGCTCGGCGGCAGCAACTACGAAGCCCCGGCGCAACTGGTGGGCGACTTCATCGCCGGCAAGCCGTCGACGGCCTTGGGCAGCGTCGAACCGTCCTACAAGCCCGGCGTTTCCCTGGGCGACCTGGCCCTGGCCCTGCCGGACTTCGCCATCGAGGCCATCCGCGAGGCCCTGCCGGCATTCGAGAAGCAGATTCGCGGATATTCGCTGCACGATGCCGTACTGACCGGGATCGAGACCCGCACCTCGTCGCCGCTGCGCATCACCCGTGATGAATCGCTGCAGAGCTTGAACGTCAAAGGCCTGTTCCCGGCCGGTGAAGGCGCCGGTTACGCGGGCGGGATTCTCTCGGCTGGCGTGGACGGGATCCGGATTGCCGAGGCCGTGGCGCGAGACATGCTCGGCCTCCAGGCCTGACGAAAAACCTGCTTTGTGGGAGCGAGCAAGCTCGCTCCCACAAAAAAGATGCGTGGCTCAGATATTGGCCCGCAATACGCTCTCGGGCAGCGCCTCTCCCCGCTCCACACTCGCCGCCACGACCGCGATCAATCCGTCCAGCTCATAGCCTTGGGCCTTGAGCCAGGCGAGGTCGTAATAAGTGGTCGCATAACGCTCACCGCCATCGCACAAGATCGCCACGATCGACCCAGACTCGCCCCCGTCGACCATCTGCCGTGCGGCAATCAGCGCTCCGATCAGGTTGGTGCCGCTGGAGCCACCGACCCGTCGCCCCAGGCGCTGGGCCAGGTAGTGCATGGCCGCCAGCGACAGGGCATCCGGAACTTTGACCATCGCATCGATGACTTTCGGCAGGAACGACGCCTCGACCCGTGGCCGGCCTATACCCTCGATGCGCGAGCCGCAATCCAGGCGCAGGCTGGCGTCGCCGCTGCGGTAATAGTCAAAGAACACCGAGCGCTCGGCATCGGCGCACAGCACGCGCGTGTGGTGCTGGCGATAACGCACGTATCGTCCCAGGGTGGCCGTGGTGCCCCCTGTGCCGGGGCTGGAGATCAGCCAGCTCGGCTCCGGGTAGTGCTCGAAGCGCATCTGCTGGAAGATCGATTCGGCAATGTTGTTGTTGGCCCGCCAGTCCGTCGCGCGTTCGGCATAAGTGAACTGGTCAATGAAGTGGCCGTCGTGCTCACGGGCCAGGCGTTCGGATTCGGCGTAGATCTGCGTAGGATCCTCCACCAGATGGCTCTGGCCACCGTAGAAAGCGATCTGGGCGATTTTTTCCCTGGAGGTGGTCGCCGGCATCACCGCGATAAAGGGCAGCCCCAGGAGCCTGGCGAAATACGCCTCGGAAATCGCCGTCGAGCCACTGGACGCCTCGATCACCGGCGCGCCGGGCTTGAGCCAGCCGTTACACAACGCATAGAGAAACAACGAACGCGCCAGCCGGTGCTTGAGGCTGCCAGTGGGATGGCTGGATTCATCCTTGAAATACAGCTCGATGCCCGGCAGGCCCGGCAACGGCAGTGGAATCAGGTGGGTATCGGCGCTGCGCTGGAAATCAGCCTCGATGATGCGGATCGCTTCGCGCGCCCACTGGCGATGGTCGTTCATGGTGTTTTCTCACAGGATCGGTTCACACGGGGATATCCCCCGTGGTCAGGCAGGCACGGATTGATTCGGAAAAACCAGTTGCCAGCTTAGGAAAAAACCGACATCGCGCACAGGTACAGCTAAGGTCCAATATGGCCCGTAACTGCCCAACCGCGTGACAGGGTCGTTGTAACGACATATAACAAAAAAGAATATAACTTTTGTTTTAACAACTAACAGTACGGGTTAGGGTGTGGCGACTTTTGATTCGATGAATGGAGAGCAAATCTTGGCTCTACGTAACTCCCTGACACGCTTCTTCCAACTGGAGGCCGCCAGTGGCCTGCTGCTGATCGCCGCCGCCATACTGGCGCTGGTCATCAATAACTCACCGCTGTCCTGGCTGTACAACGGCCTGCTGGACACCCCGGTGGTCGCCCAGGTCGGCGCGTTGAAGATCGCCAAGCCGCTGCTGTTGTGGATCAACGACGGCCTGATGGCCCTGTTCTTCCTGCTGATCGGCCTGGAAGTCAAACGCGAGGTCCTCGATGGCCAATTGTCGAAGCCTTCGCAGATCGTCCTGCCCGGCGCGGCGGCGATTGGCGGCATGCTGGTCCCGGCGCTGATCTACTGGTTCCTCAACCGCGACAACCCGGCCGCCCTCGCCGGCTGGGCGATTCCAACCGCCACCGACATCGCCTTCGCCCTGGGGGTCCTGGCACTGCTGGGCAAGCGGGTGCCGGTGTCGCTCAAGCTGTTCCTGATGACCCTGGCAATCATCGACGACCTGGGGGCCATTATCATCATCGCCATCTTCTATTCCGGCGCCCTGTCCACCTTGTCCCTGATACTGGCAGCCGCCTGCATCGCCGCGCTGGTGGCGATGAACCGGATGGGTGTGGTCAAGCTCGGGCCGTACATGGTCGTGGGCCTGATTCTCTGGGTCTGCGTACTCAAGAGCGGTGTCCACGCCACCCTGGCCGGGGTCACCCTGGCGTTCTGCATCCCATTGCGCACGAAAAACGCCGAGACCTCGCCCCTGCAGACCCTGGAACATGCCCTGCATCCCTGGGTGGCCTACGGCATCCTGCCGTTGTTCGCTTTCGCCAACGCCGGACTGTCCCTGAGCGGCGTGACGCTCGAAAGCTTCACCCACCACGTACCGATGGGCATCGCCATCGGCCTGCTGCTGGGCAAGACCCTGGGCGTCTTTGGCCTGACCTGGCTGGCCGTGAAGATCGGCATCGCCAACCTGCCCGCCGGCGCCAACTGGGGCCAGGTGCTGGGCGTGGCCATCCTGTGTGGTATCGGCTTCACCATGAGCCTGTTCGTCGGTTCCCTGGCCTTCGAGCCCGGCGTCAGCGACTACGCCGGTATGGACCGCATGGGCATCCTCACCGGCTCGATCCTGGCGGCGTTACTGGGCTACGCAATCACCGCCGCCGCCAGCCGGAAGCCCGCTTCCACGCCGGGGTTGGGCTAACCCCAGCAGAGATTACTGGCACAGGGCAATGCCTGTGTCAGGCACCCTCAAAGAAAAAACGGCGCTCTCCCCTCCAGGGCCAAGCGCCGTTTCCCCATTAGAACAACCCCATCAGTGCGATACGCGACTCGTCCCATCGACAGTGGAGATACGCACCCGCTCACCCACACGGAACACCTCGTTCTCCTGAACCTGCTGCACATAGGCACGCATGCTGCCGTCGTCCTCGCGAACGGTAATTTCCACGCCCTGGGTACGGGTCAGGCCTTCTTCGGTGGCAGAGCCGATCAGCCCACCCGCCACAGCACCGATGACCGCAGCAACGATGCTGCCACGGCCGCCGCCGATGGCGCTGCCACCCACGCCACCCACCACGGCACCGGCCGCGCCGCCGATCGGGGTCTTGGTGCCCTCGATCTTGACTGGACGCAAGGATTCGATGGTGCCCATGCGAATCGTCTGCACGCGACGCGCCTCGTCACGGGAGTAGGAGTCACCGGTCAGGCTCGACTGACAGCCAGTGAGCAACATCGCCATCGTAGAAAAGGAAGCAACCAGTAGAACAGACTTACGCATAGCATCAGCTCCAAAAGACAGGAATTCATTAAACTCCCCAACTTGACGCCTGTCACGGCCTCGCCGGGATAAAATTGCTTTCATTCAGGTGGGATACAGGCGCGCCCGAAAAATTCACCAAACAGTAGCGTCTATTTCCAAAACCTGCGTCATCAACCTGGGATTTTTCATGGATTACTTCATCATCGTCGCAACCACCGTGGCCGGTTTGTACTTCCACTGGTGGCTGTACGTGCGGATCAAACGCTGGGTGGACCGCGACCTGGCGTTGTCGCTGGCAGCAGGGGATGAGCAGAAAAAAGCCTACATGCTGCAACATCTGGCTCGTGCGCGGGAGCAAGGAATCAAGCGCCGGGACCTGCCGCAGTGGCTTAAAACCGCCGCGGCAGACTACCCCGATGCTAAGGCGCCAGACGCTCGCGCGTCCAGCTCGCCCCTTGCAGGCGGTAGTTGAGGCGATCGTGCAAACGGCTCGGGCGGCCCTGCCAGAATTCGATGCGCTCGGGCAGCAAGCGATAGCCGCCCCAATGCTCCGGGCAGTGGGGTTGGCTGTCACTGAAGTGCTGCTCGGTGGCCTTGAGCAGATCTTCCAGCTCACCGCGCCCGGCGATCACCCGGCTCTGGGGTGACGCCCACGCGCCGAGACGGCTGCCCAACGGGCGCACCTGGTAATAGGCGTCAGACTCCTGCGCCGTGACCTTCACCACCGTGCCCTCGATGCGCACCTGGCGCTCCAGGCCTGGCCAGAAAAACGTCATGGCCGCGAACGGGTTCGCCGCCAGTTGCTGGCCCTTGGCACTGTCGTAGTTGGTGAAGAACGTGAAGCCCTGGGCATCCAGCCCCTTGAGCAACAGGACGCGGCAATGGGGGCGGCCGTCGGCATCCACCGTTGCCAGGGTCATGGCGTTGGCCTCCACCGGCGCCTGTTCGGTCTTGACCGCCTCGGCGAACCATTGGTGGAACAGTGCAAACGGCTCGGCCGGGGCCAGGGCCTCGGTCAAGCCATCACGGGTGTAGTCGCGGCGCATATCAGCCAGCGATTGGGTCATGGCGCGTTCCTTGTGGTGAGCCCATCACTGCTTGGGCGTATCGGCGGCCGCGACTTTCTTGGTGTCCGTGGCGGCTTTGGCCGGTTGGGTTTTCTTCGCTGGGGTCGCGGTCTTGGCTGGCGCTTTCTTGGCAGGAGCCTTGGCCGCGGCTTTTTTCGCAGGCGCTTTCTTGGTCGCTGGCGCTGCGGCTTTCTTGGCCACAGGGGCAGGGGCCGGGGCGGCAGGCTTCGCGTCCTGGGCGGCCACCATCGTCACGGGCGCCGGAGCCGGCATGTTGTACTTGCTCAGCAGCGCCACCATGGTGTTCTGCGGGGTCACCAGCAGCTCCACGCGACGGTTCAAGGCGCGGCCTTCAGCGCTGTCGTTGGCGGCACGGGGCGATACCGCCCCCATGCCACGCAGCATCAGGCGATCACGCTGCAAGCCACTGAGACGGAAAATCGCCGCCACGGCCTGGGCACGCTCCTGGCTGAGCTTCAGGTTGGCCGGCGCGGCGCCCGAGGTGTCGGCGTGGCCGAGGACCAGCACGGCGGTCTTCGGGTCGGCTTCGAGGATCTTCGCCACCCGGGTGAACGGGCCGAGGGTTACGGGCAGCAGCATGGCCGGGCGATCCGGGTTGAATGAACTGTCCACCGGCGCGGTGACCACCAGCACGTTGTCGCGACGCTCAAGTTCGAGCTTGCTGTCCTGGATCGCCGTGCGCAGCTTCGGCTCGTAGTCGTCGAGCCAGGCCTGGGTCACCTTCGGATCGGGCATCGGCACGGCCTTGGCGGTTTCCTGTTCCTTGCCGCCGAACGGCCACCACCACTTGCCATTGCTCTCGGCTTCGGCCTTGGCCACCGTGGCCGGCGCCTTGGCTTCGGGCTTCACGGGCTCTTTACTGGCCACGTCGGCGCTGTCATCGGAGGAGAACGGCCACCACCAGTGCGTGGCGCTCTCGGCCTTGGCCTGCGGCGCGACGGCAGCGGGCTTCAGGGGCGCTGCCGGTGCAGCGGGTGCAGGGTCCTTGGCCGCGACCTTGTCGGAGGAACCGAAGGACCACCAGCTACCGCCGCCTTCGGCATCATTTTGTGGAGTTTGTGCGCAACCGGTGATAGCGAAGCACAGCGCCAGAGCGAGGGTTTTATTCGATGACATTGGATATCCACAAAATGATGTAAATGAATAAATTAAAGGCCGTGTTCAGGCCACATAAACAGACGCTTGGAAACTGAAAAGGGCATGAGGTTCCTATGCCCATTGCCTTCAATGGCGTTTACAGACAAGTGGCAAGGACCCTCGCCAGGTTCTGCGCGCGCGGGTCCATCAGCACGTACGGGCCCAGCGTGTTGGTCACGAAGCCAAACGCGACATCGTGTTCCGGATCGGCAAAACCGATGGAGCCCCCTGCCCCCGGATGCCCGAACGCCCGAGGGCCGAGGCCGTAGGTCGCGTTCGGTACATCGGGCTGGTCCAGCATGCAACCCAGGCCGAAACGGGTCTGGGTCAGCAATGTCTTGTCGTCGCCAAAGCTGTGCTGGCGAGTCAGTTCGTCGAGCATTTCACCTTCCAACAGGCTGCCGTCCAGCAGGCCGGCATAGAAACCGGCCACGCTGCGGGCATTGCCATGGCCGTTGGCGGCGGGTTGCTGCATGCGCCGCCATTGCGGCTTGTTGGTGCTGGTCATGATCGACGGCGGATTGGTGAAGGCCCGCGTGGTCATGGCCGTGGGTTCGCGCATCGTCACTTGCAGCAGGCGCTGGGCCGCCGCGTCGCCGACGTTGCCCTTGCCCCGGGCGATGTGGGCCACGCGATGGAACTCGGCATCGGCCAGGCCCACGTGAAAATCCAGGCCCAACGGCTTGGCCACGCGGGCCACGATGGACTCCCCAGGACCACGACCGTCCGCCCTGCGCAACAGTTCGCCGACCAACCAGCCATAGGTGATCGCGGCGTAACCATGGCCCTCGCCGGGCGTCCACCAGGGGCTTTCGGCGGCCAGCGCATCGACCATGGCCTGCCAGTCATACAGCGCTTCAGGTGGCAGCAGTTCGCGCAGCGCGGGCAGCCCGGCCTGATGGCAGAGCAACTGGCGCAGGGTGATGGCGGCTTTGCCGGCGGCGGCAAACTCCGGCCAGTAGCGCGCTACCGGGGCATCGAGCTGCAGCTTGCCTTCGGCCACCAGTTGCAGGGCCGTGACGGCGGTGAAAGTCTTGGTGCAGGAGAACAGATTGGCGAGGGTGTCGCTGTGCCAGGCTTCATGGCCGTCCTTGTCCGCCGTGCCGGCCCACAGGTCGATCACCGTCCGGCCGCCGACCTGGATGCACAACGCGGCGCCGCGCTCCTGGGGGTCGTCGAACAGCGCCGCGAAAGCCTCACGTACGGCTTCGAACTGAAGTTCATAATGACCTTGAATCTGCACCCGCAACTCCCTCGAAACAAAGACTTTTCAGATTGGCTGGCATTGTTTCAGGCATTAGGTCATTTGGGAACCGCCACAGGACGGCTGGCTGGACACCGCCCTTGTGGCGAGGGGATTTATCCCCGCTGGCTTGCGAAACAGCCCCCGAACAGCCAACTCTGTTTATCCTGGCACTCCGAGTCGCCCGGCTTCAGGGCCGCTTCGCGTCCCAGGGGATAAATCCCCTCGCCACAGATGCTCCCTGACCATAAAAATGACGGGGCTTCAGGAAATCTCCCGACGAAACGGTGGCAGCGCATTCAGGATCGCCTTGCCATAGCGCTGGGTCACCAGCCTGCGGTCGAGCAAGGTGATGGTGCCGCGGTCTTCCTCGGTGCGCAGCAGTCGACCACAGGCCTGGACCAGTTTCAGCGACGCATCCGGCACGGAGATCTCCATGAACGGATTACCGCCCCGCGCCTCGATCCACTCCGCCAGCGCGGCTTCCACCGGGTCGTCGGGCACCGAGAACGGGATCTTGGCGATCACCACGTGTTCGCAGTACGCGCCGGGCAAGTCGACGCCTTCGGCAAAGCTGGCGAGGCCGAACAGCACGCTGCTATCCCCACTGTCGACCCGCGCCTTGTGCTTGTTCAGGGTTTCCTGTTTCGACAGGTTGCCCTGGATGAACACCTGCTTGCGCCAGTCGCGGTCAAGGCCGTCGAACACGTCCTGCATCTGCTTGCGCGAGGAAAACAGCACCAGGGTGCCCCGCGAACCTTCCACCAGTGCCGGCAGGTCGCGGATGATCGCCGCGGTATGGCCGGCGGCATCCCGCGGGTCGGCGTTGAGGTCCGGCACCCGCAATACACCGGCATCGGCATGATGGAAAGGACTCGGGACCACGGCGGTCACGGCTTTCTTGGGCAGCCCGGCACGCATGCGGAAGCGGTCGAACGTGCCCAGCGCCGTCAGCGTGGCGGACGTCACCAGCGCGCCATAGGCGACGTTCCACAGGTTGCGCCGCAGCATGTCCGCCGCCAGGATCGGGCTGGCGTTGACCTCGATGTCGAACAGCGAGCCGCTTTCGGCCAGGGTCAGCCACCGGGCCATCGGTGGGTTGTCTTCCGGGTCTTCGACGGTGAAGGCCGTCCATAGCTCCCAGTTGCCCTGGGAACGCGACAACAGGCTGCCGAACAGCGGGTACCACTCCTCGGCCTGGTTGCTGGCGATGCCGATGTTCACTTCGCCATCCATGCCTTCCTTGAGCAGGTCGGTCAGTCGGGTGAACAGGTCGGTCAGGCGCGCGAAGCCTTTCTTGAGCTCGATGCCCATTTCGCGCATGTGCTCGGGGATCACCCCACCCACAAACCGATGGCGGGGTCGCTCACGGCCCTCGACGTCTTCGCCCGGCTTGAAATCGGCCACCTGCTCGCAAGCGGTGAACATGAACTGCTGGTTCGTCTTGATCTCCCGCGCCAGCTCAGGCACCTGCTCGATCAGCTTGCCCAGGTCGCCCGGCAATGGATGCTGGGCCAACAGCTTGGTGAGGTTCTTGGCGGTGGTTTCCAACCAGTCGGCGGTGGAGCGCAGCCGGGTGTAATGGGCGAAATGACCGATGGCCTTGTCCGGCAGGTGATGGCCCTCGTCGAACACGTAGACCGTGTCTCGCGGGTCCGGCAATACCGCGCCGCCGCCCAGGGCCAGATCGGCCAGGACCATGTCGTGGTTGGTGACGATCACATCGACCTTGCCCATGCCTTCGCGGGCCTTGTAGAAGGCGCACTGGCCGAAGTTGGGGCAATGACGGTTGGTGCACTGGCTGTGATCGGTGGTCAGGCGGGCCCAGTCGGCGTCTTCCAGCGCGGTGGACCAGCTGTCACGGTCGCCGTCCCACTTATTGCCGGCGAGCTTCTCGATCATGCTGGTAAACAGCTTCTGGCTGGCCTCATCGACTTCGATCTTGAAGCCTTCTTCTTCGAACAGCTGGGCCGTGGCGGTCTGCGCCTGGCCTTCCTGGAGCAACATGTCGAGCTTGGACAGGCACATGTAGCGCCCACGGCCCTTGGCCAGGGCGAAGGTAAAGTTCAGGCCGCTGTTGCGCATCAGGTCGGGCAGGTCCTTGTAGACGATCTGCTCCTGCAGGGCGACGGTGGCCGTGGCGATCACCAGGCGCTTGCCGGCGGCCTTGGCACTGGGAATCGCCGCCAGGCTGTAGGCCACGGTCTTGCCGGTACCGGTGCCGGCCTCCACCGCCACGACGGCGGGCTCGCCACTGCGCCGGCCTTCATCGTCGGTGTCGATATCGCCGAGGACTTTCGCCACTTCGGCGATCATCAGGCGCTGGCCATAGCGCGGCTTCAGGCTCTTGGCTTCGAGAAAACGCGAATAGGCGCCCTGGATCGTGGTTTTGAGTTCGGTGCTGATCATGAATGTCGGGCGCTAAAAAACGCTGGATAAATTTTCAGTGGTTCGGATCGGCGGCTATCATACCCCGCTAATGAATCCTGCGCAGAACGGAGTAACCCGATGACACCCTTTGCCCTCGTCTACACCCTGCATTTACTGGCGGCCCTGGTCTGGGTCGGCGGCATGTTCTTCGCCTGGATGATCCTGCGACCCGCCGCAATGACGGCACTTGAGGGGCCTGCCAGGCTGACATTGTGGGTAGAAGTGTTTCAGCGTTTTTTCATTTGGGTCTGGGTCGCGGTGGTACTTTTGCCGATAAGCGGTGTAGGCCTGATCCACCTGCGCTTCGCTGGTTTTGAAACCGCGCCGCGCTATGTGCAGGTGATGATGGGCTTGTATGTGGTGATGACGGCATTGTTCATCCGCATCCAGGCCCTGCAGTTGCCACCGCTGCGCAGCGCCGTGGCCGCGCAGGACTGGCCGACGGGCGCGGCGGCCCTGGGGAAGATTCGCAGGCTGGTGGGCATCAACCTGCTGATCGGCATGCTGGTGGTGGCGATCGGCGCGGCGCGACCGATGTTTTAACGCGATCCCTGCCGGGATACGAAATCCTGTGGGAGCGGGCTTGCTCCCACATTTGATCCGTAGCGTGCTTAGAAGCGCTGCACCGTCACCACGCCAGCCGCTCCCGCAGGCCCAGGCTGGCCATCGGCGCCAGGGCGGCCGCTCTTGCCACCGTCGGCGGTATAGACCAGGCAACCCTTGGCCTTGCCGCCGTGGCCGGGCTTGCCACCCGGGCCGGGAGCGCCGCCGGCGCCGCCGTCCACGGTCACGTTGATCTGCTCGGCCGGGTAGGCATTCGGCAATTCGAGGCGTACCCGTGCACCGGCCGCACCCGGCAGGCCGTCGCTGCCATTGCTGCCGTCGGCGCCACGTCCCGCCGCGCCCCACGTGCAACCCGGCGCCTGGCCGTTCGCACCGTCCAGGCCTACGTAACCCGGCGCACCGGCACCCCCACGGGCATCCACGGACAACTGCGACGCCGTCAAGGCATTGAAACGCAGATTGAGATCACGTCCCGGCCGTGCCGCCTTCGTGTAGGTGCCCGGGGCGCCGCGGGAGGTGATCTGGCTGCCCTCGGCCAACTCTGCCTGGACCACTTTCATGTCCAATGCCTGTTGCGCGGGCACGATGGCGATCCGGGCTTCGCGTCCCAGGTGCAGTTGGCCAACGGACAACTCGGTGACATTGGATGGCACCAGCAACGTGCCGTAGTCGGCCACGTCCAGCCGCTCCAGGGTCAAGGTGCTGGTGGTATTGGGCAAACGCATCAGCGAATGGCTTTCTACCTGGAGCACCTGGGCCGAGGCCCAAGGACTGACAAGGGCGACGAGCAGACACAATTTACGCATGGGAAACCTCTGGCGCGGTCGGGAGGGTTTGCAGGTGGAAGATGCCGAACAGCAGCACGCGAAGGCGATCACGGCCCGGCGCAGGCCGGCCCCGAAAACTGGCCCTGAACAGCAGCAGTTCGAGCACATGGAGCACCAGCAACACGGCACCGGCGAGGTTGACCAGCAGATGCAGCGGATGGACGAGCGGCATGATCAGGTTGACCAGCACCACCAGCCAGAACAGCAGGGTCAACAAGCGGCCCAGCCCCCAGAACACCTTCATACGTCCTCCCCGACGAACATTATTCTTTGGGCGCACAGTAACGGCTAGCGCGCGCGATAAGCCAGAGGCGGGGGCAAATTTAATTTAACGCGGCTCGATGGCCGCCGGATCGCGCCATGGCGAGCCGGCGGCCCCGGGCCCACTGAAGCGAAGCGCACTCAACGCTGGATGTGCAGGTCCACCCGACGGTTTTGCGCCCGCCCTTCATCAGTCTCGTTGTCGGCCACCGGCTCGCTTTCGCCCTTGCCTTCGCTGGTGAGCTTGTCCGGCGCCAACCCCTGGGTCAGCAGGTACTCCACGACGCTGCTGGCCCGGCGCTCGGACAACCCTTGGTTATAGGCCTCGGTCCCGACGCTGTCGGTGTGGCCGACCACGCGGATACTGGCGACGTTGGCATGGCCCAGCTTGCCCATCAACCCATCGAGCTGGCTTCGAGCGGCGGGCGTGAGGTCGGACTTGTCGAAATCGAACAACACCTTGCCGGCATCGTTGAGGGTGACGACCTCCGTCGCCGGTGCCTCGGGCTCGGCCACAGGCGCGCTGGCCGGGTACTGCGGCAACGGGCACCCGTGATGTTCGACCGGGGTGTTGGCCGGCGTGTCGGGGCAACGGTCACGGCGGTCGAACACGCCGTCGCCGTCTTCATCGCCATCCTGGGCGTAACAGATCAACCCACCGCCCAGCAGGCCCAGCGCGGCACCGCCCGCGGCCCAGCCACTGCTTTGGATGGCGCCCAGGCCACCGCCAGCCAGGCCACCGATCAAACTGCAGATCGGCCAGGTACGTTGATTGAGAGAGGCGCTGCCATCGCTGTGGGTGGCGCAACCGGACAACAGACTGCTGGCCAGCAGTACCGGTAAGGCGGCCCTGATTAGAACGTTCATGGTGAAGGCTCCTGTGTCACCGGCCCATACCGGTCACACAGGAGTAAAGACTGCCATCGGCAACTCTACAAGCCGCGGATGGCAAGGGCTTCAGCGGTTTATCCTGATTTCGGTCCGGCGGTTCAGCGCACGTCCGTCGGCGGTTTTGTTGTCGGCCACCGGTTGGCTTTCCCCGACACCGGACACCGAAACGAAACTGGCGCGCGGCACGCCCTGCTCGACCAGGTATTGCACCACCGAATTGGCCCGTTTCTCCGACAACCGTTGGTTATACGCATCGCTGCCGACGCTGTCGGTGTGGCCGGTGACCCGCAGTTGCGTCGTGGACGTTTCCTGCTTCAACCGGGTCGCAACGGTGCTCAGGACCTCTTTGTCGGTCGGGGTCAGCGTGGCCTTGTTGAATTCAAAGTGCACGTCGCGGATCACGATGGTTTCTTCCTTGACCACCACGGGGGCTTCGACCACCGGCGCCGGTGCAGGTGGCGGGCAGCCATCGGCGTCGACTTGCACGCCCTTCGGCGTGCCCGGGCACTTGTCGCGGCTGTCAGGCACGCCGTCGCCATCTTCGTCGCCGTCGCCATGGGCCCAGCACCAGGCGCCCGCCACGGTACCGGCCACCAGCGCGCCCGGGCCGATCCAGGAACTGCTTTCAATGGCGCCCAACCCCGCGCCGACGACGCCACCGGTGGCCGCACAGATCGGCCAGTCGGTTTTCTGCAAACCTGCGCAACCAGTCAACACACTGGTTAGCAGAACCAGGGGTAACGCTGTCCGAACTATGCTCATCGGGTGTTCTCCTTGAGGGATCGGCATGGCGCCGATTCAGGGGAGTAAAGACCCGAGTTCGGATCTGCGCCAGCTTCACGCAATCGCGACTTTTGCCCCGTGTTTGCGACCGTTCGACACGGTTAAGCGCAAACCGCTCTAGGCCACGATGTCCGGGCAGGCTATCGTGGTGCCCCTGACAGAGGAACTTCGATGACCGTTGCCATTTCTTCGCGCACGCCCCAGCAAGCCTTGGCGGCCGTGCTTGAGCGTTATGCCCCGCAAAAACTGCTGCTGATCGGCGCCAGCGGCTTTCCCGCGCTCGAGGCGTTCCAGCAGGCGCACCCCGCCACGCAAGTGGTGCATGCCGGCCCCGGCCCCTTGCCGGCGGACGTGGCGGCGCGGCGTTTTGACCTGGCCCTGGCGCTCGATTGCCTGGAGCATTTGCCCAAGCGCGACGGTCTGAACCTGTTGGGTGGCATCCGTAACCTGAACGCCAGCCGTATCGCCGTGCTCGCGGACCTGAACGCCTGCGGCTGGCAAGAGACAGACTTCTTTTCCCTGGCCCTGCAAGCCAATGAGCGATTCCAGCGCGAGGAACAGGTGCTGACCCTGTTCACCTACGATCTGCTTGAATACAAGCAAGTCCCCGACTGGCTCAACTCACGCTTTTGGGCCAACCCGGAAAACTTTGGAAAATACTGGTGGTAGCCGTGAACATGAGCCCACACACACCCATTTGCCCTTGCGGCAGCGGCAACTTGCTGGACGCCTGCTGCGGCCACTACCACGACGGCCACCCGGCACCTTGTGCGCAAGCCCTGATGCGCTCGCGCTACAGCGCCTACGTGCTGGGGTTGGTGGACTATCTGGTGAGCACCACCCTGCCCGCCCAGCAGGACGGTCTCGACCGCCAGGCCATCAGCGACTGGAGCGCCAACAGCACCTGGCTGGGTCTGGAGGTGGAAAGCAGCGAAGTGTTCGGCGGGCAGCCGGAACACGCCTTTGTCACCTTCACCGCGCGCTGGCACGATGGCCAGGGCGAGCACAGCCACCGGGAACAATCCTCGTTCGTGCAGAACGATGGGCGCTGGTACTTCATCGATCCCTCCGTGCCGGTCAAGGCCGGCCGCAACGACAGCTGTCCGTGTGGCAGTGGGCATAAGTTCAAGAAGTGCTGTGCGGGCTACTTCGGCCGCTGATTTCACGAGCGTCCGACACGCCCCCTCTCGCCAGCGGGCTAGACTGGAATAAACCAGAGGCGCGGACATGACCCAGACAACGCACCTGCTACGCATCACTTGCCTGTTGTTGTTCATCGGGCTCGGCGGCTGTGCGTCCTGGCGAGGTGAACAGGCGCCCGAACCCCAGGTGCACCTGGCCAAGGTCGAGGTGGTGCGGGCGCGGCTGCTGGAGCAGAAGTTCACCTTGCACTTTCGCGTCGACAATCCCGGCGACAGCGACCTGACCGTGCGCGGCCTGACGTATCGCATCCACTTGGGCGACCTGTTGCTGACCGAAGGCGAGCATGAGCACTGGTTCACCGTAGCACCCAGGCACAGTGCCTATTTCAAGGTGCCGATCCGCACCAATCTGTGGCCCCAGGTACGAGACGTGGTGAAACTGCTTCAAAAACCCCGGGAGCAGATCCCCTACCGCCTGGAGGGCGAGCTGGAAACCGGCTTATTCATCGCCCACTACGTGCACCTGGAACGCAATGGCGTGATAATCGCCGCCGATTTAATTGCGGAGTAACCCCGATGACCCAGCAACCCCATGTCCACGGCCCTGATTGCAACCACGATCACGACCATCATCACGATCATGACCACGGCCACGTCCACGGCCCGAACTGCGGCCACGCTCACCAGGAGCCGGTGCGCAACGCCCTGAAGGACGTCGGTCGCAACGACCCGTGCCCGTGCGGCAATGGCAAGAAGTTCAAGAAGTGCCACGGGGCTTGAGGGTTCGGGCGAAGAACTTCTTCGTCTGTTGCCCCCTGTGTGCGAGCTGCTCGCGATAGCGCTAGGTCAGCCAGCATTGTTTAACCTGGCCTGCCCTCTTCGCGAGCAAGCTCGCTCCCACGGGATCTTGCAGTGAAACGATATCTGGTGATCGCCGCAAAATCCTGTGGGAGCGAGCTTGCTCGCGATGAGGCCGGCACATCCAACCTCCCTTGGTCAGCCTGCGTCCAGAATCCGCTGCACACTGACCACCGTCGCATACTCGCCATGCAGGTTGCCCAGGGACATGCCATGGACCTCGCCGGCCGAGCGCAGGTTGCCGAAATAATCGGGCTTGTCGAAAGTGAAGCAGGCGTCTTCGGCCACCCAGGTGTCGAACCCCAGATTGCCGGCCGTGCGCGCCGTGGACTCCACCGAATTGTTCGTCGCCACCCCCACGATGACCAGTTGCTCGATACCCGCCCGACGCAGGTCCATCTCCAGGTGAGTGGCGCAGAAAGCGTCCGGTACATCCTTGTGGATCACCCACTCCCCCGCCAATGGCTCGAAGCGCTGCTGCACCTCCACACCCGATTGCCCCGGCCAGAACACCGAGTCCGGCGAACGGGACAGGTGATGAACGTGCACCACCGGCCGCGCCGACGCCCGCCAGAACCCCAGCAGTTTCAGCATGCGCAACTCAGCCTCGGGGTTGTTGCGAGGCCCGAGCCTGGGGTGGAGGATGCCTTTTTGTTGATCGATGAGGATCAAGGCTGCGTTGTTGCGTAGTTCCATGCCATGTCTCCCTGGCTCGGTCAGTTGGGCTCTCCCACCTTGCGCGTCCTTCCTTCCTACCTGCAACGCCAGACAAGATCAATCCGCTCCAGCCCTGAAATCACCAAGGTTCCATCCGCGCAGGGCTTTCATCGCCAAATCAACAAATAACCCTCGCCCCCGCTTGCGCGGCCCCCTCCTGCTCACTAACGTAGCGCCTTTATTGACGACACCCCCTCCCGCAGGAGCTTTGCCATGGCCTCGCCAGCCTCTATTTCCTTCATCCCCCGGCTCGGCGTTGCCGCCGCAGTGGCCAGTGTGCTCGGTTTGAGCGGATGCCAGTCCTGGAACACCCAGGACACTGTCCCGCCCACCTCCGGGGTGCAGCCGCTCAAGGGGCTGGCACAGAATGTTTCGATTCGGCGCAATGCCATGGGCATGCCGCTGATCGAGAGCAACAGCTTCCACGACGCGCTGTTCTCCCTCGGCTACGTCCACGCCAGCGACCGCATCGGCCAGATGGTGACCCTGCGCCTGCTGGCCCAGGGGCGCCTGGCGGAGATGTCCGGTGCCGAGCGGCTGGACGTCGACCGCTACATGCGTGCCGTCAACCTGAAGAAAAACGCCGATGAGCTGTACAAGGCCTCGTCGCCGCGGCTCAAGCGCTTCTTCGAAGTCTATGCCCGGGGCGTCAACGCCTACCTGTTCCGCTACCGCGACAAGTTGCCGGCGGACCTGGCAGCCACCGGCTACAAACCCGAATACTGGAAGCCGGAAGATTCGGCGTTGATGTTCTGCCTGCTGAACTTCAGCCAGTCGGCCAACCTGCCGGAAGAGATCGCCAGCCTGGTGCTGGCCCAGACGGTCAGCCACGACAAGCTCGCCTGGCTGAGCCCGTCCTACCCGGACGAGCCGTTGCCCCTGGCCGAGGCCGACAAACTCCAGGGCATCCGCCTCAATGGCCAGGTGCCGGGCCTCGGCGAGATCAGCCAGGCCAGCAACCAGTTGGCCGCGATGAACCTGCTGGGCGCTGCGTCGTCGAGCAACTGGGCCATCGCCCCGCAACGCAGCCGCAGCGGCAAGAGCCTGCTGGCCAGCGACAGTCATGGGCCGTTGGGCGTGCCAGCGCTGTGGAGCCCTGTGCAGATCCGCGCGCCCAAGTACCAGGCAGCCGGGCTGTCGGTGGCGGGCATTCCGATGATCCTGGCCGGTTTCAACGGCAAGGTGGCCTGGAGCATGAGCAGCGTGCAGGGGGACAACCAGGACTTGTTCCTGGAAAAAATCCGACGCCAAGGCAATGGTCTGTCCTACGAGGTCAACGGCAAATGGCAGCCGGCGACCGTGCGCAACGAAACCTACTTCATCAAAGGCCAGCGATCGATTCGTGAAGCCGTCTACGAGACCCGGCATGGCCCGCTGCTCAACAGCGCCCAAGGCCCGGCCCTGGCCAATGGCTTTGGCCTGGCCTTGCAGACGCCGAGCTTCACCGACGACAAGACCCTGGACGCGTTCTTCGACCTGTCCCGGGCGCAGAGCGCCGAGAAAGCCTCCGATGCCAGCCGGGAAATCCGGGCCATGGCCGCGAACCTGGTCTTCGCCGACGCCAGCCATATCGGCTGGCAAGTCACCGGGCGTTATCCGAACCGCCGCGAAGGTGAAGGCCTGCTGCCGTCGCCAGGCTGGGACGGGCGCTACGACTGGGACGGCTACGCCGACCCGATGCTGCACCCCTACGACCAGGACCCGGCCCAAGGCTGGCTGGGCACCGCCAACCAGCGGGTCATCCCCCATGGCTACGGCATGCAGTTGTCCAACTCCTGGGCCGCGCCGGAGCGTGGCGAGCGCCTGGCCGAGCTGGCCGGCGCGGGCAAGCAAGACGCCCGTAGCCTGAGCGCCATGCAGTATGACCAGACCACCCCGTTTGCGGCCAAGCTCAAGAAAGTCTTCGAAGCCCCCGGCATGGCCCTGCCGCTCAAGCAGGCGATCGACGCCCTGCCGGTGGCCGACCGGGCCAAGGCCCGCGAAGCCTACACTCGCCTGATGGCGTTCGATGGCCGCCTCAGCCCGACGTCCGCTGACGCTGCGATCTATGAGCTGTTCCTGCAGGAAAGCATGAAGCAGATCTTCCTCGACGAACTGGGCCCGGACAGCAGCCCGGCGTGGAAAGCGCTGATTGCCAGCGGTCAACTGTCCTACGCCGCCCAGGCCGATCATCTGCTGGGGCGCGAGGACAGTCCGTTCTGGGATGACGTGCGCACCCCGCAGAAAGAAGACAAGGCGCTCATCCTCGCCCGCAGCCTGGCGGCGGCCATCAGCGCCGGTGACAGCCAACTGGGCGGTGCTCACCAGGCCTGGCAATGGGGCAAGTTGCACAACTACGCCTGGAAAAACAGCAGCGGCCAGGTCGTACGTGGCCCGGTAGCGGCAGGCGGCGATGCCACCACGCTCAACACCGCGGCGTTCGCCTGGGGACAGGACTTCAACACCACCGTGGCCCCGGCCATGCGGCTGATCGTGGACTTCGGCCAGCCTGAACCGTTGATGGTCCAGGACGGCGCCGGTCAATCCGGCAACCCGGCGAGCCCGAACTACCTCAATGGCATCGACCCGTGGATCAAGGGCCAGTACCAGAACCTGCCGCTGCAACCGCAGAACTTCGACCGGGCGTATGGCAAGACGCGGTTGACCTTGGTGCCGGGCAAATAGCGGCACTGCACCTCATGGTGGCGAGGGAGCTTGTTCCCGCTGGGCTGCGCAGCGGCCCCATTATTTTATGGGCACTGCGTGCCCAAGCGGGAGCAAGCTCCCTCGCCACGATGACATTGCAAACCTGTCCGGCCGCCAAACCCGATAGAACTTCTCACCCCGCGCTCGCCTCTACCTGACAAGCCCATCACCCCGGTGATTGCATGGATCTTGTCATTGCTCGCCCTGAAGGACTGTATTGCCCGCCTGGGGATTTCTACATCGACCCCTGGCGTCCAGTGGAACGCTCGGTCATCACCCACGCCCATGGCGACCACGCCCGCGGCGGCAACCAGCACTACCTGGCCGCGGCCCCCGGCGAAGGCATCCTGCGTTCGCGGTTGGGCCAGGACATCAACCTGCAAACCCTGCCCTATGGCGAACGCCTGGTGCATCACGGCGTGACCCTGAGCTTTCATCCCGCCGGCCATGTGTTGGGGTCGGCCCAGGTGCGGCTGGAACACCGGGGCGAAGTCTGGGTCGCCTCAGGGGACTACAAGGTCGAACCCGACGGCACCTGCGCGCCGTTCGAACCGGTGAAATGCCACACCTTCATCACCGAGTCGACCTTCGGCCTGCCCATTTATCGCTGGCAGCCCCAGGCGCAGATCTTCGACGAGATCAACCAGTGGTGGCGAGCCAACATTGCCGCGGGGCGCGCCAGCGTGCTGTTCTGCTATTCCTTCGGCAAGGCCCAGCGAATTCTCCACGGCATCGATGCGAGCCTCGGGCCGATCCTCGCCCATGGCGCGGTGGAACCGTTGAACCGCGTCTACCGCGAGGCCGGCGTCCACCTGCCGCCGACCCTCTATGCCGGCGACGTGAAAAAGAACGATCCACTCATGGGCCAGGCGCTGGTCATCGCCCCGCCGTCGGCCGGCGGCAGTACTTGGATGCGCCGTTTTGGCGACTACAGCGATGCCTTCGCCAGCGGCTGGATGCGCCTGCGCGGCACCCGCCGGCGGCGCGGCGTCGACCGCGGCTTCGTGCTCTCCGACCACGCCGACTGGCCAGGCCTGCTCTGGGCCATCGAGCAGACCGGCGCCGAACGGGTCATGGTGACGCACGGCTCGGTGGGCGTACTGGTTCGTCATCTGCGCGAGCAAGGTCTCGACGCCCAGGGCTTCACTACGGAATACGGCGACGACGAGGAAGACGTGGCCAGCACCGCCGACGCCGACGAGGACGCGTCATGAAAGCCTTTGCCGAGCTGTATGCCGACCTGGACGCCACCACCTCCAGCAATGCCAAGCTGGCGGCCATGCAGGACTACTTCGCCAAGGCCTCACCCCAGGACGCGGCCTGGGCCGTGTACTTCCTGTCCGGCGGACGCCCGCGGCAGTTGGTCCCGGTCAAGGTCCTGCGGGAGTTGGCGGTGCAGGTCTCGGGGTTGTCCGCCTGGCTGTTCGAAGAAAGCTACCAGGCCGTGGGCGACCTGGCCGAAACCATCTCGTTGGTCATGCCGGAGTCGCCCCACCGTTCCGACGAAGGCCTGGCCTCGTGGATCGAACGCAAACTGCTGCCATTGCGCGGCGAAACCCCGGAGGTGCTGGCGCAACACTTGCCGGCGTTGTGGGCGCAACTGGACCGACCGAGCCTGATGCTGTGCATCAAGCTCATCACCGGCAGCTTTCGCGTCGGCGTGTCCAAGCTGTTGGTCACCCGCGCCCTGGCCGGCTTGGCCGGGCTGGACAGCAAGCGGGTGGCCCAGCGCCTGGTGGGCTACACCGATCTGGCCCACCGCCCGACCGCCGCGGCTTACCTCAAGCTTATCGCCGCCGAATCCGCCGATGAACATGCCCAGCGCGGCGGCCAGCCTTATCCGTTCTTCCTGGCCCACGCGTTGTCCGCGCCGGTGGAACAATTCGAGGCCCTGCTGGGCCCGGCCAGTGACTGGCAAGTGGAATGGAAGTGGGACGGTATCCGCGCCCAGGTGGTCAAGCGCGATGGCCATCTGTGGGTCTGGTCCCGGGGCGAAGAACTGGTGACCGAGCGTTTTCCCGAATTGCATTCATTGGCCCAGGCTTTGCCTGATGGCACGGTGATCGACGGGGAAATCGTCGTCTGGAAAACCTCGCAACCGCTGACCGAGGATGCCTTCGATCCGCAGGCGCCGCTGTCCGCCTCGGTGCAACCGTTCGCCCTGTTGCAGCAACGCATCGGCCGCAAGACCCTGGGCAAGAAAATCCTCGAAGACGCGCCAGTGGTGGTGATGGCCTACGACCTGCTGGAGTGGCAGGGCGAGGACTGGCGCAGTCGCCCCCAGGCCGAACGCCGCCAGCGCCTGGAAGCATTGCTGGCGCGGGCCCATAGCCCGGTCCTGCTGCCTTCGCCCCTGGTCACCGGCCAGGATTGGCCCGACCTTGCCCGGCAGCGGGAAGCATCCCGCCGGCTGGGCGTCGAAGGCATGATGCTCAAGGCACGCGATGCGCTGTACGGCGTCGGCCGCACCAAGGACATGGGGGTGTGGTGGAAGTGGAAGATCGACCCGTTCAGTGTCGATGCGGTGCTGATCTACGCCCAACGCGGCCATGGTCGACGCGCCAGCCTCTACAGCGACTACACCTTCGCGGTCTGGGACAACCCGCCAGGCAGTCGCGACCGCACCCTCGTGCCGTTCGCCAAGGCCTATTCAGGCTTGACCGACGCTGAAATGCGCCAGGTCGACAGCATTGTGCGCAAGACCACCCTGGAAAAATACGGTCCGGTGAGCAGCGTCACGCCGACCCTGGTGTTCGAGCTGGGCTTCGAAGGCATCGCCCTGTCCAAGCGCCACAAAAGCGGAATCGCGGTCCGGTTCCCCAGAATGCTGCGCTGGCGCAAGGACAAGCCTGTCGAGGAAGCGGACACACTGGCGACGCTGCAGGATTTGTTGAAGTAAGCGCTTCAATAGCGAGGGCGTGCATAACCCCTTGTGGCGAGGGAGCTTGCTCCCGCTGGGCGGCGAAGCAGCCCTCAGGCTGTGGGAGAAACCTGGAACATCCAGGGCCGCTTCGCGCCCCAGCGGGAGCAAGCTCCCTCGCCACAAGGGCACCGCAACGCCACTGACGCCCCATCCCAGTGCACCTTTTTGTTGTACGATCTCTCCCGCGCACCAACGCGTTCCGCTTCCCGCTGCCAAAGCTTTTAAAACACTTGTTCGGCACTCTGGTTCGGAAATTGCTACCTTTATGCCGTCATACCGTTCTCGCCTTCACCGGTAACAATACTTACGCGCCATGGGCGCTCATATTGGTTTTAGGGATTGAATAATGAAAAAAACACTGCTGACCCTTTCTGCACTGGCGTTGTGCATGGCTGCTGGCGTCGCCACCGCCAAGGAATACAAGGAGCTGCGTTTTGGTGTCGACCCTTCCTACGCTCCCTTTGAATCCAAGGCCGCCGATGGCAGCCTGGTCGGTTTCGACATCGACCTGGGCAATGCCATCTGCGAAGAGCTGAAGGTCAAATGCAAATGGGTCGAAAGCGATTTCGACGGCATGATCCCAGGCCTCAAGGCCAATAAATTCGACGGTGTCATCTCTTCGATGACCGTGACCCCGGCCCGTGAGAAAGTCATCGACTTCTCCAGCGAACTGTTCTCCGGCCCAACGGCTTATGTCTTCAAGAAAGGCTCGGGCCTGACCGAGGACAAGGCCTCGCTCAAAGGCAAGACCGTCGGCTACGAGCAAGGCACCATCCAGGAAGCCTATGCCAAAGCCGTGCTGGACAAGGCCGGCGTCAAGACCCAGGCCTACCAGAACCAGGACCAGGTCTATGCCGACCTGACCTCCGGCCGTCTCGATGCTGCCATCCAGGACATGCTGCAGGCGGAGCTGGGCTTCCTGAAATCGCCTAAAGGCGCCGACTATGAAATCAGCAAGCCGGTGGACAGCGAACTGCTGCCGGCCAAGACCGCCATCGGTATCAAGAAAGGTAACAGCGAGCTGAAGGCGCTTTTGGATAAAGGTATCAAAGCGTTACACGACGACGGCAAATACGCTGAAATCCAGAAAAAACACTTTGGCGATCTGAATCTGTATAGCGGCAAATAATGCGCTGCGCCCATCCGGTTCCGGATGGGCGCTTTTTTCCTGCCAAAGGCAATTTTCCATGTTCGAACAACTCCTACAAAATCTGGGGCTCTCGGCCTTCAGCCTGCAGGGCTTTGGCCCGCTGCTGATGCAGGGCACCTGGATGACCATCAAGCTGGCGGCCCTGTCCCTGCTGCTGAGCGTCGTGCTCGGGTTGCTGGGCGCCAGTGCCAAGCTGTCCAGCGTCAAACTGTTGCGAATTCCTGCCCAGCTCTACACCACATTGATTCGCGGCGTGCCGGACCTGGTGTTGATGCTGCTGATTTTCTACAGCCTGCAAACCTGGCTGACCTCCTTTACCGACTTCATGGAATGGGAATACATCGAGATCAACCCATTCGGCGCCGGGGTGATTACCCTGGGCTTCATTTACGGCGCGTACTTCACCGAGACCTTTCGCGGCGCGATCCTCGCGGTGCCCAGGGGCCAGGTCGAAGCCGCCACCGCGTACGGCCTCAAGCGAGGCCAGCGGTTTCGCTTCGTGGTGTTTCCACAAATGATGCGCTTCGCCCTGCCGGGCATCGGCAATAACTGGATGGTGATGCTCAAGGCCACCGCCCTGGTGTCGATCATTGGCCTGGCCGACCTGGTCAAGGCGGCCCAGGATGCCGGCAAGAGCACCTACCAACTGTTCTATTTCCTGGTACTGGCGGCATTGATCTACCTGTTGATCACCAGCGCCTCCAACTTCATCCTGCGCCGGCTTGAACGCCGCTACGCCGCCGGAGCCCGGGAGGCCGTGCGATGATCGAACTCTTGCAGGAATACTGGCGGCCGTTCCTCTACAGCGACGGCGTCAACGTCACCGGCCTGGCGATGACCCTATGGTTGCTCAGCGCCTCGCTGCTGATCGGCTTCGTGGTGTCGATCCCGCTGTCCATCGCCCGGGTTTCGCCCAAGCGGTCCATACGCTGGCCGGTGCAGTTCTACACGTACCTGTTCCGGGGCACGCCGCTCTACATCCAGTTGCTGATTTGCTACACCGGCATCTACAGCATCGCGGCGGTACGCGCCCAGCCCGTGCTCGACAGCTTCTTTCGCGACGCCATGAATTGCACGATCCTTGCCTTCGCCCTGAACACCTGCGCCTACACCACGGAGATCTTCGCCGGGGCGATTCGCAGCATGAACCACGGGGAAGTGGAAGCGGCCAAGGCCTACGGCCTGACCGGCTGGAAGCTGTACACCTACGTGATCATGCCGTCGGCGTTGCGGCGCTCGCTGCCGTACTACAGCAACGAAGTGATTTTGATGCTGCACTCGACGACCGTGGCATTCACCGCTACCGTTCCTGACGTGCTGAAAGTGGCCCGGGACGCCAACTCGGCGACGTTCCTGACATTCCAGTCATTCGGGATCGCCGCACTGATCTACCTGACGGTCACCTTCGCACTGGTAGGCCTCTTCCGCCTCGCCGAACGCCGATGGCTGGCCTTTCTCGGGCCGACCCACTAGGGCCCTGCTCCAGGACATACACCCACATGCGCCACCAGATCCATGACCTGCTGGCCCCCGTACCGGGGACCGCACGCAAGATCCACAGCTTTCACTTCGGCCCGGAAAAAGCCGCCGGCAAAATCTACATCCAGTCGTCCCTGCACGCCGATGAACTGCCCGGCATGCTGGTGGCCTGGCACCTCAAGCAGCGCCTGGCGGAACTCGAAGCGTCGGGCCACCTGCGCTACGAGATCGTGCTGGTGCCGGTCGCCAACCCCGTCGGCCTTGAACAAGTGCTGATGGACGTGCCGCTGGGTCGCTACGAAACCGAGAGCGGGCAAAACTTCAACCGCCGCTTCGTCGACCTGAGCGAAGAGATTGGCAACGAAATCGAAGAACTGCTCACCGACGATCCGCAGCACAACCTGATGCTGATCCGCACCAGCCTGCGCGATGCCCTCGCCCGGCAGACCGCCGGCACGCAGTTGCAATCGCTGCGCCTGGCGCTGCAACGGCTGGCCTGCGACGCCGACATGGTGCTGGACCTGCACTGCGACTTCGAAGCCGTGGCCCACCTGTACACCACCCCGCAAGCCTGGCCGCAGGTCGAGCCGCTGGCCCGTTACATCGGCGCCGAGGCCAGCCTGCTGGCCACCGATTCGGGCGGCCAGTCGTTCGACGAGTGCTTCACCCTGCTCTGGTGGCAACTCAAGGAACGCTTCGGCGAGCGGTTCGAGATTCCCCTGGGCAGCTTTTCGGTCACCGTGGAATTGCGCGGCCAGGGCGACGTCAACCATGGGTTGGCGAGCCTCGACTGCCAGGCGCTGATCGAATACCTGATCCGCTTCGGCGCCATCGACGGCGAACCGATGCCCATGCCCGATCTGCCCTATCCCGCCACGCCGCTGGCCGGTGTCGAGCCGGTGGCAACGCCCGTCGGTGGCCTGCTGGTCTACAGCGCCCTGCCTGGCGAATACCTGGAGGCGGGCCAGTTGATCGCGCAAATCATTGACCCGATCAACGACACCGTCACCCCTGTTCATTGCCGTAACGCCGGGCTCATGTATGCCCGCTCGCTGCGCCGCATGGCCACCGCCGGCATGGTGATCGCCCATGTCGCCGGTGCCGAAGCCTACCGCAGCGGCTACCTACTTTCGCCTTGAGGATGCCTGTTCCATGTACAAACTGACCATCGAAGGCCTGCACAAAAGCTACGGCGAACACGAGGTGCTCAAAGGCGTTTCGCTCAAGGCCAAGACCGGCGACGTCATCAGCCTGATCGGCGCCAGCGGCTCGGGCAAGAGTACCTTCCTGCGCTGCATCAACTTCCTGGAGCAACCCAACGACGGCGCCATGAGCCTGGACGGCCAGGCAGTCCAAATGATCAAGGACCGCCACGGCATGCACGTGGCCGACGCCGATGAACTGCAACGCATCCGCACGCGCCTGGCCATGGTGTTCCAGCACTTCAACCTGTGGAGCCACATGACCGTGCTGGAGAACATCACCATGGCGCCACGCCGGGTGCTGGGGGTCGACCGGCAGGAAGCCGAGGCCCGTGCCCGTCGCTACCTGGACAAGGTCGGCCTGCCCGCGCGAGTCGCCGAGCAGTACCCGGCGTTCCTCTCCGGCGGCCAGCAACAGCGCGTGGCCATCGCCCGCGCCCTGGCGATGGAGCCGGAGGTGATGCTGTTCGACGAGCCCACCTCGGCGCTGGACCCGGAGCTGGTGGGGGAAGTTTTGAAGGTGATCCAGGGCCTGGCCGAGGAAGGCCGGACCATGATCATGGTGACCCACGAAATGAGCTTCGCCCGCAAAGTCTCCAACCAGGTGCTGTTCCTGCACCAGGGCCTGGTGGAAGAGGAAGGCGCGCCGGAAGACGTGCTGGGCAACCCCAAGAGCGAACGGCTCAAGCAGTTTCTCAGTGGCAATTTGAAATAGGCCTGGCGACGCATCACCCTTGGCGAGGGAGCTTGCTCCCGCTGGTTCTGACAGACACACCGCAAAGGGACGCTGCGCGTCCAGCGGGAGCAAGCTCCCTCGCCACAAGAACCTCGCGCTTAAACAATCAGCTTCGCGTAAAACCTTTGGCGCCCTGCCGTGGTCTTTGAAACAGGACTTCCAGGGCGCGCGCGGCAGGCATGGCGACATCCAACGACTTCGCAAGACAGTGGTTCAGTGCCCGGGGCTGGAAACCGTTCGCCTTTCAGAAACAGGTGTGGACCGCGGTCAAGCGAGGGGAGTCCGGGTTGCTGCACGCCAGCACCGGTGCCGGCAAGACCTACGCCGTCTGGTTCGCGGCCCTCAACCGCTTCGCCCGCCCCGCGCCACCGCTCGACAAGCCGCGCAAGCGCAAACCGCCGGCCGAACCGCTGACGGTGCTGTGGATCACGCCGATGCGCGCCCTGGCCGCCGACACGGGCAAGGCTCTCGAAACGCCGTTGGTGGATTTGCAACTGCCCTGGAGCGTCGGCCTGCGGACCGGCGACACCGGTGCCAGCGAGCGGGCCCGGCAAAGCCGGCGCCTGCCCACGGCCCTGATCACCACGCCCGAGAGCCTGACGCTGATGCTCGCCCGCGCCGATGCCCAGGCGACCACATCGACGCTGCGCATGGTGGTGGTGGATGAATGGCACGAGTTGATCGGCAACAAGCGTGGCGTGCAGTTGCAATTGGCGCTGGCCCGCTTGCGCCACTGGCATCCCGACCTGATCGTCTGGGGCGTGTCTGCCACGCTGGGGAATCAGGAACATGCCGAGCAGGTGTTGATCCCCCGGGGCGATGGGATCAGCGTGCAAGGCGCCGACAGCAAGGCCCTGCGGGTCGACACCCTGCTGCCGCCTACCTTGGAACGCTTTCCCTGGGCCGGGCATATCGGCCTGAAGATGCTGCCCCAGGTGGTGGCAGAGATCGACGCCAGTAACAGTTGCCTGGTCTTCACCAACACCCGCGCCCAATCGGAAATCTGGTACCAGGCCATCCTTGACACCCGGCCCGACTGGGCCGGGCTGATCGCCCTGCACCACAGTTCGCTGTCCCGCGACACCCGGGATTGGGTGGAACGCGCGCTGAAGGAGGGTCTGCTCAAGGCCGTGGTCTGCACCTCCAGCCTCGACCTGGGGGTGGATTTCCTGCCGGTGGAACGGGTGCTGCAGATCGGCTCGGCCAAAGGCGTGGCCCGGCTGATGCAACGGGCCGGACGCTCCGGCCATGCGCCGGGACGGACCTCACGGGTCACACTGGTGCCGACCCACAGCCTGGAGTTGATCGAGGCCGCGGCCGCCCAGGACGCCGTGGCCCAACGGCGTATCGAGCCCCGCGAATCGCCCCACAAACCCCTGGACGTGCTGGTGCAACACCTGGTCAGCATGGCCCTGGGCGGCGGTTTCGTGCCCGAAGCGCTGTTCGAGGAAGTGCGCGGCGCCTGGGCCTATCGCGACCTGAACCCGGCCGAATGGGCCTGGGCGCTGGCCTTCGTGCGCCACGGCGGCCTGTCGTTGACCGCCTACCCCGACTACCGTCGGGTCGAACCGGATGAGCACGGCATCTGGCGGGTCCCCGACGCCCGCTTGGCCCGGCGCCATCGCATGAGCATCGGCACCATCGTCAGCGATGCCAGCCTGCAATTGAAATTCTGGAGCAAGGGTGGTGGCGGCAAGACCCTGGGCAGCGTGGAAGAAGGCTTCATCGCCCGCTTGCGGCCCGGTGACGGCTTTCTGTTCGCCGGGCGCCTGCTGGAACTGGTCCGGGTCGAAGACATGACCGCCTATGTGCGCCGCAGCCAGGCAAAAAAAGCCGCCGTGCCGCGCTGGAACGGCGGGCGCATGCCGCTTTCCAGTGAACTGGCCGCTGCTGTCGTGGCCCGCCTGAGCGAAGCGGCCCAAGGCCGTTTCGAAGGCCCGGAGATGCAAGCCGTGAAGCCGCTGCTAATGACGCAACAACGCTGGTCCGGCTTGCCCACGCAGGGCTCGCTGCTGGCGGAGGCGCTCAAGTCCCGGGAAGGCTGGCACCTGTTCCTGTACCCGTTCGCCGGCCGCCAGGTTCATCTGGGGCTGGCGAGCCTGCTGGCCTGGCGGGTGAGCCGGCAACAGCCGGTGACGTTTTCCATTGCCGTGAACGATTACGGCCTGGAACTGCTCAGTGCCACGCCGGTGGACTGGTCGGTGTGCCTGACGCCTGAGCTGTTGAGCACTGATCACCTGCTGGCCGACGTACTCGCCAGCCTGAACGCCGGCGAGCTGGCCTTGCGCCGCTTTCGTGAAATTGCCCGCATCGCCGGGCTGGTATTCGCCGGTTACCCCGGCGCGCCCAAGAGCACGCGCCAAGTCCAGGCCTCCAGTGGCCTGTTCTTTCAAGTGTTCAAGCAATACGACGCCGACAACCTGCTGCTGGCCCAGGCCGGGGAAGAAGTCTTGCGTGAAGAATTGGATATCCGTCGACTGGAGCAGACCTTGGAACGCCTCAACGCCTTGACGCTGGACCTGCATGTCATCAAGCGCCCTACTCCGCTGGGATTCCCGCTGTTGGTGGAGCGTTTCAGGGAAAGCATGAGCTCGGAAAAACTCGCCGATCGCATCCGCCGGATGGTGAGCGAACTCGAAAAAACCGCCGATCGCGGTGACGCCTGATGCCCGCGCCCTACCCCGTCAACCTGGCCGGTGAAGCACTCTGGCTGCTGCCGGAAAAAGCTGTCTACTGGCCCGCCCAGGAAACCCTGATGGTGGCCGACGTGCATTTCGGCAAGGCCGCCGCCTACCGCAGCCTCGGCCAGCCGGTGCCCCATGGAACCACCGCCAGCAACATCGAGGTTCTGGATGACCTGCTGGCGCGCCTGCCCTGCCGGCAGTTGATCTTCCTCGGGGATTTTCTCCACGGCCCGGGCTCCCACGCGCCAGGCACCCTCAACGCCCTGGCCGACTGGCGCGGCAAGCATCCGCACCTGGCGATGACGCTGATTCGCGGCAACCATGACAAGCGGGCCGGCGACCCGCCCGCCGCGCTGAACATCCGCGTGGTGCCGGAGCCTTTGCTGCTGGGCCCTTTCGCCGTACAGCACGAACCCGATCCCCATCCCAGCCGACACGTCCTGGCCGGCCATGTGCATCCGGTCTATCACTTGAGGGGCAAGGGCCGGCAACGCTTGCGCCTGGCCTGCTTCCGGCTGGGCAGCGACATCAGCCTGCTACCGGCCTTCGGCGCGTTCACGGGGGGCTATCGGGTCGAGCAGGACAACGATTGCAGGATTTTCGTCATTGGCGATAACGAAGTATGGCCCGTCAATTGACGGGCCATACAGATCAGGCAACGGGCGCTGGAGGCGGCTCATCGGGCAGGGTGGGCTCGCCGGGCTCGGTGGGCTGTTCGTTGGGAGTATCGGGATCAGGCTGGCCGGGGATACCACCCGCTGCTTCAACGGGATGGGCCAGCAATGACCAGGCCATTACGCCAATCTGATTGGGCTCAAGCCTTGCCAGTTCGGCACTGATTCGCGGATCGATCTTCATAGAGCAACTCCTGAGCGAAGGCCCGTTGCGCTGACGCAAAAACGGGCAGTACACCCAATAGAGTGTCTGCCCGCCCAGGAATTCCCACTGTTCGTCAGAATCAGGTCCGCGGCAGTGTCACGCCGCGCTGGCCCTGGTACTTGCCGCCACGGTCCTTGTAGGACACTTCGCACTCTTCATCGGATTCGAGGAACAGCATCTGCGCCACACCCTCGTTGGCATAGATTTTCGCCGGCAGGGTCGTGGTGTTGGAGAACTCCAGGGTGACGTGGCCTTCCCACTCGGGTTCCAGCGGCGTGACGTTGACGATGATGCCGCAGCGGGCATAGGTGCTCTTGCCCAGGCAGATGGTCAGGACATTGCGCGGGATGCGGAAGTACTCGACGGTGCGGGCCAGGGCGAAGGAGTTCGGCGGGATGATGCACACGTCGCTCTTGATGTCGACGAAGCTTTTCTCATCGAAGTTCTTCGGGTCGACGGTGGCCGAATTGATGTTGGTGAACACCTTGAATTCGTCGGCGCAGCGCACGTCGTAGCCATAGCTGGAGACACCGAAGGAAATCAGCCGGTCGGGGCCTTCGCCACGCATCTGGCGCTCGACGAAGGGCTCGATCATGCCGTGCTCTTGCGCCATGCGGCGAATCCACTTGTCCGATTTGATGCTCATGGCGGGTTCCTGAATAGCGAGGTGGAAAAAAGACGTCCGGCATCTTACCGGGGCATGGGGCCGGGTTCAAAGCGCGGGACGCAAATCTCGCCGATCCGCCGGGATTTCCAAGGGCTGGCGACCCGCGCCTTGGCCGTCAGTCACCAAAACCGAGAAACCTTCGCAAAGACCATTGGCACGTTCCGGAAAAAGGGTTAAGGTGGCGTCACTGTGCTGCTTGTGTCACTGAGAATCTCTACACGATATGTTGAATTTCGATCCAACCATCTACAAGAATTTTTCCTGCTCTTTGCACTCAGTCTCGGCCAGGGTTCTTCCTGAGTCGCAGTTATCTTTGTTCAAGGAGTTACACCATGTCTAATCGCCAAACCGGTACCGTTAAGTGGTTCAACGATGAAAAAGGCTTCGGCTTCATCACTCCACAATCCGGTGACGACCTGTTCGTTCACTTCAAAGCTATCCAATCCGACGGCTTCAAAAGCCTGAAAGAAGGCCAACAGGTTTCTTTCATCGCTACCCGCGGTCAGAAAGGCATGCAAGCTGAAGAAGTACAAGTTATCTAACTTGTCCTTGCTTTAGTAAAAGGCCCCGCCCTCAAAAGCGGGGCTTTTTTGTGCCCGAGTGTTTTGTTCAAGCACATAAAAAACCTGTGGGAGCGAGCTTGCTCGCGAAAGCGTTGTACCAGCCACCATAAAAGGTACTGATCGAACGCTTTCGCGAGCAAGCCCGCTCCCACAGGAGGGGATGGCTTCAGGCCGGCGTTACCAGGTCACGCCAAACCCCGCCGTATAGCGGGTCTTACTCAGGTCGCTGTCCTCGGTCCCGTCGATGACATCCTTCTCGGCCTTGAGGTTGAGCGACGCCCAATCGGTGACCTTGTAGCGCAGGCCCATCTCGGCGTCGTATGCGTACTCGGCCACGCCGGACAGCGGCTTGCCCACCTCGCCATTGGTGAAGAACTCGACACGCTTGCCAATCAAGTAGCGGTTGTAGTCCCACTTCATGGCCACGGAATAGAAGTTGTCCTTGCCACCGTCCCGGTACTCGTAGTCCGTGCGGTTGAGCAGCGAGCCCAGCGAGAACGCCCCCAGCTCGTCGTCCCAGAACTGGTAGCCCGGACCGGTACCCACCACGCGTTGACGGGCCAGGTCCTCGACCTTGTCACGCTTGTAGTTGAGTCGCCCCTGCCAGAACCACTTATCCGTCAGGAACCGGTCCAGGGAATATTCCAGGCGCCAGTTGTCGGTCGACACCACGTCATCCTGGAACTCGCGGTTGTATTCGCCTTCGGCGTTATGCCGCCATCGGCCATGGCGCGCCGAGGTCTTGAAGTCGATGTCGTAATCGTCGGTATCGTTTTCCGCGCGCTTGTAATCCAGCGCGGCATCGATATTGCCTTTCCAGACGAGGTCCTCGACCACCGGCTTGGGCTTGAGGATCTGCTGGATACTGGCCAGCTCGACGGTCTTGGGCGCCTCGCCATTGGCCAGCGTCACCTTGCCATCCTCGGCCGCGTGCAGCGCCTTGGCCTTCTCGCCGGTGTAGGCATCCTGTTTGACCAGCAGTTGCTGGTCGCTCTCCAGGGTCTTGACCTGTTTCCAATCAATGGGAACCGCCCCGGCGTAATCGGTCTGGATCAGCAATTTGCCGCCATCGAAAACGGTGATCTTGCCGCTGAGCTTGTCGCCGTTCTTCAACCAGACAGTGTCGGCGAGCAAGGGCATGGAGGCGCTGGTAACAGCTAGGCATAGCAGGGTTCTGGACAACATAAGCGTATAAAGAGCTCAAGTTTGCGATAAAAAGGCGGCATTATCCCCCAGGACGACACCTTAGGAACGACTGACCCGAGTATTTCGAATGAGTTCATTTCTCAATCGTCCCTATAGGAATTAATCTACAGACGGGCACTACCTCATCAGGAATCCAACCCGTGACCGATACCCCAGCGGCGCCCGAGAATGCCGCCCAGATTCGCCGCACCACCCTGTACCTGACCCTGGCCCAAGTGCCCGCCGGCAAGGTGGTCACCTACGGTCAACTGGCTGAAATGGCGGGCCTGGGCCGCGCTGCGCGCTGGGTGGGGCGCACTCTCAGCCAACTGCCGGACGACACCAAGCTGCCCTGGCACCGGGTCCTGGGGGCCGGCGGTCGGATCAGCCTGCCGGTGGGCAGCGCGTCAGGGGACGAACAACGCGCGCGCCTGCGCACGGAAGGGATCAGTGTCCTGAACAATCGTGTTGATATTCAGCGCCATGGCTGGCGCCCGGTAGAGCACAGCGGTTAGAGTGCGCGCTTTGTTTTCGCAATTTTTGAGGCAGACTCCAGCCCATGCCCCGTAAAACCTGGCGCGCCGCCCTCGCCGCCTATGCCAGTCCCTCGACGCTCGTGCTGTTGCTGCTTGGCTTCGCTGCCGGCTTGCCGTACATGCTGGTGTTTTCCACGCTTTCGGTCTGGTTGCGCGAGGCCGGCGTGGCTCGCGAAACCATCGGTTACGCGAGCCTGATCGGCCTGGCGTACGCCTTCAAATGGGTCTGGTCGCCGCTGCTCGACCAATGGCGCCTGCCGCTCCTGGGCAAGCTCGGGCGCCGCCGCTCCTGGCTGGTGCTCTCCCAGGCACTGGTGATCCTGGGCCTGGTGGGCATGGGCTTCTGCGACCCACAAAAACACCTGTCCTGGCTGATCGCGATCGCGGTGCTGGTCGCCTTTGCCTCGGCCACCCAAGACATCGCCGTCGACGCTTACCGCCTGGAGATCGCCGACGACACCCGCCAGGCGGCCCTCGCCGCCAGCTACATGTCCGGCTACCGCGTCGCCGCGCTGCTGGCCACTGCTGGCGCACTGTTCTTCGCCGAAGGCTTCGGTTCCACCGGCTTCAGCTACAAGCACTCGGCCTGGGCCGGCACCTACCTGTTGTTCGGCGTGCTGATGGTGCCGGCGCTGCTCACCTCGCTGTTCATGCGCGAACCGCCGGTGCCGTTGCGCACCCAGTTGCAAGCCGGGCGCTACACCTTTGCCCATCAACTGGCGTCGGTGTTCGTGCTGATCATCTTGCTGGTGTCGGTGCCGGCGATGTTCACCCAGCTCTACAACACCGATTTTGCCAGCGTGCTGTTCGAGGGCGTCAGCCTGCTCGACCTGCTGCTCGAAGACCGCGCCTTCCTGCGGGCCATCCTCTATATCATCCTGACCTCCCTTTGCCTGTCGGCCATGGGCCGGCGCGGGCTGGCGCCGGTGCTCACGCCGGTCAACGACTTCATCCTGCGCTACCGCTGGCAGGCCTTGCTGCTGCTGGGCTTGATCGCGACCTATCGGATGTCCGACACGGTGATGGGGGTCATGGCCAACGTCTTCTACATCGACCAGGGCTTCACCAAGGACCAGATCGCCAGCGTCAGCAAGATCTTCGGGTTGATCATGACCCTCGTCGGCGCCGGCATGGGCGGCCTGTTGATCGTGCGCTTCGGCATCCTGCCGATCCTGTTCATCGGCGGCGTGGCGTCGGCCGCCACCAACATCCTGTTCCTGATGCTCACCGACATGGGCGCCAACCTGAAGATGCTGATCCTGACCATCTCCCTGGACAACTTCAGCTCCGGCCTGGCGACTTCGGCCTTCGTCGCCTACCTGTCGAGCCTGACCAACCTGAAGTTTTCCGCTACCCAGTACGCCCTGCTCAGCTCGATCATGCTGTTGCTGCCGCGCCTGATCGGTGGCTATTCGGGGGTGATGGTGGAGAAGTTCGGCTACCACACTTTCTTCCTGATCACCGCCCTGCTCGGCGTGCCGACCCTGGTGCTGATCGCCCTGCACTGGTTTCAGGAAAACCGGCGCCAGCAGGCCGCGCCAGCCGCCGAGCCGACGCCGACCCGCCCGGCGCAAGAGTCGTAGGAAACGTCAGCAGGCGCCGTTGAAACCGGCGTTTGCACCCGGCGACGGCCCACGCGCCTGTACGCCAGGGCATCTCGCCCGTACAATGCTCCGTCACTTCTCGTCTCAGCAACCGACAACGGCCAACCATGCGCACCAGTCAATTTTTGCTCGCCACACAGAAAGAAACGCCTTCCGACGCCGTCGTGATCAGCCATCAGTTGATGCTGCGTGCCGGCATGATCCGCAAACTCGCCTCGGGCCTGTACACCTGGCTGCCGATGGGCCTGCGGGTCATGCGCAAGGTCGAAGCCATCGTCCGCGAAGAAATGGACGCCGCCGGCTCTCTGGAAGTGTTGATGCCGAGCACCCAACCGGCCGAGCTGTGGCAGGAATCGGGGCGCTGGGAAGAGTATGGCCCTGAGCTGCTGCGCATCAAGGACCGTCACGGTCGCGACTTCTGTGCAGGCCCGACCCACGAAGAAGTGATCACCGACCTGATGCGCAACGAGTTGAGCAGCTACAAGCAGCTGCCCATCAACCTGTATCAGATCCAGACCAAGTTCCGCGATGAGATCCGTCCCCGCTTCGGCCTGATGCGCGGCCGCGAGTTCATCATGAAGGACGCCTATTCGTTCCACGCCGACCTGGCTTCGCTGCAAGTCACTTACGACCGCATGCACCAGGCCTACTGCAACGTGTTCACCCGCCTGGGCCTGAAATTCCGCCCAGTGGAAGCCGACAACGGCTCGATCGGCGGCGCCGGCTCCCACGAGTTCCACGTGCTGGCCGAGTCTGGTGAAGACGACATCGTCTTCAGCAATGGCTCCGACTACGCCGCCAACATCGAGAAAGCCGAAGCCGTGCCACGGGAAACCTCCCGCGCCGCGCCGAGCGAAGACTTGCGCCTGGTGGACACGCCTAACGCCAAGACCATCGCCCAACTGGTGGAAGGCTACAACCTGCCGATCGAACGCACCATCAAGACCCTGATCGTGCGGGCGGAAGAAGCCGGCAAGCTGATTGCCCTGATTGTCCGTGGCGACCACGAGCTGAACGAAATCAAGGCCGCCAACCAGCCAGGCGTCGCCAGCCCGCTGGTCATGGCCACCGAGGCCGAACTGCGCGACGCCATCGGCGCCGGTGCCGGTTCCCTTGGCCCGCTGAACCTGCCGCTGCCGATCATCATCGACCGCTCGGTTGAACTGATGAGCGACTTCGCCATCGGCGCCAACCAGGACGACAAGCACTATTTCGGCGTGAACTGGGAACGCGACCTGCCGGTGCCCACCGTGGCCGACCTGCGCAACGTCGTGGCCGGCGACCCGAGCCCGGACGGCAAGGGCACCCTGGAAATCAAGCGCGGCATCGAAGTCGGGCACATCTTCCAGCTGGGCAACAAGTACAGCAAGGCGATGAAGTGCGAAGTGCTGGGCGAGAACGGCAAGCCGGTCACCCTGGAAATGGGTTGCTACGGCATCGGCGTGTCCCGCGTGGTCGCCGCCGCCATCGAGCAGAACAACGACGAAAAAGGGATCATCTGGAGCGACACACTGGCGCCTTTCCAGATTGCCCTGGTGCCGCTGCGCTACGAAACCGACCTGGTTCGCGAAGCGACCGACAAGCTCTACGCCGAACTGACGGCCGCCGGCTTCGAAGTGCTGCTGGACGATCGCGACAAGAAAACCAGCCCCGGCATCAAGTTCGCGGACATGGAACTGATCGGCATCCCGCACCGGATCGTCGTCAGCGACCGCGGCCTGGCCGAAGGCAACCTGGAATACAAGAGTCGCACCGAGGCCGAGCCGCAAGCGCTGCCGGTCGCCGACGTGCTGTCTTTCCTCCAGGCCCGTATCCGCCGCTGACACCAGATAGAGACGTCATGTTCAAGCGAAACACCTTAGGCCTCGGTGGCGCCGCCCTGTGCGGCGCCCTGCTGGTCAGCGGCTGTGCCAACCAGATGTCACAACGCAGCGAGCACGAAGAGCGGGTCGAGCGCAAGTTGCTCGACCACAGCTTGCAGATCGACGTGGGCGAACCCAAGGTGCTCGACCTGCCGCAGCGTCGGGTGCGCATCAATGAGCAAAAGACCTTCGAAGTCACCGAGTTCGAGGTCACGCGCCATTACGACCGCTATACGCCTTACCAACCCTGGCGGGAGGTCTACGAGATCCCGCTGGGCGCGGTGGCCGTGGTGGCTGGTATCGGCGCGAACGTGGTCAACGTGTTCGCCCTGGGCAACCTGCCGGACACCGTGACCCATGACTGGCTCAGCTACGGTGTCGCCGGTCTCAATCCGTTCATGAACGTCCCCTCCCACGGCCGCGCCCAGCAGAACCTGGCGGGCATCGACGAAGTCCAGCGCGACAAGCGTACCGAGCACTCGAGCCTGCCTTGGAGCGAACGTCCGGTGGAGGTCAAGGCCGCCCGGCAGACCTTCGAACTGAGCACCGACCGCAATGGCGTGCTGCGCCTGAACCTGTTGGAAAGCCCGTTCGCCGAGCAGGACCTGAGCCAGTTCGGCAAATTGCAGATCAGCGTGACCGATGCCCAGGACGAGGTCCATACCGACTCATCCCTGAGCATCAGCAGCACCTTGCGCAGCAAGCTGGTGGAAGCGCATGCACTGATCTACGACGACCTGGAAGACGACGAGGTGAGCCAGTGGGTGCATCGGGTCAAGCGCCTGTCGGAACTGGGGCTTGAAGAAGAAGCCAGCGAACTGGAACAGAGCCTGATCGAACTGACGCGCAACGATCCGGAACTGCAAACCGAATTCATGAAGGCACTGACCAAGGATGGCGGGCGGTTGGTGGCGGATCCCGGAGCCCACTGACCGCTTTTGTGGCGAGGGAGCAAGCTCCCTCGCCACAAAAGCGCCTCTGCGCTGTTCTGTTCGGCAGCCTCACCGCTCAAACAACTCCAACTGCTCGAACCCTCCTCGCAAATCCTCCAGCCGCACCCCTATCCCCAATAGCCGCACCGGCTTGCCGCCACGGTTGAAGGCCTGGGTCAGCAGCAGTTGATAGCTGCCCAGATCCCGCCCTGCCCCGGCCTGTTCCAGGGTGGTCTGGGTGAAGTCGTGGAATTTGACTTTGACGAACGGCTTGCCAGGACGGTAGCTGCTGTCGATCCGGGCCATTCGGCCGCTGAGGGTTTGCATCAGCTCGGGCAGCTTGTCCAGGCAGCTCGCCAGGTCAGGCAGGTCGACATCGTAGGTGTTTTCCACACTGATGGACTGCCGCCGACTGTCATTGTGCACCAGGCGCTCGTCGATCCCACGGGCCAGGCTCCAGAGTCGCTCGCCGAAACTGCCGAATTCGCGCACCAGCGCCAGCTTGTCCCACTGACGCAACTGCAGGCAATCCATGATGCCAAGCCTGTTCAACTTGTCGGCGGTGACCTTGCCGACCCCGTGGAGCTTGCTCACCGGCAGGGCCGACACGAAGTCTTGGACCTGGTCGGGGGTGATCACGAACAGCCCGTTGGGCTTTTTCCAGTCGCTGGCGATCTTGGCCAGGAACTTGTTCGGTGCCACACCGGCAGAGACCGTGATGTGCAACTGATTGGAAACACGCCGCCGGATGTCCTGGGCGATGCGGGTGGCACTGCCGCCGAAATGGGCGCTGGCGGAAACGTCCAGGTAGGCCTCATCCAGCGACAGTGGTTCGATCAGGTCGGTGTAGTCGCTGAAGATCGTATGGATCTCCTTCGACGCTTCGCGATAGGCCTCCATGCGCGGCTTGACGATGGTGAGGTCCGGGCAGAGCTTCAAGGCATGCCCGGACGACATCGCCGAGCGCACGCCATAGGCTCGCGCTTCGTAGTTGCAGGTGGCAATCACCCCACGCCGATCCGCCGAGCCGCCCACCGCCAGGGGTTTTCCGGCCAGCTGCGGGTCGTCGCGCATTTCGATGGCGGCATAGAAACAGTCACAGTCGACGTGGATGATCTTACGTTGCGTCATAGCGAAGCGGAGCGTGGGTCGAGTCGGGCCACCAGTATCGCACCCATACCTGTATATAGCACCAGTAGTACGGAAAGATCGTTCGCCGGAACCCGAAAAGCCCTACATAAATGTGTTTTTTTAATCGCAACAAACGCCTCGATAGAGCGCGAGCCCTTGCCAGGCCTGCGTCACAGCGCGGTCGGCGCCCGCGAAGCCTGGCTAAGCGCTTGAAGCTGAACAGATTTTTTGAACGCCGGGGTTGACACCTGTGCGTTCCCCTGTAGAATGCCGCCTCACAGACGCGGGATGGAGCAGCCTGGTAGCTCGTCGGGCTCATAACCCGAAGGTCGTCGGTTCAAATCCGGCTCCCGCAACCAAACATCAAAAAAGGCCATTCGAAAGAATGGCCTTTTTTGTGCCTGGAAGTTTTTGCAGGCCCGCCACCATTTCCCTGTGGGAGCGGGCTTGCTCGCGAAGGCAGCGTGTCAGTCAGCGATGATGTCAAATGACGGTCCGCTTTCGCGAGCAAGCCCGCTCCCACAAGGGACTGGGCTGACCTGGAAATCCAGGCTGTAGGAAAATTTTCTTTTTGATTCGCGCATTTACCTGCATTGCATGGGAACTGGCCGCTTGTTTGTCCCTACCCTCGTTTAACGGTTGACACTCGGGCGTTCGCCTGTAGAATGCCGCCACACAGACGCGGGATGGAGCAGTCTGGTAGCTCGTCGGGCTCATAACCCGAAGGTCGTCGGTTCAAATCCGGCTCCCGCAACCAAATATCAAGAAAGGCTGCTCGAAAGAGCGGCCTTTTTTGTGTCTGCTATAAAAGGCTACATTACAAATTTTTTGTAATTATTTTCTGCCGCAGGGATTGGTAACTTGGCTGGATACCCCCATCCTGTCGCGCATAGCTCAAGAGGTGATTGATGCGCGCCCACTCGTCTGACCCGCAAGACTCTGTTACCGCGACACAACCGATCAAGGCCGAGCGATTGCGCTGGCTGGATCGGATCAGCCAGTACCGTCAGCCTATCGGTCTCGCCATCACGCTGCTGTTGTTTGCGATTGCATTGATTGCCTGCCGCCACTTGCTTAGCGAGCTCGATCTGTACGCGTTGCACGACTCGATCCTGGACGTGCCTCGCCCGGCCCTGCTCGGAGCCTTCGCCGCCACGGCGGTCGGCTTCGTCATTTTGCTGGGCTACGAATGGTCGGCGAGCCGCTACGCGGGAGTGACGCTGCCTCCACAGACGCTGATCCTGGGCGGGTTCAGCGCATTCGCCATCGGCAATGCGATTGGCCTGTCGTTGTTGTCGGGCGGTTCGGTTCGCTACCGCCTGTACGCACGCCATGGCCTGGGCGCAGCGGACGTCGCCCACATGACGCTGTTCGCCAGCCTGTCCCTGGGTTGCGCACTGCCGCCTCTGGCAGCCTTGGCCACCCTCAGCGACCTGCCCTCCGCCTCGGCCGCGCTGCGCCTGCCTGCCACCCTGCTCGGCGCGATTTCCGTGGCGGTGTTGCTGCTCACCAGCGTGCTGGCCATCGGCATCTATCGTCGGCGCCTGCCAGACCAGCCCCATCGCGACAGCCTGCTGGTCAAGGCCGGGCGCCGCACCCTGCGCCTGCCGGGCCGCCGCCTGACCTTCCTGCAACTGGTCATCACCGCACTGGATGTCGCGGCGGCCGCCACCGTGCTGTATCTGTTGCTGCCCGAGGCGCCACCGTTCGGCGCGTTCCTGCTGGTGTACCTGCTGGCCCTGGCGGCCGGCGTGCTCAGCCATGTACCAGGTGGCGTCGGCGTGTTCGAGGCCATCCTGCTGGCCGCGTTCGCCGACAAGCTGGGGGCCGCGCCGCTGGCCGCCGCCCTGCTGCTCTATCGCCTGATCTACGTGTTGCTGCCGATGCTGGTGGCGTGCGTCCTGCTGCTGGTCAACGAGGCACAACGGCTGTTCCAGACGCGCCAGACGTTACGCGCCGCCTCGGGCTTCGCCGCGCCGATCCTGGCGGTGCTGGTGTTCCTGTCGGGGGTGGTACTGCTGTTTTCCGGCGTGACCCCGGAGATCGACACCCGGCTGGAGCACATCGGCTTCCTGATCCCCCATCGTCTGGTGGATGCCTCGCACTTTGGCGCCAGCCTGGTGGGCGTGTTGTGCCTGCTGCTCGCCCAAGGCCTGCGCCGGCGCCTGTCCGCCGCCTGGATGCTGACCACCGTGTTGCTCCTGATGGGTGCCCTGCTTTCGCTGCTCAAGGGGTTCGACTGGGAAGAAGCCACGTTGCTGACCCTGACCGCCGCCCTGCTGGCAGTGTTCCGGCGCTCGTTCTATCGCCCCAGTCGCCTGACTGAGCTGCCCTTCTCCCCACTGTTCCTGATCGCCAGCCTCTGCGTGCTCGGCGCCTCGATCTGGCTGCTGCTGTTTGCCTACCAGGACGTGCCCTACAGCCACCAACTGTGGTGGCAATTCACCCTCGACGCCGACGCCCCGCGCGGTTTGCGCTCCCTGCTGGGGGCTGCGGTGCTGCTGGTGGTGGTGTCCCTGACCTGGCTGCTGCGCACCGCACGGCCGGTGATCCACTTGCCGACCCCGGAAGAACTGGAGCGCGCCAGGACGATTCTCATGGCCTCGTCACAGCCCGACGGCGGCCTGGCACTGACCGGCGACAAGGCGCTGCTGTTCCACCCCAACGACGCGGCGTTCCTGATGTACGCGCGCCGCGGCCGCAGCCTGGTGGCGCTGTATGACCCGATCGGACCCACCCAGCAACGGGCCGAGATGATCTGGCAGTTTCGCGACCTGTGCGACATCCACCACGCCCGCCCGGTGTTCTATCAGGTGCGTGCCGAGAACCTGCCCTACTACATGGACATCGGCCTGACAGCGATCAAGCTCGGTGAAGAGGCGCGGGTCGACCTCAAGCGCTTCGATCTCGAGGCCAAGGGCAAGGAGATGAAGGATCTGCGCTACACCTGGAACCGTGGCAGCCGCGACGGCCTGTCGCTGGAAATCCACGAGCCGGGCCAGGCGCCGATGGATGAGCTCAAGGTCATTTCCGATGCCTGGCTGACCGGCAAGAACGTGCGCGAAAAGGGCTTCTCCCTGGGTCGTTTCAGCGACGACTACCTCAAGCATTTCCGCATCGCGGTGATTCGCTTCGAGGGCCGGCCGGTGGCGTTCGCCAACCTGCTGGAAACCCACAGCCATGAACTGGCCAGCCTCGACCTGATGCGCGCTCACCCCGAGGCCCCGAAACTGACCATGGAATTCATGATGGTCGGTCTGATCCAGCACTATAAGAACCATGATTTCGCCCGTTTCAGCCTGGGCATGGTCCCACTGTCGGGCCTGCAACCGCGTCGTGGCGCGCCGTTGACCCAGCGCCTGGGCTCGATGGTGTTCCGCCGTGGCGAGCAGCTCTACAACTTCCAGGGGCTGCGCCGCTTCAAAGACAAATTCCAGCCTGACTGGGAACCTCGCTACATGGCCGTGCCCGCCGGACTCGATCCGCTGGTGGCCCTGGCCGATACCGCCGCCCTGATTGCAGGCGGCCTGACTGGACTGGTGAAACGCTGATGATGCAACGCTCCTGGCGATACGTAGTGGCCGCCCTGCTGGTGCTGGCGATGATTCTCGGTGGCGGTTACTGGTACTGGAACCGCCCTGCCCCACAACCCACCCTGGAACAACTGACGCCCGCCGAGGGCGCCGCGATGACCCGAGTCATCCCCGGCACCAAGCCCCGTGCCCAGGTGCTGGTGGCGGTCAACGAAGACCAGAAGCTCAGCGACAGCCAGCTGACGACCCTCAGCCGCAGTGGCTCGGCCCAGATTGTCCAGGTGATCTTGCCCAAGGACTGCATGCAGCAAGGGCGTGCCTTGCAAGCGGGCCTGCGCGAGCTCCAAGGCCCGGCCACGCTGGTCAGCGGCATCGGCCCGGGTGCCGTGCTCGCCTGGCGCTGGCTGGCCGAGCAGAAGGACGACAACGTCAAGGCCGTGTCGGTGGACCTGGCCCTGGAAAAACCCGGCTGCACCCACCTGCTGCCGAAAAGCGCGGCCCACGGTCACTGGCTGGTGGCCTGGAACGACAACCCCGACGACACCAGTGCCGGTTTCGTACGGGACCAGAAGAATGCCGAAACCAGCATCAGCGACTACGACATCAGCCTGCCGCAAGTGCTGAACAACGAACTGCGCAAGATCCTGGTCGGTGCCGACAAGGGCAAGGGTGGCCTGGCCATCCCGGTGGTCGAAGTGCCCGCCAGCCAGGCACGGGACACCGTGACCCTGTTCCTTTCCGGCGACGGCGGCTGGCGCGACCTGGACCGCGACGTGGCCGATGAAATGGCCAAGATCGGCTACCCGGTGGTCGGCATCGACACCCTGCGCTACTACTGGCAGCACAAGAGCCCAGAGCAGAGCGCGGTGGACCTCACCGAGCTGATGCAGCATTACCGCCAGATCTGGGGCACCAAGCGTTTCATCCTCACCGGCTATTCCTTTGGCGCCGACGTGCTGCCGGCGATCTACAATCGTCTGCCAGCCACCGAGCAGCAGCGTGTCGATGCGATTATCCTGCTGGCCTTCGCCCGCACCGGCAGTTTCGAGATCGAGGTCGAGGGCTGGCTTGGCAACGCCGGCGCCGAAGCCGCCACCGGCCCGGAAATGGCCAAGCTGCCGGCCGAGAAAGTGGTGTGCATCTACGGTGGCGAAGAAGCCGACGAAAGTGGCTGCACCGACAAGACCGCCGTGGGCGAAGCCATCAAGCTGCCTGGTGGCCATCACTTCGACGAGAACTACCCGGCCCTGGCCAAGCGCCTGATCGACGAGATCAACAAGCGCCAGAACGCGACGACGTCCGAGCAGTGAGCTGATCGAGCCCGACAAAAAAGCCCTTGCCGTCTTAGGACCGCAAGGGCTTTTTTTAATGGGCGCTGCAAACCCACCGTGGCGAGGGAGCTTGCTCCCGCTCGATTGCGCAGCAATCGCAAAAGCGGGGGGCGCTGCGCGAGCCAACGGGAGCAAGCTCCCTCGCCACAGGTGCCTCATGGCACACACAAAAAAGCCCCCGCTGCCGCAAGACAACGGGGGCTTATTGTGGATCGGAGCTACATCTCGACCTGCGTCCCCAGCTCGATCACCCGGTTCACCGGCAGGTTGAAGAAGCGCAGGTTGCCGTTGGCATTCTTCAGCAAGAAGGCGAACAGCAATTCGCGCCAGCGGGCCATGCCCTCGAGCTTGGAGGCGATGACCGTCTCGCGGCTGAGGAAGTAGGTGGTGCGCATCGGGCTGAAGTCCAGGTCATCCAGATGGCAGAGCTTGAGCGCCAGCGGCACATCCGGCTCGTCGGTGAAGCCAAAGTGCAGGATGACCCGGAAGAACCCTTCACCATAGGCATCGACCTCGAAGCGCCGTTGCGGCGGAACCCGGGGAATGTCTTCGTAGACCACCGTCAGCAACACCACCTGCTCGTGCAGCACCTGGTTATGCAGCAGGTTGTGCAACAGCGCATGGGGCACCGCGTCGGACCGCGCGGTCAGGAACACGGCGGTGCCCTGCACACGGTGCGGTGGCTGCACGCGGATGCTGCTGATGAAGATCGGCAACGGCAGCGCGCCTTCGTCAAGACGCTCCACCAGCAACTGCTTGCCGCGCTTCCAGGTGGTCATCAGCACGAACAGGGCAATACCCGCAACAACCGGGAAGGCGCCGCCCTGGATGATCTTCGGCACGTTGGCGGCAAAATACAGGCCGTCCACCAGGAGAAAACCGAGCAACACCGGCACCGCCAACAGCGGTGGCCACTTCCACAACAGCAGCATCACGGCCGAGACCAGGATCGTGGTCATCAACATGGTGCCGGTCACTGCCACGCCATAGGCCGACGCCAAGGCACCGGAGGATTCGAAGCCCAGCACCAGCAGGACCACGCCCACCATCAACGACCAGTTCACCGCGCCGATGTAGATCTGGCCCTGTTCGGCGCTGGAGGTGTGCTGGATGTACATGCGCGGGATGTAGCCGAGCTGGATCGCCTGGCGCGTCAGGGAAAACGCCCCGGAAATCACGGCTTGCGAAGCGATCACCGTGGCCAGGGTCGACAGGCCCACCAACGGGATCAACGCCCAGCTTGGCGCCAACAGGTAGAACGGGTTGCGCGCCGCTTCCGGGTCGCCCAGCAGCAATGCACCCTGACCGAAGTAGTTGAGCACCAGCGCCGGCAGCACCAGGATGAACCAGGCGCGTGCGATCGGTTTGCGACCGAAATGGCCCATGTCGGCGTACAGCGCTTCGGCGCCGGTCAGCGCCAGCACCACGGCACCGAGGATTGCCACGCCCATGCCGGGGTGCACGAGGAAGAAACGCACGGCCCAGGCCGGGTTCACCGCCTGCAGCACTTCCGGGTGCTGGCTGATGCCATAGACCCCCAGGGCGCCGAGCACCAGGAACCAGGTCACCATGATCGGGCCGAACAGGATGCCGATCCGCGCCGTACCGTGACGCTGGATAATGAAAAGCCCTACCAGCACCACCAACGACAGCGGCACCACCCAGTGGTCGATGCCCTCGAACGCCAGGCCAAGGCCTTCGATCGCCGAGAGCACGGAGATCGCCGGGGTGATCATGCTGTCGCCGTAGAACAGCGCTGCGCCGATCAGGCCGCAGATCACCAGAAAGGTCCGCAACCGCGCCCGCCCCGCTGCGGCCCGCCGTGCCAGGGCAGTGAGCGCCATGATCCCGCCCTCGCCCTGGTTGTCGGCCCGCAGAACGAACATCATGTACTTGATCGACACGACCCAGATCAGCGACCAGAAGATCAACGACAGGATGCCCAGCACGCCGTCATGGTTGACCGCCACGCCGTAGCCGCCGGAAAACACTTCTTTGAGGGTGTACAAGGGACTTGTGCCGATGTCGCCATAAACCACTCCGACCGCCGCCACCAGCATGCTCAGCGGCTTCGCTGCCGAATGCTCGGCACCCGCCGCCTGACTACTTGCATGACCCATCCAACACTCCTGATTCCCAGACCTGTCTGCTTGAACGAAAGCACTCTGCTACCTGACGCAGCATGCACTGTTTAACATCTCGTAACAGGTGTTTTGTTGACTGTAAAAACCGGTAAAGCGTAAAGGCGCGAAGCATAGCGCAGCACTCGTCGTTTTTCCCGGTATAAAGCTGGTCAACGGCCTCGTCCACCGCTAGAATTGCGCACTTTTTGATCAGAGGCGCGTCAGGCGTCCTGTCTCGGCAAGAGACGATCCCCCTACACCGAGGTTAGACATGTCCACCACTACCGCGCCAGCCAACCCGAAGGTTGGCTTCGTTTCCCTGGGTTGCCCGAAGGCTCTGGTCGACTCCGAGCGCATCCTGACCCAGCTGCGCATGGAAGGCTATGACGTCGTGTCCACGTACCAGGACGCCGACGTGGTAGTGGTCAACACTTGTGGCTTCATCGATTCGGCCAAGGCCGAGTCCCTGGAAGTGATCGGCGAAGCCATCAAGGAAAACGGCAAGGTCATCGTCACCGGCTGCATGGGCGTGGAAGAAGGCAACATCCGCGAGGTGCACCCCAGCGTGCTGGCGGTGACCGGCCCGCAGCAGTACGAGCAGGTGGTCAACGCCGTGCACGAGGTGGTGCCCCCGAAACAGGACCACAACCCGCTGATCGACCTGGTGCCGCCGCAAGGCATCAAGCTGACCCCGCGCCACTATGCCTACCTGAAGATTTCCGAAGGCTGCAACCACAGCTGCAGCTTCTGCATCATCCCGTCGATGCGCGGCAAGCTGGTGAGCCGCCCGGTGGGCGACGTGCTCGATGAAGCCCAGCGCCTGGTCAAGGCCGGCGTCAAGGAACTGCTGGTGATTTCCCAGGACACCAGCGCCTACGGCGTCGACGTGAAGTACCGCACCGGGTTCTGGAACGGCGCGCCGGTGAAAACCCGCATGACCGAACTGTGCGAGGCCCTCAGCACCCTCGGCGTCTGGGTTCGCCTGCATTACGTCTACCCGTACCCGCACGTCGACGAACTGATCCCGCTGATGGCCGCCGGCAAGATCCTGCCGTACCTGGACATCCCGTTCCAGCACGCCAGCCCGAAAGTGCTCAAGGCCATGAAACGCCCGGCGTTCGAAGACAAGACCCTGGCCCGGATCAAGAACTGGCGGGAAATCTGCCCAGACCTGATCATCCGCTCCACGTTCATCGTCGGCTTCCCCGGCGAAACCGAAGAAGACTTCCAGTACCTGCTGGATTGGCTGACCGAAGCCCAGCTCGACCGCGTCGGCTGCTTCCAGTACTCCCCGGTCGAAGGCGCGCCCGCCAACGACCTGAACCTGGACGTGGTGCCGGACGACATCAAGCAGGACCGCTGGGAGCGCTTCATGGCGCACCAGCAGGCCATCAGCTCGGCCCGCCTGCAAATGCGCATCGGCCGTGAAATCGAAGTGCTGGTGGATGAAGTCGACGAACAGGGTGCCGTGGGCCGCTGCTTCTTCGACGCCCCGGAAATCGACGGCAACGTCTTCATCGACAACGGCAGCCACCTCAAGCCAGGCGACAAGGTCTGGTGCAAGGTGACCGACGCCGATGAGTACGACTTGTGGGCTGAGCAGATCAACTGATCGAGCCACTGCAATACCTTGTGGGAGCGGGCTTGCTCGCGAAAGCGGCGTATCAGTCAACCGTCATGTCGACTGACACACCGCCTTCGCGGGCAAGCCCGCTCCCACAGTTTTTTGAAACCCGGTAAAAATTGAAAAGCCCCGCCCTTGCGACAAGATGCGGGGCTTTTTTACGGCTATCGTATGGAGAACATCAGGTCATCCAGCACAAGGAACAGGCGGGCATGCGGCAGCATTCGGTCATCCATACACCGAAATCCAGCGATTACCAGGAACTGACCCAGGTATGGGAGGCATCGGTGCGCGCGACCCATGACTTCCTGCCGGACAGCTACATCGAGTTGCTCAAGAACCTGGTGCTCACCCGCTACCTGGACGCGGTGATGCTCATTTGCACCCGGGACACCCGCCAACGGATTACCGGCTTCGCCGGCGTGGCGGCCGGCAAGATCGAAATGCTCTTCATCGACCCGCAGCACCGCGGCCAAGGCCTGGGCAAGCAACTGCTGCACTACGCCATGGAACACCTGAACGCCGACGAGCTGGACGTCAACGAACAAAACCCCCAGGCCCTGGGTTTCTATCTCAAGCAAGGTTTCGAAGTCATCGGCCGCTCGGAACGGGACGGCATGAACCAGCCCTACCCGTTGCTGCACATGCGCTACAAGCAATCCGACCTGAAGGCCCGGCGCGGCTAAAAGCCACACAGCGCAAATGGACCCGCGATTAACCGGCGCCAGGCAGGTACAATGCCCACCCTCTTTTTGTTACGGCCCTGTCATGACTGACCCGATTCGTCTCTCCAAACGCCTCATCGAACTCGTCGGCTGTTCTCGTCGCGAGGCTGAGCTGTTCATCGAGGGCGGCTGGGTCACCGTGGACGGTGAAGTGATCGATGAACCGCAGTTCAAGGTCACCACCGAAAAGGTCGCACTGGACCCCGAGGCCAAGGCCACCGCGCCGGAGCCGGTCACCCTGCTGTTGAACGTTCCCGCCGGCCAGGACGTCGACACCGCCATGGCATCCCTGGGGCCGCAGACCCTGAGCGAAGAACATCGCTTCGGCAAGCGGCCGCTCAAGGGTCACTTCCTGCGCCTGAGCGCCAGCGCCGACCTGCAAGCCAATGCCAGCGGCCTGCTGGTGTTCACCCAGGACTGGAAAGTCCTGCGCAAGCTCACCGCCGATGCCGCCAAGATCGAACAGGAATACGTGGTGGAAGTCGAAGGCGAAATGGTCGCCCACGGCCTCAACCGCCTGAACCACGGCTTGACCTACAAGGGCAAGGAGTTGCCGGCGGTCAAGGCCAGTTGGCAGAACGAAAACCGCCTGCGCTTCGCCATGAAGAACCCGCAACCGGGCGTGATCGCGCTGCTCTGCCAGGCCGTCGGCCTCAAGGTGGTCGCCATTCGCCGCATTCGCATCGGCGGCGTGTCCATCGGCAAGGTGCCGCTGGGCCAGTGGCGTTACCTGTCCGCAAAAGAAAAGTTCTAATTCTACGGCGCCGCACCGAGCCGGGCGCCCACTGCCGATTGATCAGGATTGCACACATGATTCACAACGACGTACTGCGCAGCGTGCGCTACATGCTCGACATCAGCGACAAGAAAGTCATCGAGATCATCAAGCTCGGCGGCCTGGAAGTGGCCCTGGCGGACCTGGCCGGCTACCTCAAGAAAGACGAGGAAGAAGGCTTCGTGTTCTGCCCTGACGAGGTCATGGCGCACTTTCTCGATGGCCTGGTGATCTTCAAGCGTGGCAAGGACGAAAGCCGTCCACCGCAACCGATCGAAGTGCCGGTGACCAACAACATCATCCTCAAGAAGCTGCGAGTGGCCTTCGAGCTGAAGGAAGACGACATGCACGCCATCCTCAAGGCGGCCGACTTCCCGGTTTCCAAGCCGGAACTGAGCGCGCTGTTCCGCAAGTTCGGCCACACCAACTACCGCCCGTGTGGCGACCAGTTGCTGCGCAACTTCCTCAAGGGCCTGACGCTGCGCGTCAGAGCTTAAACAACAGTTCCAAGCTTCGAGCGGCAAGCTTTTCACTTGCAGCTTGGAACTTGAAGCTTGAGGCTGCAATGACCTATAACGTTTCTCCCATCGGCTTCGTCCGCTCCTGTTTCAAGGAGAAGTTCGCCATCCCCCGGCAACCGCAGTTGGCCCCCGCCGCACGCGGCGTGCTGGAACTGGTGGCGCCGTTCGACCAAGGGGATGCGGTGCAGGGCCTGGAGCAGGTCAGCCATGTCTGGCTGCTGTTCCTGTTCCACCAGGCCCTGGAAGACAAGCCGCGATTGAAAGTGCGCCCGCCGCGCCTGGGCGGCAACAAGTCCATGGGCGTGTTCGCCACCCGTGCGACCCATCGCCCCAACGGCATCGGCCAGTCGGTGGTCAAGCTGGAACGGGTAGAAGCCGGACGCCTGTGGATCTCGGGCATCGACCTGCTGGACGGCACTCCCGTGCTGGACATCAAGCCCTACGTGCCCTATGCCGACATTATCGACTCCGCGTCCAACGGCATCGCCAGTGCGGCGCCGGAATTGATTCCAGTGCGGTGGGCGGACACTGCCCTGCTTCAAGCCCACGAGCACGCCACGCGTCTGGGAGAGCCCCTGGTGGAGCTGATTGAGCAGTGCCTGGCCCAAGACCCGCGCCCGGCGTACCAGATGCCTACCGCCGAACGGGAATATGGCGCGCAATTCTGGGACCTGGACGTTCGTTGGCATTACCCGCAGGCGGGGTTGATTCGGGTGTTGGAAGTGGTTCCGGCGAAACCGTAAACACCAGAAACGAAAAAGCCCGCGCGGCCTTCATCAGGCGGCGCGGGCTTTTTCATGGGACAACGCTGAACCGAGGTGCCTGCTTCGCGGGCAAGCCCGCTCCCACACTGGATCTCTGGTGAACGCCGAATCTGTGTTCAAAGCAAATCAATGTGGGAGCGGGGCTTGCTCGCGAAGGCGGGCTAACAGCCAATGGCTATGTTGGCTGACGCCCCCCTGCAAGTCGCTCAGCGCAAGCTTACTTCTCTACAAACGCCCGCTCGATCAGGTAATCACCCGGCTCGCGCATACGCGGCGAAACGGTCAGGCCGAAGCTGTTGAGCACTTCGCTGGTCTCGTCGAGCATGCTCGGGCTGCCGCACAGCATGGCGCGGTCGTCCTGCGGGTTGATCGGCGGCAGGCCGATGTCGCGGAACAGCTTGCCGCTGCGCATCAGGTCGGTCAGGCGGCCTTCGTTCTCGAACGGCTCGCGGGTCACGGTCGGGTAGTAGATCAACTTCTCGCGCAGCGCTTCGCCGAAGAACTCGTTCTGCGGCAAGTGCTCGGTGATGAATTCGCGGTAGGCGACTTCATTGACGTAGCGAACGCCGTGGCACAGGATCACCTTTTCGAAACGCTCGTAGGTTTCCGGATCCTGGATGACGCTCATGAACGGCGCCAGGCCGGTGCCGGTGCTGAGCAGGTACAGATGCTTGCCAGGCTTGAGGTCGTCCAGCACCAGGGTGCCGGTGGGTTTCTTGCTGATGATGATCTCGTCGCCTTCCTTCAGGTGCTGCAACTGGGAAGTCAGCGGACCGTCGGGAACCTTGATGCTGAAGAATTCGAGATGCTCTTCCCAGTTCGGGCTGGCGATCGAGTAAGCGCGCATAAGCGGGCGGCCGTTGGGCTGCTGCAGGCCGATCATCACGAACTGACCGTTCTCGAAGCGCAGGCCCGGATCGCGGGTGCACTTGAAGCTGAACAGTGTGTCGTTCCAGTGATGAACACTGAGGACACGCTCGTGGTTCATGTTGCTCATGTACGGGGACTCCTGGGAATGTTGCCTGCGTCGTCAAGGTGCGCAATTGCATCGCATTCTAATGGCGACGACAATATCTGTTAACTGAATTATTAAGATAAGGGTTATCGGTTATATAGATATGCGATTTACTCTACGTCAACTTCAAGTCTTCGTCGCCGTCGCCCAGCAAGAGAGCGTGTCTCGCGCTGCGGGCCTGCTCAACCTGTCGCAATCGGCGGCCAGCACTTCCATCACCGAACTGGAGCGGCAATCGAGCTGCCAACTGTTCGACCGTGCCGGCAAGCGCCTGAGCCTCAACGCCCTCGGCAAACAACTGCTGCCCCAGGCCGTAGCGCTGCTGGACCAGGCCAAGGAGATCGAAGACCTGCTCAACGGCAAGTCCGGTTTCGGTTCTTTGGCGGTCGGCGCGACCCTGACCATCGGCAATTACCTGGCGACCCTGCTGATCGGCGGCTTCATGCAGCGTCATCCGGAAAGCCAGGTGAAGCTGCATGTGCAGAACACTGCCAATATCGTGCACCAAGTGGCCCATTATGAAATTGATCTGGGTCTAATCGAAGGCGATTGCAACCACCCGGACATCGAGGTGCAGAGCTGGGTCGAAGATGAACTGGTGGTGTTCTGCGCACCGCAGCACCCACTGGCCAAACGCGGCCAGGCAAGCATGGAGGAGCTGACCCACGAAGCGTGGATATTGCGCGAACAGGGGTCGGGCACGCGGCTGACCTTCGACCAGGCCATGCGTCATCATCGCAGCGCGCTGAACATTCGCCTGGAACTGGAACACACCGAGGCGATCAAGCGCGCCGTGGAGTCGGGCCTGGGCATCGGCTGCATTTCTCGCCTGGCCCTGCGCGACGCCTTCCGCCGTGGCAGCCTGGTGGCCGTGGAAACCCCGGACATGGACCTGGCGAGGCAGTTCTACTTCATCTGGCACAAGCAGAAGTACCAGACCTCGGCCATGCGTGAATTCCTGGAGCTGTGCCGAGCCTTCACCGCCGGGGTCCAGCGCAGCGACGAGATCGTGCTGCCAGCCATTGCCTGAAGGGTTAAAGCAGGATCACGCCCCACACCAGGGCGATCATCGTCAGGGCGACGAGCTGGGCAGCGCTGCCCATGTCCTTGGCGTTTTTCGACAAGGGGTGCAGTTCCAGGGAAATGCGGTCGATCGCCGCTTCCACTGCCGAGTTGAGCAGTTCCACGATCAATGCCAACAGGCAGACCGCGATCAACAGCGCCTGCTCGACCCGGCTGACGTTCAGGAAGAACGACAACGGGATCAGCACGACATTGAGCAGCACCAACTGACGGAAAGCCGCTTCACCGACAAACGCGGCGCGCAGCCCGTCCAGGGAATAGCCGGAGGCGTTGAGGATGCGTTTCAGGCCGGTTTGGCCTTTAAAAGGTGACATAGAGTAGGCACTGATCGAAAAGGAGTGGAGAAGCTAATTCAAGTCCGGTCAAAAAAGCGTGAAGCCGTCCTTCAAGCCTGCGGCGAAATTGACTCAAGTTGTTGCAACAGCAAGGCCGCCTGGGTCCGGGTGCGCACGTTCAGCTTGCGAAAAATCGCCGTGACGTGGGCCTTGATGGTGGCCTCCGACACGTTCAGCTCATAGGCGATCTGCTTGTTCAGCAGCCCCTCGCACACCATGGTCAAAACCCGGAACTGTTGTGGCGTGAGGCTGGCCAGGCCCTCGCTGGCGGCCTTGGCTTCTTCGGAGACGCTCACCGCTTCGAAAGCCTGCGGTGGCCAGGACACATCGCCATCGAGCACGGCCTTCACGGCCTTCTGGATCATCTCCAGGGAACTGGACTTGGGAATGAACCCACTGGCCCCGAATTCGCGCGCCTTGACCATCACCGAAGCTTCTTCCTGGGCCGAAACCATCACCACGGGAATCTGCGGGTATTGGCCGCGCAACAGCACCAGGCCTGAAAAACCATAGGCACCTGGCATGTTCAGGTCCAGCAGGACGAGATCCCAGTCGGCCTTTTCAGTCAGCCGGGCTTCCAGCTCCGCGATACTGGCCACCTCCGTCAACCGGACATCCGGGCCGAGGCCCAGGGTCACTGCCTGACGCAACGCGCTGCGAAAGAGCGGGTGGTCGTCGGCAATCAGGATTTCGTATGTGGCCATTTTTTCAATGATCCTGTTTTTAATGGCGGGCCGATGCATTCGCGCCCTGCCAAAACAACTCAAGTCCACAGGGGCACATTTAGCGCCAAACACAGCATCTTAGCCGTTGGCCGCACCCGGGTCGGCGCCAAGCATGCCCAGCGAAGCCGGGGTGGTCAAGCAGCACGGCTGCCCCTGCGTCCAGTATGGGCCACTATTGCGCCAACACAGCAGGTGCAGTGTGGATGAAGGGCTGCAACTCGGCGTGGGCCGGGGTCGAGATATTCACCGCCTGCTGGCGCTTGGCACCCAGGTAGTGCTGGCTGAACACGTCGAAATAAGCGTCGAGGGCCGACGCGGCATCGCTGTCTCCTGCCAGTTCCAGGCACAACGCCGCGACCTCGGCGGTGCACAGGTGCTCGCTGCGGGTCGAACGGCGCAAGCGGTAGCGCGACAACCGGTCGGGCAGCAGGCTGAGGATCGGCAGCCGGTCGAAGTACGGGCTCTTGCGAAAAATCTTCCGCGCTTCTGTCCAGGTGGCATCCAGCAGGATGAACAACGGGCGCCTGGCCTGATCAAGGTCAACCGTGTGGGTCACCCGGGAAGGCTCGACGTACTCGCCCGGAAACACCAGGTACGGTTGCCACTGGGGGTCGTTCAACAGCGCCAGCAGCTGCGCATCGACATCGGTGCGCGACCAGATGAACGCGTGATTGTCGCGCACCACGTCGGCAATCAGCCAGCCGGTGTTGCTTGGCTTGAACACTTCCTTGTTGGTCATGATCAGGCAGATCCCGGAACGGGTCTCGACACTCGGTCGCCAGGCACACAGGCAGTGGCTCTCGATCACTCGGCAGGCGCTGCAACGGGGAGCCCGCCAGCCACGGGCCTGAAGCGGCTTGATGCCTTCATCGATGCGCTGGTCGCGCAGGCGGGCGACGGCGTTGGGGGCATGTTTCATCGGGGGCGACACCGACGTACAAGGGAACTGGACACGAACAACACTCGGCAGGGCAATAAAGGCCGGCAGTCTACCAGAGCGCGCAAGCCTGTACCGTCCACCCTAGCTCCCCTATAATTCCCGGCCACTGAACGCACAGTCATGTGATCGGTCGAACAAACCGTCACTGAACCAGGAGAGTTTCATGCTGCGCCTTATCGTCCCTACCGTTGCCGTTCTGCTGGCGACGTCCTTCAGCGCTCAGGCTGCTTCGCTGAAAGAACTCGAACTGAACAAGATGTTGCAGAACGTTGCCAAGGAAAGCAGCATCGGTACGCCGCGGGCGATCAACGAAGATATTCTCGACCAGGGCTATACCGTCGAAGGCACCGAGCTGATCAACCACCTCAGTGTGCAGAGCAGCCACGCGCAGAAAATGCGTGCAGACCCCAAGGCCGTGTATTTCCAGCTGGGTTCCACGGTGTGCACCAACCCGGGTTTCCGCAAGCTGATGGCCAAGGGCGCGACGATGCGTTACGAGTTTACCGAGGTCAAGACCAACCGCCCGGTCGCCACGGAACGCTTCCAGGAATCGGATTGCCCGAAAGCGACCAAGCCGAAGAAGTAACCCTGCCGGCCCCGTGGCCTGTAGGCATCAACCACACAGGCCACTGTCGCGCCGCTGCTCATCATCGGCGCGCAATTCCTCCACCAGCGCCTGCAGGTAGCGCGAGCGCCAGGCCCGCCCTTCCAACCGGCGGCAGCACTCTTCCTCCAGGCTCACTCGATTGGCCTGGGCCGACTCCAGCAGCATCAGGTACAACTGCCTGTCGAGTTCCAGTGTCACCCTCATCTTTCACGCCTCCCTGCACGATCCGTCCTCAATCCACCGCGTGGCACCCAGCCTTGGGCATCTGCTTGCATGGGCACGCTTGATATCCAGTAAATCAGAGCCCTGTACACCTGGCTGGACATCTGACGAGCGGCGCGGCGCATCCACGCCTGTATCCAGCGGTTGCCAACTGTCACTTTTGAGCGCCATGATCAAGACAGCAACGATCGGGGCGAGGATCTGGATTCGTCCTGCCAAGAAGGAGAAGTTGAATGCCTTATAAACCGAATGACCTGCTCAGTCGTCATTTTGAGAACCACGGCCACGACCTCATCCACAAGGTTGAAGAACAACTCAACCTGGTCTCACCCAACAGCCCGAACCTTCCCATCTATCGCGACATGATCCTGACCGTACTGCGTATGGCCCAGGAAGATCACAACCGCTGGAATGCCAAGATCACCCTCCAGGCACTGCGGGAACTGGAACATGCCTTCCGCACGCTCGAACAGTTCAAGGGACGGCGCAAGGTGACCGTCTTCGGCTCGGCCCGGACGCCGATCGAGCATCCCCTGTACGGCCAGGCCCGGGAACTCGGGATGGCGCTGGCGCGCTCGGACATGATGGTCATCACCGGTGCCGGCGGCGGCATCATGGCGGCGGCCCATGAAGGCGCAGGACGCGACCACAGCCTGGGATTCAACATCACCCTGCCTTTCGAACAGCACGCCAACCCGACCGTCGAGGGCACGCCGAACCTGCTGCCGTTCCACTTTTTCTTCACCCGCAAACTGTTCTTCGTCAAGGAAGCCGACGCCCTGGTGCTCTGCCCGGGCGGCTTCGGCACGCTGGATGAAGCCCTTGAGGTATTGACGCTGGTGCAGACCGGCAAGAGCCCGCTGGTGCCGGTAGTCCTGCTGGACATGCCGGGCGGCAAGTTCTGGCAAGGCGCCCTGGACTTCATCCGTGACCAACTGGAGGAGAACCGCTACATCCTGCCCACGGACATGAAACTGATGCGCCTGGTGTACAACGCCGAAGACGCCGTGGAGGAGATCAACCAGTTCTATCGCAACTTCCACTCCAGCCGCTGGCTCAAGCACCAGTTCGTGATTCGCATGAACCACAAGCTCAGCGAACAGGCACTTCAACAGATGCAGGTGGCCTTCGCCGACCTGTGTCTCAATGACTGCTTTCATCAGCATGACTACAGCGACGAAGAACACGATGAGGCCCGCTTCAGCCATCTGACGCGACTGGCCTTTACCTTCAACGCCCGCGATCACGGTCGCTTGAGGGAACTGGTGGACTACATCAACCTGGCAGAGAACTGGGCCGAACCCACCCAGAAGGACCACCCCTTTACATGGGAGCCGATCAAGGCGACTTGAGACCATAAAAAAAGGCCCGCTATCGAAATAGCGGGCCTTTTTGTTCAATCATCCAGACCGCGACCGCTGAACAAACGGTTGATCATTTCCATGGAATACCCCCGATACGCCAGGAATCGCCCTTGCTTGGCGCGTTCCCGTGCATCGACGGGCAAATGCCCGGAAAACTTGCGGCGCCAGGTGTCCGTCAATTGCTCTTGCCAATCGATACCGCTTTCGCGCAGGGCGAGCTCGATATCCGCGCGTTGCAAACCTCGTTGCCCCAACTCTTCGCGAATTCGCAACGGACCGTAACCGGAGCGGGCGCGATACGAGACAAAGCTTTCAAGGTAGCGGGCTTCCGACAGCAGGCCTTCCTCGGTCAAACGGTCGAGGGCCGTGTCGATCAACTCATCGGGCGCACCGCGCTGACGCAGCTTGCGCGTCAGCTCGACCCGCCCGTGCTCGCGCCTGGCAAGCAGATCCATCGCCGTTCGCCGCACCGCGACGAGGGTATCGAGTACGACGGTCATCGAATCGATCAGATGTCAGCGTCAGCCATGTCGTCAGCGGTCTCGCGGCTGGCCAGTGCCTTGACGTCGGCAACCGGGCTCAGCAGCTTGTCGCGCAGTTGCTTCTCGAGGGCCGCAGCGACTTCCGGGTTGTCCGCCAGGAACTTGGCCGAGTTGGCCTTGCCCTGACCGATCTTGGTGCCGTTGTAGGCATACCAGGCGCCGGACTTCTCGACGAAACCGTGCAATACACCCAGGTCGATCATTTCGCCATTGAGGTAGATGCCCTTGCCGTAGAGGATCTGGAACTCGGCCTGACGGAACGGCGAAGCCACCTTGTTCTTCACAACCTTGACGCGGGTTTCGCTGCCGACCACTTCGTCGCCTTCTTTCACCGCGCCAGTACGACGGATGTCCAGGCGAACCGAGGCGTAGAACTTCAGCGCGTTACCGCCGGTCGTGGTTTCCGGGCTGCCGAACATCACGCCGATCTTCATGCGGATCTGGTTGATGAAGATCACCAGGCAGTTGGCGTTCTTGATGTTACCGGTGATCTTGCGCAGGGCCTGGGACATCAGGCGAGCCTGGAGGCCCACGTGCATGTCGCCCATTTCACCTTCGATTTCAGCTTTTGGCACCAGGGCGGCCACGGAGTCGACGATGATCACGTCAACCGCGTTGGAACGCACCAGCATGTCGGTGATTTCCAGGGCCTGTTCGCCGGTGTCCGGCTGGGAAACCAGCAGGTCGTCGACGTTGACGCCCAGCTTGCCGGCGTATTCCGGGTCCAGGGCGTGTTCGGCGTCGACGAAGGCGCAGGTCGCGCCGGCCTTCTGGGCCTGGGCGATCACGGACAGGGTCAGCGTGGTTTTACCGGACGACTCAGGGCCGTAGATTTCAACGATCCGGCCTTTTGGCAGGCCGCCGATGCCCAGCGCAATGTCCAGGCCCAGGGAGCCGGTGGAGATGGAAGGAATAGCCTGACGGTCTTGATCGCCCATACGCATTACGGCACCCTTGCCGAATTGACGTTCGATCTGACCCAAGGCCGCAGCCAAGGCTTTCTTCTTGTTGTCGTCCATTAAAGTCCTCACGTAATCAATAAGGCCTGGCGGCCAACACCTGTATAAGTAGCCAGTATTATTCCACAGGGATTGAAGATCGCCTACCCCTGATTTGAGATTTCTACCGAGGCATGCTGCAGCAGCCCCTCTAGCGCGGCCTTCACCGTTTGTCGGCGGACCTCATCCCGGTTGCCCGGGAAAAAGCGCTGCTCACTGGTCACCGTCGCGCCAACGCCCCAGGCCAGCCATACGGTGCCCACCGGTTTGTGCGGCGAGCCCCCGTCGGGCCCGGCCACGCCGCTGACCGCCACGGCGAACCGCGCCAGGCTTTTTTGCTGGGCGCCCTGGGCCATGGCCTCGACCACCTCGCGGCTGACCGCCCCCACCGTCTCGAACAAGCCGCTGGGCACATTCAGTTGCTGGGTCTTCTGGCGATTGGAATAAGTCACGTAACCGGCCTCGAACCAGGCCGAACTCCCCGGGATCCGCGTGATCGCCTCGGCAATCCCGCCCCCGGTACAGGACTCGGCGGTGGTGACATGGGCATTGAGCAACTGCAAGCGCCGACCCAATTCAGCGGCCAGTTCGGTAATGTCGTCCACGGTGCTCTCCAGATTCGACGCGATGAAGGCCTACCGTACACGAGCGGTCGACGCTTGCAAGGCTCGCCGGATTACCGACCCAGGGCCCTGACGTAGGCCTGGCAAGCCTGCAGGGCGATCAATCCGCGGTCGCCGGCATCGGTGATGGCGATAATTCGTTGAGCATGCGCCGGGTCAAGTCGGGCGCGTGGGGCGCCATGATCCATGCCGCTGGCGCCGGCGGCGGCAGGCAGCGCACAGCCGCCGGGGGCATCGCTGGCGTCGAGGAGGACTGACAGCCGGACATCGGCAGTAGCAAGGCGATCGCGCAGGCGATCCTGGTCACGTTGGGCATCGCTCAAGGCTCGGTAGTGGGTTTGTTCGCTGGCCGACAGTTGCTGCTCAAGGGCCTGGCGTCTGTCGGTTTCATGTTGTTGCAAAGCAGCTGCGGCCAAGTTCAATTGATTCAGGGTATCGGCCTGCAACCTGGCCTGGTCTGCCAGAACCCCGCCATAGCGCCAGTCCTGGATTTTCCATGTCACGCCCACCGCCGCCAACACCAGCGCCAGCATAAAAAAGGGGATGAACCTCAGCACGCCCGGGCTCATGACAACACCTGTAACGCCCGCGTATAGAGGACCCAGCGATCAGCCGCACCATTCTGACCACCGTTGATCCGCCGTGTAATTCTGTCGAACTGCCCTGCGTCAGCCAAGGCATTGAGTCCATGGATCGACCAGAACCAAGCTGCCGACTGAGCAGCCCACTGCGGCAGCTCCAACAACATTGGCTCATTGATCAGATCCAATCCCAGGGCTTCACCGCATGCCTGATAGTTAGCTCGGCCGGTAATCTGAATCAAACCCCGGCCTCGGTACCGCTGACCGTCACCATCGGCCGCCGGCGTGTTGCCCAGGCGTAAGGCCAGCGGGCCGGTATCATACTTCGACAGATAGATCTCGTTACCCAACTCTCGCACGTAGCGCAGTTGGCCGGACTCATGACCCACCTGGGCGATGAATGCGGCGACCCGACTCCGACCGATAATCTGGTAGCGGCCCATGGCGGTGTTCAAGACAGGTGCAAAAACGCCGGCGCTGGCGCCGGCGTTCGGGAGTATGCGCAGCAGTTGCGCTTGAGAGATAGACACGGCGTGCTCCTTGATGCGGTTGAGGGCTCGCTCCCACATGGCAAACCGTCAGGCCTTGGCGTCGAGGCAGGTTGCTTCGATCTTGCAGCGATAGCTTGTTTCCCGGGTGCCCGTGGCAGTGACTTTGTCGATCGACCAGCGCCCGCGCATGAAGGCCGGCCAGGTCGGGTCCAGCAGGACGATGCCTTCGGCGGATAGGCCCGGGTGGCCTGGGCATTCGATGGTCACCTTGAGGGCTTCGCGCATCAGCCTGCGTACTTCGCCTTCAGCGGCGGCGCGGGCATCTTCTGCGCTCTGAAAGTGTTGGCGAAGGATCTTGAACGGCGCGATGCCGCTTTCCTCCACCTGCACCTTGCCGGCCGCCGGGTCCCACCAACGGGTCTTGCAGCCTCCGTATTTAGCCCGGGCATTGTCATCCAGGATGGCGGAGATGAAGGCGTGGTCGCCAGGACGATTGTTCGTCGTCACTGACAGTTGGACCTGCGGCAGAACCTTGCCCGAGAGCGATTTCGCCTGGCCGCGCCGAGCCAGCACATACAGCTCGTTGATCGGTTTGGCGACGGCGTCATAACGGTGAGCCAGGCGTGTCAGGAACCCCATGTCGGTTTCGTTGGACTGGTCGATGTGCTCGATTTTTATCAGTGACAGGTCCGGCGCCACACGCGGCGAAAAACCGTGTCTGGAGGTCAGCTCACGAAACAGCGCGCCCAATGTCGTCGGGCCATGGCTGACGGACCGGCGCTGCTTGAATCCACTCTGATCCGCCGCACTGAATGGCGCCGCCATGGCCACCACGGTCAAACGCAGGGGGAACAGCGTCGGCGTGAGTCGGGTGATGACGAACTCGCCCTTGTCCACCAGGCCGGACTCCAGGTAACCCACCCGCAGACCGATTTTTCCGCCCAGGCTGGGCAGCCCTTCGAGTCCTTCCAGGCTGATGATGAGGGTCAACTGATCCGACTCGATCCCCGCGGCGTCGACATGCGTCCAGCTGAACAATCGCTCGTTGAGCAGTACCGCGTTCGCTCCATAGATTTCCACTGCTGGTGTGAAACCCAGTGACATGTTGCCTCCTTAATCCCAAGCCGATACCGGTGCGGGCGCCACGGGCTTCAAGTCCACTTCAGGCAAGACCACCCATACTCCCGCCGGCAGTACGGGGCCCCATTCCGCCAGCCCAGGGTTGAGCGTCCACAGCGCTTGCTCGACGGCATCGTCACAGCGCTCGAGCTCGCGATACAGCAACAGATTCACCGAATCACCGGCGATACTTCGAACCCTACGCATTGGCGAACTCCGTCAATTCAATCGCCCAGCCGACCACCATCGCGGTGCCGTCATCAATGACCTCGGTCTGGGTCTCGGTGATCTTGTTGATCTGCCACAGCCCCCAGTTGCGGCCAATGCCGTCAACCAACGGCACCGGGACACGCAACGCCTGCAAGGCGCGCAGTTCATCGAGCCGGTCCATCGCCGTGGCGTACATCGACTTGCCCGTGATGGTCAGGCCCTGCAGGCCCTGTCCGACCTGGCTCGACTTGGGTTTGCTGGTGAGGATGTCGATGGTCTTCCAGCCGCCGTCCGAGCTGCGTACCAGGCTGTGGTACGCAAAATTCCTCGACAGGCCAAAAATGAAACTGCCAAGTGCCATTTGCTGACGCATCACGTCACTCCGTCAGTCAGGGCCGCGTCACTGCGCATGGCCAGTGAGTTGGGCATTGTGGTAAGTCCGAATTGGGCCGTGATCTGCTGTACGACCAGATTGGCCAACTGGCTGGCGCTGGCCTGGTCCTGGCCGTTGATGTAGATGTTTGCAGTCAGGGTGTTCTGTTGTGTGGTTGCCTGGGAGCTGGTCAAGTCTTTGCTAATCTGCTCTGGAGCGGCGAGTCTGTCGGTGGGGGCGACGAGTTTTTCACCCAGGGTCGCGCCGGCATCGCTCCCCAGCCAGCCGCCCAGCAATCCGCCCACCAGACCACCAATGGCAGTGCCGATGACCGGAACGACACTGCCCAAAGCGGCACCGGCCGCAGACCCCGCAGCAGCGCCTGCCCAGCCGCCACCCGCAGCGCCCAGGCCTGCGCCCATCATTCGTTTGTCGCCGGTAAGTACACCCTCGGCCACGTCAGCGACGGCACCGACTACTTTTAATGGGCCGGGCGCCCTGCGGGTCATCGAGCGTAATGAGGCCGTTGGTCCGAGTGAAAAACGCCCTGCGCCTCCCAGTGAGCCTCGTGTACTGACGCGTATTTTCGTCCTGCTCGTGGATTCGGGACGCTGGCTGGCATTGCGTGCATCCAGCTTGTCCCCACGAGGATTTCTGAAATCTTCGGAGATCACTTCCCCCAATCGGCCGGGAAGGTGCGGAGCGGCCCGCCCCAACACCCACTTGGCCACCTGATTGGACATCTCATCCCCTACGGCTTTGAGCAGCACGCCCAGCAGCGGTTTGATCGCTGCGCCAATCAACACAATGGCCGCAGCGGCTTTAGGTGAGGACTCAGCCAACTCACTCATGCCATCGGCCAACGACCCCAGCCACTGGAAGGCGGTATCCGCCGAGGGCATCAAGGCATTCCCCGTGGCCACCGACAAACGCTCGCTGCGGGCGTTGAGGACGTTGAGTTGGCCCTGCCGGGTGTTCGACAGTGCCAATGCGTCCTGCCGCACCGAGCCGTTGTTGCCCAACTGTGAAGTAGCGTATTGGCCTGGATCCTTCACCTGCCAAAATGCGGTGTTCACATCGTCGAGTTTCTGCGACATGCGCAGCACCGCTGCATCCCCAGCTCCAAACAGCGAAGAGGCCAGGGTCGAGCGTTTTTCGGCCGGCTGCGCGTCCAAGGCCGCCAGCACCGACATCACTGTCCCCGGCGCAGCGTCCTTGTCACGCAAGCCGCTCGCCACCTCTTTGGGATCCAGCCCCAGTTGCTTCCAGGCCGCTTGCTCGGTCGCGGAGGCCTGCTCGCCCTTGCTCAGGGCTAGGGTGAAGCTCCCCAGCGCTCCTGCGGCGTCATCCGCTCGCGTACCGGTTCTCAGTAGCGCAGCCGTCAATGCCGCGGCCTGGGCGGGGGACAAACCGGCCGCCGTCGCAGCCGCCGCATCGTCACGTTGCAGAACGGCGCCGATCTCGGCCGGTTTGGCCCCTCCGGGCAATTTGCCCAGGTGGTTGATGGCGTCTGCCAGGTCGAAGGCCTGGGCACCGTTGAGCGCCAGGGTGGTGCGCCAGCCGAGCATCATCTCGGCGACCTCCATGGCCGGCACCCTGAACGCCGACGAGACCACACCAGCGTCGCTGGCAAAGCGCAGCAATTCAAACTGCCGATCCGAGGCATTGGGCAACTGACTGCCGACGCCGGCCTGGGCAGCCAGGGTTTCAATTTTTACCAGATCGACCGTCTTGGTCGCCCCGGCCGCAACCAACGGCGCGCTGGCAATCTGCTGGGTACCCTGGGCCATCTCCCGGGCCTGGCCTGGGGTGAATTTGCCTGCCTGTTTCAGGTCGGCCAAAGCCAGATCCATGGCCATCGCCGGTTTGAGCAGGTCCGGCGGCTCGAGGCTGCCCGTCTCTTTTTTCTCATTGGCCGGTTCACCCTTGGCACCGGCCGTTACTGCCTGGGTGAGCAGTCGTTGCGACGACAGCTTCAAGGTCAATGACTCAATGGCCGTCGTCAGCAGGCCGAGCTTGAGCCCGACGCGCTCCAGCGCCAGATCGAGCGCGGACAGCCGTCCCGCCGAATCCGGTGCGGGCACGCCGCTCGTGACGGCCATGGTCAGGCCGGTGTTGCCAAACGCCAACCCACGCTCATCGAAAGCCGCGTACTTGAGCGAATATCTATCGTCCGCCATCCCGCTCTACTCCTGTTTCACGCCAAGGCGAGTGATCGCAATGTCGTAACGGCGCAATGCCTTGCCGGCGTCCCACTCCAGGATTTCCGCCTCACTTACCGAGTAAATGAGCGGCACCACATCGAGGATCACTTCGATGTCGCGCTCCGAAAGAAGTCCGCCGGTTTGTTTAAAAAATCGTCGATGCGCACCTGAAGCTGGGTCCAGTCAGGCACGGTCAGCAGGCCCAGGTCGGGGATCATCAGGCCGGTGCAATGGGCGGTGATGAACTCGGCGCGTTCCTTGGCCGTCTTCAGTTTTTTCATCGCCTTGGTGGCCCGCAGCACCGGCATTTCCAGGGTCAGCGAGGTCACGCTGCGCCCCGCCACGTCGAGCGGCTGCAGCAGTTGCACCTGGTCGGGGTCGACTGGGGCGCGCCCCTCGGCCAGGTCGAGAAAGTGCGATGCCGGGCGGGTCGACATCTCATGGACGTACTGCGCGATGCTCACGTAGTCCGGACGCTTGAGCTGGTCGAGTTCCTTGACCGACAGGCCGGTGGCCAGTTTGGCCAACTCGAAGAACTGGTCGTCTTCGTCATCGCCAGCGCGGGCCAGGGCGTCTTTTTGCGCAGCGTAGTACAGCGGTTTGAGGGGGATTTGCTCGATCAGTGTCTCGTCGTCACCGGTGATCGGCGACAGCAAGACGTGAACGGGAGGCGTCCAGGACATGGAATCAGTTCCTTGGTGAATACTGGGAAGGCGCAACACGGGGCAGTTATCGCAAGTCTCTGGCGAACCGAATTCCTCTGTGGGAGCGGGCTTGCTCGCGAAAGCGGTGGGTCAGGCAACTTTAATGTTGGATGTGCTGGCGCGTTCGCGAGCAAGCCCGCTCCCACAGGGACTGCGTTTAACTGACTGTCATTGCGAATGCTGCGGTGATTAAGGCAACAACACCGCGCGGCGGGCATCACCGAGGATGTCGACGCCGTTGAGCACGAACTTCTGGGTGCGCACGTCGATGTCGATCACCGGGACGCCGTTTTCCAGGCGGTTGTAGGTGCGGCAGGACAGTTCCAGGGTCGTCGTGGGTTTATCACCCATCTTCAACTTCGCCTCGCTCAGGGATTTGAGCTTGCCGCCGACGGTGTGATAGGTGAACCAGGTATTGCCATCCTGGTCTTGCCCCGCTTCACGCACGTTCAGCAGGATGTCGTCGCCCAATTGCACACCCAGGGAGAGCATGACTTGCGGCCCGGCACCTTGCAGGATCAGCGAGGCACCGAGGACCTTGCCGCTCTTGGCCATTTCTTCGGCGATAAAGCGGCCGCCGGCCATGGCTTCCATGTCGAACTCGATCTTCGGCGGGGTGAACTCTTCCACGGTCGCCGACAACGGCAGGCCTTGCAGGGTGGCCGCAATGGCCTGTCTTACGCGGTTGGTAAACATTAGAGAACGTCCTCCAGGAACTGCTCGATGATTTCATCACGGGCATTGAGTTGATAAATCATGTGTTCGTTTGGCGCGTAGCGGCCGTAGTCGATCACCACGTACCAGGTGCCGTTCTTGTACTTCTCGACGCTGTTCAATTCCGGATGCAGGTACACGCTGCCGCCCGGGATGGTTTCGTCGGCCACCAGGGTTTGCAGCCAGTCGTTGATGCGCTTGACCTCCTGGTCCATGAAGGACTTGGTCAAATTCTTCGCCATGGCCTTCTGGCCGGCCTTGACCAGCTTGCGGCTGATGGCATCTTCCAGGCCGACGTAGCTGATGAACTTGCCAGTGATGGAGCGGTTACCCAGCAGCGAGAAACCACCGAGGATGGTCCGGGCGTAGTAGCTGACGCCGTAGCGGTTGAGCAGGTCGCCTTCGGTGGAGGTGTCGAGGATGTTGTATTCCACAGTGCGCGAAACGTCTTCGGCGTAGGTCACCTGGTTGCCTGGGCTCTCCCATTGCTTGACCTTCGCGAGCGCGGCGATGGCCAGGCTCGAAGGGGCCAGGAAGACGTTCTTCTTCGCGGCCTTGGAGTACACCGCCGGCATGTTGTGCACCACCAGGCAACGGTCGAAGCCCAGCTCCGCGCCGCCCAGCTCCTGGCTGTAGGTCACCTGGTCGGCGACCGATGCGTCCTTGCCATCGAGCACCACCCGCGCCTTGATGCGCTTGCCGAACGAAGCGAATTCGCTCGCCACCGCCTTGCTGGCAGTAAAGCCCGGGGCACCGATGATGGTCAGGTCCTCGGCCACCCCGCTCAACGCAGCCAGGCCGAGTTTGCGACCGGTCTGCGCCTCGATACCGCCGATGACGTTGTTCTGCGTATCGGCCGGGGTCGCGCCCTCTTCCACGATGACCACGTAGACCGGCACCTTGACCACTTTGAGGATCTGGTAGACCGCCTGGAACAACGTGCCCGCCTCGACACCGGTCGGGTCCAGCTGGGCCTGGGTGGTGAAGCTGTTGATACGGAACGGGGTGTTTTTCGGGATCAGCGGGTTGGCATTCGGCGCGGTGCCGACCAGCCCGATGACGTTGTCGCCCAGGCCACCCATGGCCTCGGGAGATTCAGTGGCATTGACGGTAATGCCGTTGTGCTCGAAGTTCAAAACCTCAGCCATGGTTATTCAGCCTTCTTGGCAGCGGCCTTTTTGGCCGGTTGGGAGGAAGAGGCCACGTTCGCGGCCTCGGTGTTTTTCAGCGCCAGGCGACCAGCGCTGCGCAACGCACTGGCCTCCACGTCGAGCAGGTCGAGTTCCTGGCCGACGCTCGACCAATGGCCACCCCCGATGGGGAATGGCAGGAGTACGGTGTAGGTTTGGCGTGGTGCCATTTGCGGTTCTCCAGATGTAAAAAAGCCCCTGGGAAAGGGGCTCTACGTTTTTTGACGGATAAGAAAACGCCCCGTCGGTGCGGGGCGTTTAATGGGGTTGCTCTGGCAGCCAATCCGGCGCTGCTGGTCGATGGTCGGTCTGCGGAAACTCGCCGGTCGCCGGCCAGTTGCGCAGGGCGCGACGGTAGGTTTGCAGTTCGATGTATTGATCGGATGAAAGCGTGGTTTCTACGCCATCCTCAAGCTCATCCCGATGACGCGCTACAGCGCCATCAGTCAATAAGAGTTGCCTGTTTCGCCAGGTGCGCTCAATGAGCGCCAGTTGGGCGGCCATGGGGGGTGGCGGATCTTGCAGCTGAGGACGGCCATCGCTTCCCCTACCGATGATTTTAGCCTCCAACCGAGGCTCAAAGAGCGCTGCATGATCTTCATCCGAAATCTCAATGCCCCCGTTATCGATCAGCTCGAATGCAAATCGACCATCTTCCTCAATCCACTTAGCAAACATAGATAGTTACCCTCAATAGCCGATGGCCAGCCAGTTGTAACCGCCGACAGTTACCGCAGCATTGTTGCCCACCACGTTGGTTATATAACCCGTAAAACCAGTACGAGTCGGTATGCCGGACTGACAAACGGATGGATTCGTCGCCGAACTACCGCCTGCGTACATCGCCCCCACATACATGCAGGCCGTGGGGAATGCGACAGGAAAGGTGACTGGCACAGTACCGGAGGCGACATCCGTTGAAGCATGTCCAATCTTGAATGTCCAACCGCTGGGTAAAACTTGATGAGCGGAGTTTCCAAAAACCCCGGCGAACATGGCTGAATATCGAGCCGCCACCGTTCCGCCGACCAGACGCCACTCCCCGGACACTCTAGTAAACAGCGCAGAATCACCCTGGCCCAGCACAATAGGCACCGTGATGCCGCTTGTACTTGTCAGGATATCGCCTCCTGAGGTCAGCAACGTCACGGCACCGGCCCCCGCGCTCAGTACCATGATCACGGCGCCAACTGGTACTTGCCCGGTAGGTGGCAAGGTAATATTCAGTGCCGTCGCAGAGGCCGCACTGACGACCCCGCCTATGCTTCCATACCCCAATACCGTGCTGGTACCGACTGAGTTGAAGTTGGACCACTCCACCCCCATCCGCTTTGCGAACTCGGTAGTTGCCAGCAACTTACTACTGTCAAATTGCGCTGCGGCCGCCCCAAAGACTCTGGAGTATTGCAACTGCGCCGACCCGGCTGCCCACCAGGCACCCGCACCATTGCCGGTCAACTCCAGGGTCGCACCCACTTGCAGGTCAATGCTCGTAATCTGACCGGCACCCGAGTTGATGTTGTCAGCCCCTGCGCACACAACGGAGACAATGCTGCTGCCGATGTTCCGGAAATGAATCGTGCCCCCTGCCGGCAGGGCACTGACCGCTGGCAACGTGATGGTGAAGGCTCCGATGGTTGTAACCAGCGTACCAACAGCCGACGCGGTCAACGTGGTGGTCGTGGTCAAACTCGTAAAACCGCGATAGTTGCCAGCGGCGCGCATGACATACTCAGTCGTTGCCACCGCCTTCGTGTTATCGAAGAGCGGCGGTGTGGTCGCCGTGGGGTTGATCAGCGCTGGCGCATTGAGCGGCGCAAACCCTTGCGTCACGTTCTGGAACGTCAGTGCCGTGCTTCCCAGTGCAATCACACCGTCGGTGATCAACTGCCAAATCGTGTTGGCCAGCATCGCCCCCTCTTCGACCGAGACAATCAACCCCGAGGTGACTTCGCCATTCGCGTCGGCATCCTTTGCACGTGCCCAGGCGCTGTTCGCAACAACGTAAATGCCGTTGTCTTTCGCCAAGGCCTGGGATTTAACCAGCACCCGGTCGCCAGCGACCACGGCAATTCCATCGATAGCTTGCGCACCGCTCAGCACAATGTTGGCGCTCGTCGCTACCCGCACCGACTGCTTCCTGTCGAGCTTGGCAAGCTCGTCGGCGACGTAACCTGCCACCCAGGCACGGGTCGCCTTGACGACCGTATCGTCGATCAGCAATGTCACCAGCTCGGCATTGCTGGTCTCGAAAATCGAGCGGATGTAGAACTCTTTTCCAGAGCCGGAAGTCGCCAATACCGGCTTGAACGATTCCGGGTATTTGACAATCGCGTACAGAATCCCGCTGTCGGTCCAGATCCCGGCCTCACGGACATACCAGCCTCCCACCTCGGGTGGGATGGTCACTTCGGCCAGCAGCCAGCTGGGGTTCTTCTCGTCCTGGAACAGCGCATTGAGCGGGCCCCGCCACACTTCGCGCTTGAGTGCAGTGGCGGTGGCCGCCGGGTTATAGACCGCACCGCCACCGTCACCAACGGACAGTTGCGACAGCTTGATCGGCAGGCCCGCAGCCTTGCAGGCGGTTTCGTAGGCGATGCCTGCGTCGGTGAGCAGGGTGTAATAGTCAGCCATTAGGCCCCCTGGGGATAAATAGTGGATGTTTCAACGCTATAGAGCCCGGCGGCCCTAAAGGCCTGGCCCGAGGCTTCAAGCCCCTCGATGACAATCGGGTACACCGTAGTCAGTTCGCCGCAGAGCGTGGCGGCCGCGATGACATGACGGCCGAACGCACGCAAGCCGACGGAGACCGTCATGGTGTCGCGCTCGCTTTTGGCATCGGCCAATCGACGATCCAGACGGGCGTCGATTTCTTCGCTATAGGGCTGGTCGGTGTAGGCCCTGACAGAAAAACTGTAGGGTGGGCCCGGCGGCGTTTGCTCATGCCAGGCGCGCACCTCGGGCATCAGCTGCAAGCCCTTGGCAGCATTCTCCAGGGCCTTTCGCGTCCCCGCCTGCCGCGTGGTAGGCCAGGCCAGCTCGACCGTCAGGCGCTTCTCGACCTCGGGCGCCTCGGTGCTCCATTCGCGAACACCACGATCCGCCGCGAGATACGGCAAGAACGCCACGGGAGTCGCCTGCGGGTTCATCAGCTCTGGAAACGGCGGGTCGATACGTTCGAGCAGCCGGGCGAACCCCCGGTCAAGCGCCCTTTCCAATGCTGAACTGTTGGCCGGCAGCAAACCTGTACGAGAAGTGTCGTCACTCATAATGTATGCACCTGCACTTCGACGCCCGTGCAATAAGGGGCCTGGAACGCCGTCGTCACGATCGGCGCGAGCGGCTCGAGGATTTCAAGCTGGATCGCACCGGCGCTGTGCAGCGTGTAGTCGATCCAGCTCGGGTCCACCCGACCTTCCAGGCGATGACAAGCCTCGGCATACGCCTGCAACTGCTGCACGGCGGCGACCTGGGTCAATCCTGAATCCGGGCCGGCATTGATCTTTGCCACGACGCGGATCTTGTAGTTCTTGATTTGCGCGGCCTGCACGATGACCCGGTCCGTTTCCGGCCGCACGTCCGGCCGGGCGAAGTGCTGGCGAACGCCCGCCAGCAAGGCTTCGGACGGTGTGCCATCACCCTCGCGGGCCAACACCGTGACCGTGACTTCTCCGGGGGCCGTGCGGCGTGCGTTGCCATCCTTGACCTGCGCCGCGTAGCCGTCCGGATTGAAGGTGTATGTGACCGTCAGCACACCCGCGGAGGCGTTTTCCACCTGCACCATCGGCCGCTCGCCAAGGGTGAAAATCTCTCGTCGATACTGCATCCGGGAGCCCGCCGCCGGCGCATGGGGCGCCAGGTAATAACGCAACCGCGCGTCATCATCGCTCTCGTAGATCGGGGCAATCGGCGGGAAAGCCGCTGGGTCGCCGGGGTCAAGCAGCTGGCGCTCCAGCCCCATGTCGGCGAGACGAGCATCAAGGTTGCTGCCGGTGGCCCACCACGCCAGCATCTGCTTGATGCGGGCGTTGTATTTTCGCTCGTGGGTTTGCAGCCGCACACAGAACGCCTCAAGGGCCAGCGTCAGCAGTTCACTTTCATTTTCGAGACTCTCGACCAGCTTGGCGCCACTCTCGGGAGAACGTACGGCGACGTACTCGACGACGAACGTCTTGAACTCCGCCAGCAGGTCCTCGAACGCCTCGACGGTGACAATGGCCGGTTCGGCCAACTGGTTCTGGCCGGGGATCAACATGCTCATGTCACTACCTCGAAAGTCTGCCTGCGGTTTTTCCAGGTACCGGCGAAACGCAGCAACAGGCCGGCGCCCTGGCGACTGGCGACAATGACCTGTGGTTCGAAATCGCCGATACCGTTGTGGGGGTTATAGAAGGCTTGGGCCGCATGGCTCTGGGCAAGGATCAGCAGATCATCGCCAAGGGTCTGCCCCAGCAGTTGCGTGAGTGCACAGCCATACAACGGACGTTTCTGCCGAGTGCCCAAGGGCGTGGTCAGGGCACGGGTGGCGCGCTGCACGAACTGCGGCCAGTCGTCGACTGTCGCCCCGGTCGTTCGATCGATTCCAATCATGGGAAACCTCTTATGAGGGACTGATAACGCGCCCTTGGTGATCCACCAGCGGGCCGCTGAAATGCACTCCGGATGCATCGAGCCGCAGGCCGACGGCACCCATTCGCAACTCGATGGCATCAGCGGTCATCGTCAACCTTGACGGGCCGATGCTCAGTTCAAGGGATTCACGGGCACCGCTGAACGCAGCCGGACCGTTCTTCCAGTGCAGGATATGGGCGCTATGGTCGTAGCCGTTTTCCGTACCGTCCTGATAGAGACGACGGGTCAGCGAGGCTTGGGTCGAGACGGGCGGAAACTGACCACCGTTGAGGCCGAACAGCGCCACCGATTGCCCGCCGCTCTCGCCGCCGCCATGGTTGAGCAACAGGCACTGCTCGCCCACGGAAGGAATCCGCGACTCGCTCTGGGCGCCGGCGCTCGGGTTGAAAAAGCGGATCGCCGGCGTCAGCAAGTCACCGTGACTGACCCGGCAAGTGTTGCTGGCCGCGTCGACCTCCTGGCATACGCCAATCCGACAGACACTGTCGGCCCGACGATGCAGGTCTTCGAGTTCGGTTTCCATCTTGGCCAGGCGCTCGATGAGCGGCGCCAGGTGCATACGTAGAAACGCATCAAGCATGGGTCAGTCCTCGAGAGCGGTGTATTGGTCCGGGTCGTCGATGTCAGAGACTTCCCAGGTGCGGGCAAACAGCGGGATACCTGTCGGATCCTCCAGCATGGGTTGACCGAAATAGAGCGTCTGGACGAAGGAAACGGCCCAAGTGTTGTAGGTTTGTTCGGCGAACGCCCAGCTCGAGGGTTGCGCCACGAGGGTCGTGGGCACGTCGCACTGAGCCCCCGAGATACCCCAGCGGTTATCCGCGATGACGTCCATCAAGGCCGCGGCCAGATCGCAGGCGTCGAAGTCCAGCCGCCCCGGCAACAGGCATTGCAGGGACACCGACAGGGCATGAGCCCTGCGACCGTTGGCTGCCAGGATGCCGGCGGAGTCGCCGTCAATCGCAATCAACACCCAGGCCTCGCCGCCAACGGCAGTCACGTCCTGGCGACTGCCAACGTTCAACTCGGGGAAAGCAGCGCGTAGCGCATCGCCCATCGCAGTGCAGAACTGCGAAGGCTTGTGGATAGAAAGGGTGGACATGACGGGTTTCCGTTCAATGCACGCCGCTTGGTTGCAATGCCTTGCAGGGGCGGTGCAGGTAGGTTTGTCTACGGCTGATCGGGGTGAGAGTCGCGGTCGGCAGGCCCGGCCACCCCAATGCGCTTGGCCACCCAGCGCTCATAGAGACCAATGGCCACGTCGGCCCCGGCCATGGCGGTCAGGCAGCCAAAGGCACAGGCACTCCAGATGGACATGCCCAGGGCATACAGCAGCATCGTCGCCGAGACGCCGCACACCACGCAGGCGCCGGAGCGCAGGGCCACGCGGCGCAACAGCGACCAGCCACGGGCGCCCTCCTTGTCGGCGCGCCACATCTCGCCGGACACCCCGCCCACCAGGGCGAGCACGATGACCAGCCAGATCGGCATGTCCAGCAACGCTTGTTGCTCGTTTGTCATGTCATGCCTCCTGGGGGGATGGATGAAATATGTAGGAAGGCAGTGCAAAAAAGCCCGGCACTGGACCGGGCTTTCAAAGACACTCCGTTTAGGGCAACTCTGGCCAAACAATACCCAGCGGAAAACCGGGTTGTTTGTTGACTTGGGTGAAAGCGATGCAGTAATCCTTGAAGGCAATCAAATAAGCCTGCTCGGCAGCGGTAGCCACGCCCAGATCGACTTTGAACTGCAATCCCGAAGACGCCACCTGGGCCATGACAGCATCGAGCCGCCGGCTTTTTTCCAACTGCATACGCTCGCCAAGCTCAGTCTGCGGCTGCCAAGGGAACTCGGGGCTAAACGACCAGACCCCATCAGTATTGAAGGCGCTGTAGTCGTAATCGACCTCAGAGCGGCTCCTGCCGGTAACATCAACCCAGAGTTGTTCGGTTGGGAATTCTTCAGAGATCGGGTTGACGGTTTCGTAGACGTTGTCGACTTTACCGTTCACGACACGTGCGTATTTTTTCATGCTTATATCCTTATTTCTGTGCCGGCACTCCGGCACTCTTCGATCTGCCTACTTCAGGTAGGCATTCCAAAAAGCCCGGGGTGAACCGGGCTTTTCAGTAATGCGGTCCTTCACCTTCCCTGGCCGATGGCCTGAAGGAAGTTGATCTTTCGGCGCGACTGGCGCGGTACGGATCCATTCAAATTGTTCCTCCGACCGCGGCCCCTGCCCGCCGGATAACTGCTTCTGGTGCTTTACGCTGCACACCCGGGTCAGTTGCCAACCCTCTGAACCGTTGAGGCCGGTTCATCGCTGCCTGTTTGGTGAAACTAAAGAGCGGTTGTCGCCAGCCGCTTTGTCGAGCGGCTTGGACACAGAATATGCATGTATGCATATACGGTCAATGCATTGATGCATTTATTTATGCACAACAAATGCATAAACGCATCGAACGCCCGTGAATGCGGGGCTCAGAGGGCTTTCGGGAGCGAAAAAAAACCCGCACAACGGCGGGTTTTTATCTGACAGGGGAAGGGTTAGCGGGCGTACATGCCCCACCAGAAGACATGGCCAAGGATGACGATCTGCTCTTCCTGCATGTCCTGGAAGCTGTAGTCCTCATCCGGATGTTCATCGCGATTGAAGCTGCGCAAGCGGATACCGGTGGGCAGTCGATAAAGCTGTTTGACCCGCAGTTGGCCATTGTGATTGATGGCGTAGAGGTCGCCGTCGACGATGTCGCCGATGCTGCATCGAGCCACATTCACCCCGACCGTGGCGCCGTCGCGCAGCACCGGCAACATACTGTTGCCGCGTACCGTCACGCATTTGGCCTGGTCGAACTGCACGCCGTTATGGCGCAGGCTGCGCTTGCCGAAGCGCAGGCTTGAGCGCTCGCTCTCTTCAATGACGAATCTTCCTGATCCAGCAGCCAATTCAACCTCACGCAGAAAAGGGACCGACACCTCGTCTTCCTCGACGGGGGTCTCGTCGTCCCACAGGCTTATGTCCTTGAGCTCGGCATGGGATTCGTCGCGACGACTGCCGCCGGCAGCGGCCACGTCCGCGCGCCCGCGCAACTGGTCGGTGCTCACGGCGAAGTACTCGGCGATCTTCGAGATGTGTTTATCCGAAGGATCGACGATCTTGCCGCTGAGGATCCGCGAGAGGGTGGACTGGGGCACGCCGGTACGCCGGTGAAGCTCCGTGGGGGAGATCCCGTGCTGGTCGAGCAGTGCTCTTAATACGGTCGAAACGTTGCGTTTTTGCATAACGCGCATAGTGCTTGTTCTTTTTGCAGAAAACAAATGCTGTTTTGCATAAATATGCAAATTGCAGCCTTTGCATTCATTGTGGCGAGGGAGCTTGCTCCCGCTGGGTTGCGAAGCAGCCCCCCTTTTGTGAGCGCTTCGCACTCAAGCGGGAGCAAGCTCCCTCGCCACGGAATCGCCCTACATACCCTTAGGAAAAGGCTACGCCCGGCTCTTCGAAAGTAAGCCGCCGTAAGGGCGGAACCCTAAGTAGCCGTTACCGCAGCAACGGATATGCCCCCAATCCCAAACGCTGGGTCCCACCAGAGCGCCCATGTTAACCTTGCGCCCATCGCGGAAAAGCCGGGCCGATGCCCCTCCTTTTGCCCCACACCTTTCAACGAGCTTGCCTGACACCGATGAATACAGCCGTGAACGACCTGTCCTCCCACACGCCAATGATGCAGCAATACTGGCGCCTGAAGAATCAGCACCCCGATCAGCTGATGTTCTACCGCATGGGCGACTTCTACGAGATCTTTTACGAGGATGCGAAGAAGGCCGCCAAGCTGTTGGACATCACCCTGACGGCGCGTGGGCAATCGGCGGGCATGGCGATTCCGATGTGTGGGATTCCTTACCACGCGGCGGAAGGCTACCTGGCGAAGCTGGTCAAGCTTGGCGAGTCGGTGGTGATCTGCGAGCAGGTCGGCGATCCGGCCACCAGCAAAGGGCCGGTGGAGCGCCAGGTGGTGCGCATCATCACGCCCGGGACAGTCAGCGACGAGGCGTTGCTGGATGAGCGTCGCGACAACCTGATCGGTGCGGTGCTGGGGGACGAGCGCCTGTTCGGCCTGGCGGTGCTGGACATCACCAGCGGCAATTTCTCGGTGCTGGAGATCAAGGGCTGGGAAAACCTGCTGGCCGAGCTGGAGCGCGTCAACCCGGTGGAGTTGCTGATCCCGGATGACTGGCCCAAGGACCTGCCCGCGGAAAAACGCCGTGGCGTGCGGCGTCGGGCGCCGTGGGATTTCGAGCGCGACTCGGCGTTGAAAAGTCTTTGCCAGCAGTTTTCCACCCAGGACCTCAAGGGCTTCGGGTGCGAGAACCTGACCCTGGCCATCGGCGCCGCCGGCTGCCTGCTGGCCTACGCCAAGGAAACCCAGCGCACCGCCCTGCCCCATTTGCGCAGCCTGCGTCACGAGCGCCTGGATGACACGGTGGTGCTGGATGGCGCCAGCCGCCGCAACCTGGAACTGGACACCAACCTGGCCGGCGGCCGTGACAACACCCTGCAATCGGTGGTCGACCGTTGCCAGACCGCCATGGGCAGCCGATTGCTGACCCGCTGGTTGAACCGTCCGCTGCGTGACCTGACCGTGCTGTTGGCGCGCCAATCGTCCATTACCTGCCTGCTGGACCGTTATCGCTTCGAGCAACTGCAACCGCAGCTCAAGGAAATCGGTGACATCGAGCGGATCCTCGCACGGATCGGCCTGCGTAACGCCCGGCCACGGGACCTGGCGCGCCTGCGGGATGCCCTCGGCGCGCTCCCCGAACTCCAGCGGGCGATGACCGACCTCGACGCGCCGCACCTGCAACAACTGGCACGCACCACCAGCACGTACCCGGAACTGGCCGCGCTGCTGGAAAAAGCCATTATCGACAACCCGCCGGCGGTGATTCGCGACGGCGGCGTGCTGAAAACCGGCTACGACGCCGAACTCGACGAATTGCAGTCATTGAGCGAGAACGCCGGTCAGTTCCTGATCGACCTCGAAGCCCGGGAAAAGGCCCGCACCGGCCTGGCCAACCTGAAGGTGGGCTACAACCGCATCCACGGTTACTTCATCGAGTTGCCGAGCAAACAGGCCGAGCAGGCCCCGGCCGACTACATCCGCCGTCAGACGCTCAAGGGTGCCGAGCGCTTCATCACCCCGGAACTCAAGGCGTTCGAAGACAAGGCACTGTCGGCCAAGAGCCGTGCCCTGGCCCGGGAAAAGATGCTCTACGACGCGCTGCTCGAAGACTTGATCAGCCAACTGCCGCCGCTGCAGGACACCGCCGCCGCGCTGGCGGAATTGGACGTGCTGAGCAACCTGGCCGAGCGCGCGCTGAACCTGGACCTCAACTGCCCACGGTTCGTCAGCGAACCGTGCATGCGTATCAGCCAGGGTCGCCACCCAGTGGTGGAGCAAGTGTTGACGACGCCGTTCGTGGCCAACGACCTGAGCCTGGACGACAACACCCGCATGTTGGTGATCACCGGACCGAACATGGGTGGTAAGTCCACCTACATGCGGCAAACCGCGTTGATTGTGCTGCTGGCCCACATCGGCAGCTTCGTCCCGGCGGCCAGTTGCGAGCTGTCTCTGGTTGACCGGATCTTCACCCGGATCGGTTCCAGCGACGACCTGGCCGGCGGGCGTTCGACCTTCATGGTGGAAATGAGCGAAACCGCGAACATCCTGCACAACGCCACCGAGCGCAGCCTGGTGCTCATGGACGAAGTCGGACGCGGCACCAGTACGTTCGACGGCCTGTCCCTGGCCTGGGCGGCCGCCGAGCGCCTGGCCCACTTGCGGGCCTACACGCTGTTCGCCACCCACTACTTCGAACTCACCGTGCTCCCGGAAAGCCAGCCGCTGGTCGCCAACGTCCACCTCAACGCCACCGAGCACAACGAGCGCATCGTGTTCCTGCACCACGTACTGCCCGGCCCGGCCAGCCAGAGCTATGGCCTGGCCGTGGCACAACTGGCCGGGGTGCCAACCGAGGTGATCACCCGGGCCCGCGAGCACCTGAGCCGCCTGGAAACCACCAGCCTGCCGCACGAAGCGCCACGTCCTGCCAAGGGCAAACCGGCTGCGCCACAGCAAAGCGACCTGTTCGCCAGCCTGCCCCATCCGGTCCTCGACGAACTGGCCAAACTCGACCTGGACGACCTGACCCCACGGCGGGCATTGGATTTACTCTACACATTGAAGACACGGATCTAACGCACAGGCGCTCAAGCTGTTAGAATCTCGCGCGGTTTGGGATGCTGCGAACTATTAGCCTGGTTCGCAGACTATCGCTCCCGAACCCGGCGCCCCTAACCGTGAAGGGGCGCAGCACGCCGCGCCTGAGGAGAAAATTAGAAATGACCTTCGTCGTCACCGACAACTGCATCAAGTGCAAATACACCGATTGCGTAGAAGTCTGTCCGGTGGACTGCTTCTACGAAGGCCCGAATTTCCTGGTGATTCACCCGGACGAGTGCATCGACTGCGCCCTGTGTGAACCGGAATGCCCGGCGAACGCCATTTTCTCGGAAGACGAAGTGCCGGCTGGCCAGGAAAACTTCATCGAGCTGAACGCCGAGCTGGCGGACATCTGGCCGAACATCACCGAGAAGAAAGACGCGCTGCCAGACGCTGAAGAGTGGGATGGCAAGCCAGGCAAGATCGCCGACCTCGAACGCTGATCGCCCTGCTGTATTGAAAAGGCCCCTTGCGGGCCTTTTTGCTTTTCTCCAGGCAAAAAAAAGGGGCGGTTTGACCCGCCCACATTTTTTCCCTAATCCCTTTAATCCTTTTCATCGTCCTGATGAATCGCGTCCTGCGATGTCCTTCCATTCCCGTCATCCTTGGCGGGTGTGTCTGTCCGTCGACACAGGACTGATATTAGTTTTTTCCCGAACAAGTGCAATTCGCCCAATGCCGGTCCAAAGGGTTGTCACGGGCTATTCACAAATGAAAAATCCCATGCAAATCAATGGAATAAAAAAATCCAACAGCAAAAATGGTTTTGCGTCGATACGGTCGCGAACCGAACGCTTACGCAAGAGTAGGCAAAGGCTTACAAACTGAACCGGAAAATGGAGAAAGAACGGACCTGCACGGGGCAAGCTCCCTCGCGACGGATAACTTGCCAGCCTTGGGAGGGGAACAGATCTGGGCTCTACAAACTGAAAAAGGGCGCCGTTTGGCGCCCTTTTTCATTCGTTGCGATGCACGGGGTGGAGCAACTGCTACTGGAACAGCGACTCGCTCGACAGGCCGTTCTTTTCCAGGATCTCCCGCAGGCGCTTGAGACCCTCCACCTGGATCTGCCGAACCCGTTCACGGGTCAACCCAATCTCCAGGCCGACATCTTCAAGGGTGCTGCTTTCGTGGCCACGCAGGCCGAAGCGGCGAATCACCACTTCGCGCTGCTTGTCTGTCAGTTCGGACAGCCACTGGTCGATGCTTTGCGACAGGTCGTCGTCCTGAAGCAACTCGCACGGGTCGGTGGGGCGATCATCGGTGAGGGTGTCGAGCAGGGTTTTATCCGAGTCCGGCCCCAACGAGACGTCCACCGAGGACACCCGCTCGTTGAGCCCCAGCATGCGCTTGACCTCACCCACCGGTTTTTCCAGCAGGTTGGCGATTTCTTCGGGTGAGGGTTCATGGTCGAGCTTTTGCGTCAGCTCGCGGGCGGCCCGCAGATAGACGTTCAGCTCCTTGACCACATGAATCGGCAACCGGATGGTCCGGGTCTGATTCATGATCGCCCGTTCGATGGTCTGGCGGATCCACCAGGTCGCGTAGGTCGAGAACCGGAAGCCCCGCTCGGGGTCGAACTTCTCGACAGCGCGAATCAGACCCAGGTTGCCCTCCTCGATCAGGTCCAGCAGGGAAAGCCCACGATTGACATAGCGTCGGGCGATTTTCACCACCAGGCGCAGGTTGCTTTCAATCATGCGTTTTCGACCGGCCGGGTCGCCACTTTGCGACAGACGCGCAAAATGAACTTCTTCCTCGGGGGAGAGCAGTGGCGAGAAACCGATTTCGTTGAGGTACAGCTGAGTGGCGTCCAGCGCCCGGGTGTAATCAATGTACTTATGTTGTTTAAGCGAAGCGGAGTGTTTGGATTTGGCACGAACGGAAGGTGGAGTCGCCCCTTCATCATTCGACATCGAATCCATAGCGATGCCGGTCTCCATCAGGAGCACCTCATCGTCGATGTCAAACTCCGGCACTTCTTTACTGAGAGCCATTGTTATAGTCCTTTGGTGAGTTCGACCTCAAGCTCAAGCGACGCCTTTATCCTTGGCAACGCTGGAGCCTGTTCCCTCTACGTGACGGAACAGGCTGACAAGCACATCAACGACGTGGCAGGAATTGCAGCGGATCGACTGGCTTACCTTGTCGGCGAATCTCAAAATGCAGTTTCACCCGGTCTGTTCCCGTCGATCCCATCTCGGCAATTGTCTGCCCGACCTTGACCTGCTGCCCCTCCCGAACCAACAGCCTGCGGTTGTGACCGTAGGCACTGACGTAGGTATCGCTGTGCTTGATGATGACGAGTTCGCCGTAGCCCCTCAAACCACTCCCGGCGTACACAACCGTGCCATCAGACGCAGCTAAAACAGGCTGTCCCAAATCCCCGGCGATATCAATTCCTTTATTCAAACTACCGTTTGAAGAGAATTTTCCAATAAGAACGCCATTAGAAGGCCACCCCCAGCCTGTCGGGGCGGGGCCTGCGGGAGGCATTGGCGCGGGTGCAGGTTTGCTCGCGACGGACGGTACCGTGGCCGTTTCGCTGCCCGCCGGACGGCGAATCACCGTGGTTTTGCTCGAGGACGACGGCGTCGATCCCGACTGCGTCACGACGGCGGTTGGCGTTGAACCGCTGCGTCCATCGAAGCGAATCGTCTGACCGGGGTGAATCGTATAAGGCGCAGGAATGTTGTTGCGTGCCGCGAGGGCCTTGTAGTCCCAGCCATAGCGAAAAGCGATGGAAAACAGCGTATCGCCGCGACGGACTACATACTGGCCGGTGGTGACGGTAGGACGCTGGGGCGTTGCATTGTTGCGATCGACCACTCGCACGTTGCCTGACGGCGTACTGGAACAACCGACCAGCAAAACACTCAAGACAAGGCCAGTCACCAGGCGCTGAAAGCTCGTGATACCCATACGCTGCGCAATGACTGTGAGACTCACCCGCCGCTCCCTTTGTGGTGGCTGAAAAATCGACGCCTGCCCGACCAGGCAAACGTCATACAAATATAGCTGGCCGCGACCACGCTTCTATTAATGAAGCGCGATGCGCCACCGCACACGTTTGCTCGACGCCGTTGAAAGCTGTTCAATCCACCGCTGCCGCTGTAAGACACAACCGCAGCCGAGGAATTCAGCGTCTGTTTATAAATGCTCAGGCCAATGGCCCGTTGAGTAACGGCACGAATCGCACCGCGCCCAGCACGTGGCGTGAGAAGCCATGTTCTTCGCGCACGATCAGCATCAGTTGCTGGACCTCCCCCGCCCCTACTGGAATCACCAGCCGCCCGCCAGGGGCAAGTTGGTCCAGCAAAGCCTGGGGAACGTCAGTGGCCACGGCGGTCACGATGATGCCGTTGTACGGTGCCAGGGCCGGCCAACCTTCCCAGCCATCGCCCCACCGAAACACCACGTTGCGCAGGTTCAGCTCGACCAGGCGTTCCTTGGCTCGGTCTTGCAGCACCTTGATCCGCTCGACGGAGAACACCCGCTCCACCAACTGCGACAACACCGCGGTCTGGTAACCCGAACCGGTGCCGATCTCCAGTACCTTGTCCAGCGGTCCGGCCTCCAACAGCAGCTCGCTCATGCGGGCCACCATATAAGGCTGGGAAATGGTCTGGTTATGGCCGATCGGCAGCGCCGTGTCTTCATAGGCGCGATGGGCCAGGGCCTCGTCGACGAACAAATGCCGTGGAGTACGCCGGATCACCTCCAGCACCTGGGCATTGGACAAGCCTTCTTCGTACAGCCGCTGGATCAGTCGTTCCCGGGTGCGCTGGGACGTCATGCCGATCCCGCGACGCAACATATCGTCTTGCTCACGCATCAATGCAGCCCCTCCAGCCAGCCATCGAGGCTTCGAAAGGCTTCGTTGAAGGTCCGGTCGAGCTGTAGCGGCGTGATCGAGACATAACCTTGCATCACCGCATGAAAGTCGGTGCCCGGCCCGCCGTCCTCGGCGTCACCGGCGGCGGCGATCCAGTAGCCGGCCTTGCCGCGCGGGTCGACCACGTGCATGGGGCTGGCGGCGCGGGCCCGATGGCCCAAACGCGTGAGCTGGATGCCACGGATGTGGTCGAGCGGCAGGTTCGGAATGTTCACGTTCAGCACCGTGCGCGGCGGCAGGTCCAGCGCGCCATGGGCCTCGACCAGCTTGCGGGCGAAATAGGCGGCGGTCGGCAGGTTGTCGACTTGCCGTGAAACGAACGAAAAGGCAAACGACGTATTGCCCAGGAAACGACCTTCCAGGGCGGCGGCGACCGTGCCGGAATACAGCACGTCATCCCCCAGGTTGGCGCCCAGGTTGATGCCCGACACCACCATGTCCGGCTCGCGCTCCAGCAAGCCGTTGAGGCCAAGGTGCACGCAATCGGTCGGCGTGCCGTTAAGGCTGATGAAACCGTTATCCAGGTAGCAGGGATGCAACGGACGGTCGAGCGTCAGCGAGCTGCTGGCGCCGCTTTTGTCCTGGTCCGGGGCGATCACCACGCACTCGGCAAAATCCGCCAGCGCAGCATAAAGCGCGGCAAGACCGGGTGCTGTCACCCCGTCGTCGTTAGAAATCAGAATACGCATGGGCTGTCCGTCTGCCCTACCGGCACCAGATCGACGAGTTCGCGCACCAAGACAGTGGCGAAGCATCCGGCCGGCAGGACGAATTCCAGTTGCAGAATGTCAGGCGAGGGATAATGCCACGACAGCCCGCCAATGGGCAGTCGCAGGATGCGACGTTCGTGACTCATTCGTGCGTTTATCAACCAATCGCGCAGATCCGCCTCGCGCTCGGCAACGGCCTGTTCCAGCGCGTGGGTCGCCCCGGCGGCCGGCGAAGGGCCTTCGCCCCACTGCGGGCCGGTGGGGTGCAGGTCGAGGATGGCCAGGCGCGGGTCGCTGCACTCGGCCTCACCGGCCGGGAAAAAGCTGCGACTGTCGGTGAACGCCAGCAAATCGCCGACCTGGGCGTGCTGCCAGGTGCCGTCGGCCACCCGGGCCGCCAGCACTTGGTTGAACAGGTAACTGCGCGCCGCGGACAACAGCCGCGAACGTACATTGCGCTGCTCCGGCAAGGCCTTGCGCGCGGCCCAGGCTCGGGCATCGACGACATTGCCGCCGTCATGGCCAAACCGCTGGGCACCAAAATAGTTGGGGATGCCCTGCTGGGCAATCTGTTGCAGGCGCGCATCGATGGCCGCCCGATCGCCCTGCAATTGGGTCAGGCGCAGGGTGAAGCCATTGGCCGAATGCGCGCCGCGTTGCAGCTTGCGCTTGTGGCGTCCCGTCTTGAGGATTTTCAGCGTGTCGTTCTCGGCCGCCGACAGGTCCGGATCGGCCTTGCCCGGCAACTGCACGCTGAACCACTGGCGGGTCAGGGCCTGGCGGTCCTTGAGCCCGGCGTAGCTGACGGTGCGCAACGGCACGCCGGCGGCCTTGGCGATTCGCCGAGCCGCCTCTTCAGTGTTCAAGCCGCGTTTTTCCACCCAGATCCACAGGTGCTCGCCATCGCCGGTCAACGGAATGTCGAGCACTTCATCGACCTGGAAATCCTCCGCCGTGGCCTTGAGCACCGCACTGCCCAGCGACTCGCCATAGGCCCGCGGCCCCAACAGTTCCAATTCGGTCATGAGCGCAGCAACAAGGCAACGGAGTGAACGGCGATGCCTTCCTCGCGACCGACGAAACCGAGTTTTTCAGTGGTGGTGGCCTTCACGTTCACCTGATCCGGCTCCACTTGCAGGTCTTCGGCAATCAATTGGCGCATCGTCTCGATGTGCGGCGCCATTTTCGGCGCCTGGGCGACGATGGTGTTGTCCACATTGCCGACTTTCCAGCCCTTGGCGTGGATCAGCGCGACCACGTGACGCAGCAGCACGCGGCTGTCGGCGCCCTTGAACTGGGGATCGGTGTCAGGGAAATGCTTGCCGATGTCACCCAGCGCCGCTGCGCCGAGCAATGCATCGCTCAAGGCGTGCAGCAGGACATCACCGTCGGAATGCGCGAGCAGCCCGAAGCCGTGTGCGATACGCACGCCGCCCAGGGTAATGAAGTCGCCTTCAGCGAAACGGTGAACATCGTAGCCGTGGCCAATACGCATAAAAAAACGCCCCGATTTTTGTCAGGGCGTGATTCTACCTGCATTAGCGGCTCAGGGCGCGTGCATGATGCTGCAAGTGCTCATCAATGAAGCTGGCGATGAAGTAGTAGCTGTGGTCGTAGCCCGGTTGCAGCCGCAGCGTCAGCGGGTGAGCTACGGCCTTGGCAGCCTGTTGCAGCGCTTCGGGCTTGAGCTGGTTGGCGAGGAAATCATCGCGATCGCCCTGGTCCACCAACAGCGGCAGCTTCTCGGTAGCCTCGGCAATCAACGCGCAGGCGTCCCATTCGCGCCATTTCGAGCGATCTTCCCCCAGGTAACGAGAGAAGGCCTTCTGGCCCCAGGGGCAATCCATCGGATTGTTGATCGGCGAAAAGGCCGACACCGAACGGTAACGGCCGGGGTTGCGCAGCGCGCAGACCAGCGCACCATGGCCGCCCATGGAGTGCCCGCTGATGCCGCGTTGATCCGACGCCGGGAAATGCGCCTCGATGAGTGCCGGCAATTCCTGCACCACGTAGTCATGCATCCGATAGTGCCGCGCCCAAGGATCCTGCGTGGCATTCAGATAAAACCCCGCACCCAGGCCAAAATCCCAGGCGCCGTCCGGGTCACCCGGCACATCGGCGCCACGGGGACTGGTGTCCGGGGCCACGATGATCAGCCCCAGCTCGGCGGCCATGCGCTGGGCGCCGGCCTTCTGCATGAAGTTCTCGTCAGTACAGGTCAGCCCGGACAACCAGTACAGCACCGGCAGCTTCGCGCCTTGCTCGGCCTGGGGTGGCAGGTACACGGCAAACACCATGTCACAGCCGAGCACGTCGGATCGGTGCCGGTAACGCTTGTGCCAGCCGCCGAAGCTTTTCTGGCAGGAGATATTTTCGAGGTTCATAGCTTCACCTCAGCTACAAGCAGCAAGCTTCAAGCTGCAAGAAAAACGCACGCGCTTGACTTGCAGCTTGCCGCTTGGAGCTTGCCACTGCTCTTAAAAATGAATGACGGTGCGGATGCTCTTGCCTTCATGCATCAGGTCGAACGCCTTGTTGATATCTTCCAGGCCCATGGTGTGGGTAATGAAGGTATCCAGCGGGATTTCACCCTTCTCGGCCATTTCCACGTAGCTTGGCAGTTCGCTGCGACCGCGCACGCCGCCAAAGGCCGAACCGCGCCAGACGCGTCCCGTCACCAGTTGGAACGGACGAGTGGCGATTTCCTGCCCGGCCCCGGCCACGCCGATGATCACCGACTCGCCCCAACCCTTGTGGCAGCATTCCAGCGCGGCACGCATCAACTGGACATTGCCGATGCACTCGAAGGAAAAGTCCACGCCGCCGTCGGTCATGTCGACGATGACTTCCTGGATCGGACGGTCGAAATCCTTCGGGTTGACGCAATCGGTGGCGCCCAGTTGCCTGGCGATCTCGAACTTGGCCGGGTTGATGTCGATGGCGATGATCCGCGCCGCCTTGGCTTTCACCGCACCGATCACCGCGGACAGGCCGATGCCACCCAGGCCGAAGATCGCCACGGTATCGCCCGGCTTGACCTTGGCGGTGTTGAGCACCGCGCCGATGCCGGTGGTCACGCCACAGCCCAGCAGGCAGACTTTTTCCAGCGGGGCGTCCTTGGCGATCTTGGCCACGGAAATTTCCGGCAGCACGGTGTACTCGGAAAACGTCGAGGTGCCCATGTAGTGGAAAATGGTCTCGCCTTTGTAGGAGAAACGCGAAGTGCCGTCCGGCATCAGGCCTTTACCCTGAGTCGCGCGAATCGCCTGGCAGAGGTTGGTCTTGCCCGACTTGCAGAATTTGCACTGGCCGCATTCCGGCGTGTACAGCGGGATCACGTGATCGCCCACCGCCACCGAGGTCACGCCCTCGCCAACGGCTTCGACGATGGCGCCGCCTTCATGGCCGAGGATCGCCGGGAAGATCCCTTCCGGGTCGGCGCCCGACAGGGTGTAGGCGTCGGTGTGGCAGACACCGGAAGCCACGACGCGCAACAGCACTTCGCCCGCCTTGGGCATGGCAACGTCGACTTCAACGATTTCCAGGGGTTTCTTGGCCTCGAAGGCAACGGCAGCGCGTGACTTGATCATTCGGGTTCTCCAGCAAATAAAAACAAGACCGGGAGTGTAATCCGCCACCAGACGATGAATAATCCAGCCAAAAGCAAAACATTATTGCCGTACAGGGATAATCCTTCATGTCCGAGAATCGCTGGGAAGGGATCGACGAGTTCGTCGCCGTGGCCGAGTGCAGCCAGTTCACGGCGGCGGCCGAACGCCTGGGGGTGTCGTCCTCCCACATCAGCAGGCAAATCGTACGGCTTGAAGAGCGTCTTCAGACGCGACTGCTCTACCGCAGTACCCGCCGGGTCACCCTCACCGAGGCTGGACAAACCTTCCTCCACCATTGCCAGCGTCTTCAGGATGGGCGTGAAGAAGCGCTTCGGGCGGTGGGCGATCTCACCAGCGAACCCAAGGGCATGCTGCGCATGACTTGCGCCGTGGCCTACGGCGAGCGCTTTATCGTGCCGCTGGTGACCCGTTTCATGAGCCTTTACCCGCAACTGCGGGTGGACATCGAGTTGAGCAACCGCCCTCTCGACTTGGTTCACGAGGGACTGGACCTGGCGATTCGCCTGGGTCGCCTGCAGGACTCTCGCCTGGTGGCCACTCGTCTCGCACCGCGCCGGATGTACTTGTGCGCGTCGCCGTCCTACGTGGAACGCTATGGCCGCCCCCACAGCCTGTCGGAATTGAGCCGGCACAACTGCCTGGTGGGCAGTTCCGACATCTGGCAACTGGAACAGAACGGGCGGGAATTTTCCCAGCGGGTGCAGGGCAACTGGCGCTGCAACAGTGGGCAAGCGGTACTGGACGCAGCCTTGCAAGGCATGGGTTTGTGCCAGTTGCCGGACTATTACGTGCTGGAGCACTTGCACAGCGGTGCGTTGATCTCGCTGCTGCAAGCCCATCAACCGCCCAACACCGCCGTCTGGGCGCTGTACCCGCAACAGCGGCACCTGTCGCCGAAAGTGCGCAAGCTGGTGGATTTCCTTAAGGAAGGGCTGGCCGAGCGGCCGGAGTATCGGGGTTAGATGGATACCGGGGTGCCGCTTTCGCGAGCAAGCCCACTGCCCCATTGATCCGGGCCAACCGAAAAACCAGCGCCCACACCACTCCCCCCTGTGTGAGCGAGCTTGCTCGCGAACAGCCCCAATGAGCGAATTTTCGCTCACCGCCCGCCGCAAATAAGCGGATTTCCGCTCATCCAGCGCAGCAAACCCCTCTAGAACGGCCCTGAGCTACGTGGCACAGGTCCTGCTATAGCCCTGGCAGGCTGCGTTCACACGCGCTCCACAACAACAATTAAATGAAGGATCCTTCAATGGATAACTCCAACGCCCTGCCCCTTGGGTCGGCTGCTGCGCCCGCCCGTGAAAGAACCACCGCCAGCCGGATCAAATCGATTTTCAGCGGCTCGGTCGGCAACATGGTCGAGTGGTATGACTGGTACGTCTACGCCGCGTTCTCGTTGTACTTCGCCAAGGTCTTCTTCCCCAAGGGCGACACCACCGCCCAGTTGCTCAACACCGCCGCGATTTTCGCCGTGGGCTTCCTGATGCGCCCGATCGGCGGCTGGTTGATGGGCCTCTACGCCGACCGCGCCGGCCGCAAGCGGGCACTGATGGCCTCGGTCTACCTGATGTGCTTCGGCTCGCTGATCATCGCCCTGAGCCCCGGTTATGAAACCATCGGCGTCGGCGCCCCGATCCTGCTGGTGTTCGCTCGTCTGCTCCAGGGCCTGTCGGTGGGTGGCGAGTACGGCACGTCGGCGACCTACCTGAGCGAGATGGCGACCAAGGAACGTCGCGGCTTCTTCTCCAGCTTCCAATACGTGACGCTGATCTCCGGCCAGCTCATCGCCCTGGGCGTGCTGATCGTGCTGCAACAGTTCCTCACCAGCGAACAGCTGTACGCCTGGGGCTGGCGCATTCCGTTCGCCATCGGCGCCCTGTGCGCGATCGTCGCGCTGTACCTGCGACGCGGCATGGAAGAAACCGAGTCGTTCACCAAGAAGGAAAAGTCCAAGGAAAGCGCCATGCGCACCTTGCTGCGCCACCCCAAGGAACTGATGACCGTGGTCGGCCTGACCATGGGCGGTACGCTGGCGTTCTACACCTACACCACCTACATGCAGAAATACCTGGTGAACACCGTCGGCATGAGCATCTCCGACTCCACCACCATTTCCGCCGCCACCCTGTTCCTGTTCATGTGCCTGCAACCGCTGATCGGCGGCCTGTCGGACAAGGTCGGACGCCGGCCGATCCTGATCGCCTTCGGTATCCTGGGCACGTTGTGCACCGTGCCGATCCTCACCACCCTGCACACCATCCAGACCTGGTGGGGCGCGTTCTTCCTGATCATGGCGGCGCTGATCATCGTCAGCGGCTACACCTCCATCAACGCCGTGGTGAAAGCCGAACTGTTCCCCACCGAAATCCGCGCCCTGGGCGTCGGCCTGCCCTACGCACTGACCGTGTCGATCTTCGGCGGCACCGCTGAGTACATCGCACTGTGGTTCAAGAGCATCGGCATGGAAACCGGCTACTACTGGTACGTGACGGGCTGCATCGCAGTCTCGCTGCTGGTGTACATCACCATGAAGGACACCCGCACCCATTCGCGGATCGTGACTGACTGACAGGTGTTCTTGCAGTCACTGCCCTGGTGAGTGCTAGGGCCCTTTCGCGAGCAAGCCCGCTCCCACAGGATCTACGCTGAACCTGTGGGAGCGGGCTTGCTCGCGAAGGGAACGACTCGGTCTCAGCTCACCTGCGCCGCACGCTCCCGGTTGCCATAGCGATTCTGCGCATACGCTGCCCCGGCGATCATCACCACCAAGATGCCTGCCAGCACCGCCGACGAGCCGATGGTGCCGAAATCCAGGCCACCTTTCTCATGGGACTTGGTCATCAAGTCGCCCAGGGTCGCACCCAGGGGACGGGTCAGTACGAAGGCGATCCAGAACAGCACCACCGTGGAAATCCGGGTGAGGTACTTGAGCAGCACGACCACGGCGATGGCCGAACCGATCAGCAGCGCACCACCGCCAAACCCCAGGCCTGAATCGTCCGCCAGGTAATCGCCGAGCGCCGTGCCCAAGGTGTTGGAAAACAGAATCGCCATCCAATAGAACATCTCGCCGCGGAAGGTCTGCACCTTGGTGACGTTGAGCGAATCACCGCTCAGGCGCCAGGCGGCGAAGATCGCCAGCAAAATCGCAATCAGGATCAGCGACCCGGTGGCGTAGCCCAGTTCGAGGGTGCGGTCCATGAAATCGGACATGGTGGTGCCCGCGGTGCTGGTGGACAGGATGACGGTCCAGTACAGCAAAGGCTTGTAGGTCTTGGCCATGAGCTGCGTGACCAGTGTCAGGACGAACACGCTGATCAGGATCAGCGAGCTGATGGCGTAACCGACGTTAAGGGTCATCGACAGCAGGTCCCCGGCGGTTTCCCCCAGGGTGGTCGCGCAGATTTTCATGACCCAGAAGGCCAGGGTGATTTGGGGCAATTTATTCATCGCGGGGAACGCTCCAGTGTGTGGCGGCCGACTCTTGTACTTCTGGCCGTACGGCAGACTGGCGTTGTGGCGGTGAAAAACAGGTTGGGAATGTATGAAAAATCTGTCACTCACGGGAAATCAGCGATTAATCGCACGTTAATGCCCGCCCTTCACCCTGACCTCACTTGATCGATGACCTGCGCGACGTTCGCTCCGACGACGAGAGCGATTGAAATGCGCCGCCCTTAACATCTACTTAATAGATCTTTTTTAGCATTATTTTGAACTTTTCAATCAACTTATTTGGCGTAGCATTAACCCATGCAAGACACATCGCCAACGACTCTGGAGTAACCGACATGAAAACCAAACTGATGCTCGCCCTGACCCTGTCCGTACTGGCCGCCAACACCTTCGCCGCGGACGGCTATGAAAAGACCGGATCGGCCGCCTTCGGCGCCGGTGCCAGCGCCGCCATCGAACGCAGCCACTCGGGCAGCTACGCCGCCGACGGTTTCGACAAGACCGGCACCGCCGACGCCATCGCGGCTGACGGTTTCGACAAGACCGGCACCGCCGACGCCATCGCGGCCGACGGTTTTGACAAGACTGGCACCGCCGAAGCCATCGGTTGAGGGTCGGGAAACAGGATCGCAGCCTTCGGCAATGCCGCAGGCTGCGATTTTTCTGCGTTCATCCATCTGGAATTAAAAGGCCGGGCCTTGCACTATGGGTCGCAGACCCATGCCTTCCAGGAACACGCTGTCATGCCCGATGAGATCCACTTCTACGAACCTGCCCACGGCCACGGCCTGCCCCACGATCCGTTCAACGCCATCGTCGGCCCACGCCCCATCGGCTGGATTTCTTCGCAGGATGCCGAAGGCCGCCTGAATCTGGCGCCTTACAGTTTCTTCAACGCCTTCAACTACATCCCACCGATCATTGGTTTTTCCAGCGTCGGTCGCAAAGACAGCCTGAACAACATTGAACAGACCGGCGAGTTCGCCTGGAACCTGGCCACGCGCCCGCTGGCCGAGCAGATGAACCAGAGCTGCGCGATGGTCGCGCCTGAGGTCGACGAGTTCGAACTGGCAGGCTTGACCCCCGCGGCCTCACGGGTGATCCAGGTGCCGCGGGTGGCTGAAAGCCCGGTGTCCTTCGAATGCAAGGTTACCCAGATCATTCAATTGCAACGGGCGGATCAGGCCCTGGTGCCGAGCTGGCTGATCCTGGGTGAAGTGGTTGCCGTGCACATCGCCAAATGGCTGTTGAAGGACGGGATCTACGACACTGCTGCCGCCGAACCGATCTTGCGCGGCGGTGGCCCGGCCGACTATTTCCAGCTGGGCCCCGAGGCGCTGTTCAAGATGCATCGCCCGAAGTAAGGCAACAGCGATTCGCCCCTTGGCGAGGGCGCTCTGTGTCGGTGATTAGTCAACGCGCCACACCAGCCCACCCTCTTCATCCACATCCTGCAGGCGGGTCAGTTCCACCGCGGCCGCTTCATCGGCCTTGGCGGCGGTGTCGAAGGATTGCTCTTCAAGCACCTTGTTGAAACGCGGTGCCCCCGAGCCACCGAGGGCTTTGGTGGCGATGGCCGCGAAATAGCCGCCCCCTTCCCGGGGCATGACGGCGGAAACAGCTTCAAAGGTTTCAAAGGCTTTACGTGCCATGCTCAAGCTTCCTGGCGATGAAAAATAACCGTCATTAAACCTTCAACCGGCCAGTTTGTGTACCGTCGCCAGGCAGCCTTCAGTCGCCTGGGCGGCGGACACTTCGCAAAAGGTGTGGAAATCCAGGCTGCTGACCACCAGGTCCTGTACCAATGCGGAAAAAATCGCCATGGCCGGGGAATTGAAGTAGGCCTCCATCACCTGCTGGTGGGTCCACAGCCCCGACACCAGCCACAAGTCGGCGTCGCATTGCGATTGCTGCAACGCAAAGTGCAGGCAACCAGGGGACTGGCGCGAGGGCGCGACCAGTGTACTCAGGCGGGCCCCCAGTTGCTTGGAGCAACCGCTGCGGGCCCGCACGAAAACCATGTGACTGACGGGGATCTGTGTCGTCATGTTCAACCCTCCCAGGTCATCCGTGGTGCAGCCGGTGACAGGCTGCGACAGGATCAAAGGTTAAGCGCCACGGCACCAGCCTCGTTAGTCGATTCCTGCCGACCCATTGCACAATCCTGCGCCAGAGCGTTACAAAATTCGCCGAGTCGTCGGCTGAATCCGGAGAACTTGAAACAAAAGGTTTCAAGCAAGTTTCCCCAGCATGGCCCGGCCGCCCCCTGTCACGCCGTGCAGGATCAGGCAAGCTTTCAACAGGATGTGGCTACCGCTGCGGCTTGCACAAACATAAGCTTTTGCCCACCGCTCTCTATTTCCCGAGGATTCCGGCATGACGCCACTCGATCACGCCCACGTTCCGCTGGACACGTACCTGGAACAACAGCGCGCCGAACTGGCGTCGATCATCCAGCGCAATACCTGCGAGGACGGCACCTACGCGACGGCGATCGCCTCGCTGAACCTGTCGCGCCATAGCCAACCCAACGAGTTTGCCCCCGTGCTGGCGCAACCGGCGCTGTGCATCATGGCCCAGGGCAGCAAACAGGTGCGCCTGGCGGACGAACAGTTCAACTACGACCCGCTGCATTACCTGGTGGTGTCGGTGTCGATGCCATTGAGCGGTTGCATCGCCAACGTGTCGCCCGAGCACCCGATCCTGGCACTGCGCCTGGACATCGACCCGGCGGAAATCACCGCGCTGATCGCCGACGCAGGCCCCTTGGGCGTACCGACCCGCCCGGCCGGACGCGGCCTGTATGTCGAGCGCCTGGACACGCCAATGCTGGATGCCGTCTTGCGCCTGACCCGATTGCTGGACAGCCCGAAAGACATCGCCATGCTCGCGCCATTGGTGCGCCGGGAGATCCTGTACCGCCTGCTGCGCAGTCCACAGGGGTATCGCCTGTACGAAATCGCCATCGCCAACAGTCAGAGCCATCGCATCAGCCAGGCGATCAAATGGCTCAACCGCCACTTCGAACAACCGCTGCGCATCGACGAACTGGCCCGGGAAGTGAACCTCAGCGTCTCGACCCTGCACCACCGGTTCAAGGCCATGACGGCGATGAGCCCGCTGCAATACCAGAAGCAACTGCGCCTGCAAGAAGCCCGGCGGCTGATGCTGGCCGAAGGCTTGGAAGCCTCCGCCGCGGGCTATCGGGTGGGCTATGAAAGCCCTTCGCAGTTCAGCCGCGAGTACAGCCGACTGTTTGGCGCGCCGCCGTTGCGGGATCTGGCGCGGTTGCGGTTGACGGTTTGACCGGCGGTGTTGCGTTGACTGGGCCGGTCCCATCGCGAGCAAGCTCGCTCCCACAAGGAATGCCAGTGAACCAGAATGTCTGTTCACCAGCGATCAATGTGGGAGCGAGCTTGCTCGCGATGAGGCGAGTAAAAAACACCTCAGCACTTCGATGTCCAAACCTCCTGGTCAATCTCGATCAACGTCGGTCCCTGCCGCTCACGAGCCGTAAACAGCGCCGCGCGCAGTGACGCCGTATCCTCCACAGCCTGGGCAAAGCAGCCCAGAGCCTTGGCCACGCCAATGAAATCGGGGGTGTAGATGTCCACGCCCACCGGCTCGATGGCGCGGTTGAGCATGTACTTCTTGATCTCTTCGTAACCCTGGTTATTCCACAGCAGCACGATCACCGGCACGCGTGCCTCCACGGCACTGGCCAGTTCCGGCAGGGTGAACTGCAACCCGCCATCGCCGATCAGGCACACCACCGGCGGACGGCCGTGGCCGTGGTCCTTGCCGCCGAGCCAGGCACCGATGGCCGCCGGCAGCGCATAGCCCAGGGTGCCGTAGCCGGTGGACGAATTGAACCAGCGACGCGGCCGTTCCGGGTTGAAGGTCAGGTTGCCGGTGTACACCGGTTGGGTCGAATCACCGACGAAGACCGCGTCCGGCAGCGCCTGCAAGACACTGTCGAGGAAAACCGTCTGAGCACGGGTCGCAGCGTCCCAATGGCTCGCCAGGTCAGCCCGCAACCGGGTTGCCCGCGCCGCGCCCCAGTCCTGGTAGCGCTCAGCCATGGGTTGACGGTCCAAGGCATCGAGCAAGGCTGCGGCGGCGCTGCGGGCATCGGCCACCAGCGCCAGCCGAGGGGGATAGTTGCGCACGGTCTGGTCCGGGTCGATGTCGATCCGCAGCAGCGCACCGGGAATCTCGAAACCGCCGGCGAAGGTGACGTCATAGTCGGTCTCGGCCAGCTCGGTGCCGATGGCCAACACCACGTCCGCTTCGGCGACCAACGCGCGGGTGGCGACCAGGCTCTGGGTCGAGCCGATGAGCAACGGATGGCGGGACGGCAACAAGCCCTTGGCGTTGATGGTCAACGCCACCGGCGCACCCAGGCGTTCGGCCAACGCGGCCACTTCGGCGCCAGCGTCGATGGCACCGCCACCGGCCAGGATCAGTGGCCGGCGGGCCGCGGCCAGCATCGCAGCCATCTGTTGCACTGCAACCGGTGCGGCCCCGGCGCGGCTGATGTTCACCGGTACACTGGCCAGCAAGGCGTCGGCGTTTTCAACCAGCACGTCCAACGGGATTTCGATGTGCACCGGCCGCGGGCGCCCGGCCTGGAACACCGCGAACGCCCGCGCCAACACGCCGGGCAACTCGGCGGCGGACAGCAGCGTGTGGGAAAACGCCGCGACGCCACTCACCAGCGCCGCCTGGTTCGGCAACTCATGCAACTTGCCCCGCCCGCCTCCCAACTGGCTACGCGACTGCACGCTGGAGATCACCAGCATCGGGATCGAATCGGCGTAGGCCTGGCCCATGGCGGTGGTGATGTTGGTCATGCCGGGGCCGGTGATGATGAAACACACGCCAGGCTGACCACTGACCCGCGCATAACCGTCGGCCATGAAACCCGCGCCCTGCTCATGGCGCGGCGTCACATGGCGGATGCTTGAACGGGCCAACCCGCGATACAACTCGACGGTGTGCACGCCGGGAATGCCGAACACCTGCTCCACGCCGTAGCCTTCGAGTAACTTGACCAACACTTCGCCGCACGTTGCCATCGCCACCGCCCATTTTCTCTTGGAATGGCGTCATTGAACGGTCAGGCCATGGCGGCAACAATCGATAAAAAGTCATACTCGCCATGTCCTCACGTCATGGCTCGCACCGATGAAACGCCTTCCGCCGCTTCCGGCCCTGTACACCTTCCTGGTCACCGCCCAGTGCTGCAACTTCACCCGGGCCGCCGAACAGTTGCACATCACCCAGGGCGCAGTGAGCCGGCAGATCGCCGGGCTGGAAGCTCATCTGGGCTATGCGTTGTTCCAGCGCCAGGCCCGGGGCTTGAGCCTGACGACGCAAGGCGCGGCGTGGCTACCGCGGGTGCAGCAGGTGTTCAACCTGATCGGCGAGGCGGTGGAGCAGATCGGTGACAAGCACCGGGCCCTGCAACTCAAGGCCCCGACCTGCGTGCTGCGCTGGTTGCTGCCGCGCCTGCTGCAATGGCAAAAGGAGCGGCCGGACGTGCCGGTGGAACTGACCACCACGGTCAAGCACGGCGTGGATTTCCAGCGCGAGGCCTTCGACGCCGCCGTGGTCTACGGCCCGCCGCCGGATGCCTCGCTGGCCAGCCTGCACCTGTTCGATGAACAACTGACACCGGTCTGCTCGCGCCCGCTCCTGGACGGCCCCGTGCAGCTGCACTCGCTCGCCGACCTGCAACAACATCTGTTGCTGCACCCCACCCCCGACGGGCGCGACTGGACCACCTGGCTGGACGCCGCCGGGGTGCACCTGGGCCGTGCCGCCAAGGGCCAGCACTTCGAAACCCTCGACCTGGCGATGTCCATGGCCTCGCAAGGCACCGGCGTGGCGATTGGCGACTGGTCGTTGATCGGCGACGACCTGAGCGCCGGAAGGCTGGTGATGCCGTTCGAACTGAAGGTCGGGACGGGGCTGGGTTATCACCTGGTGTTCCCGCGCAAGGCCGAAGTGCCGGCGCCGTTGCAGGCCTTGATGGAGTGGTTGGTGGCGCAGGCCAAGGCGCGATGAGCCCACAGCAGCAGGCCTTTGTGGCGAGGGAGCTTGCTCCCGCTTGGGTGCGCAGCGCCCACAAGAAAGGTCTGCTACGCAGCCCAGCGGGAGCAAGCTCCCTCGCCACGCGTGCCCATTGCCAACCGCGCGGTGAGGTCAAAGCACATTCGGCGCCTGCACCGGTTCGATCTGCGCCCAGTGTGACGTATCGTCACGATGCTGCTGCAGGTAAGGCAGCACCGCGCCCAGCAACGGCGCCTTGAACGCCTCCTGGAAACGATGGGCCAGGCCTGGGATCAGCTTCAATTGGCTGCCCTGGATGTGTGCGGCCAGGTGCACGCCGTGCATCACCGGCAGCAACGGGTCGGCGGTGCCGTGAACGACCAGGGTTGGCACCCGCAGTTGATTGAGCAACGCCACGCGGCTGGGCTCCGCCAGGATCGCCATGATCTGGCGCTGCACGCCTTCGGGGTTGAAGGCGCGGTCATAAGCCACCGCGGCCTGGTGCAGCAGCGCCTGCCGATCGTCGACCACCATGGGGCTGCCCAAGGCGGCCAGCAGATCGGCCTGTTGCTCCAGCGCCACTTCGCGATTCGGCGCGCTGCGCCGCGACAGGAGCTGGACCAATGCCGCGCTGGGTGCCGGCAGGCCTTCGGCGCCGGAACTGGTCATGATCAGCGTCAGGCTTTCGACCCGCTGCGCAGCCATGGCCGCCATGTGCTGGGCGATCATCCCGCCCATGCTCACGCCCAACACATGAAAACGCTGCACCTGCAAGGCATCCATCAAGCCCAGGCCATCCTCGGCCATGTCGGTCAAGGTATAAGGCGATGCCACGGGCAAGCCGAGTTTATAGCGCAACGCTTCAAACGCCAGGTTGGCGCTGCCGGGCGCCTGGCGCCAGGTGGACAGGCCCACGTCCCGGTTGTCGTAGCGAATCACCCGGAAACCCTGTTCGCACAGCGCCACCACCACTTCGTCCGGCCAGTGGATCAATTGCCCACCCAGCCCCATCACCAGCAACAGCACGGGATCGGAGGGGCGGCCCACGCTCTGGTACGCCACGCTGACTTGTTCCAGATCGACCCGTTGGGTCGGCACATTCACATCACAACGAGAAGCCGCAATCGACGGCAGGCCGCACAACAAGGCGGCCAGGAAAATGAATACACGCATGAAGAAACACCAAAACGCAGAACCCCAGTAGAGCGCGAGTCTGATGAAGTTTGTTCAAGCGCGCTGCCACAGTTGCGTGACAGTTTGATGAAGATTGCCGAGTGGTGTTGCTCTGAACACCGTGGCGAGGGAGCTTGCTCCCGCTGGGCGGCGCAGCCGCCCCAGACCTTCGAGCCTTTACCCTACTTCCAGGCAAGGATGTTTGGGAGTGCTTCGCACTCCAGCGGGAGCAAGCTCCCTCGCCACAGGGAAGCTTGCGTTCATCCGTTACAGCCTCAAGCCAACTGACTGCGCAACTGCCGCGCCGCCGCCACCATGTTCACCAACGCCGCTTCCGTCTCCGGCCACGCCCGGGTCTTCAAGCCGCAATCGGGGTTGACCCACAACCGCTCCGGTGCGATGCGCTTGACCGCCTTGCTCATCAGCGAAACCATCTCGGCCGTGTCCGGCACCCGGGGCGAGTGGATGTCATAGACGCCCGGGCCGATATCGTTCGGGTAATCGAACGCTTCGAAAGCCTCCAGCAACTCCATGTCCGAACGTGAGGTTTCAATGGTGATGACGTCGGCGTCCATGTCGGCGATGGCCTTGATCACGTCATTGAACTCGCTGTAGCACATGTGGGTGTGGATCTGGGTTTCATCGCCCACGCCCGAGGCGCACAGGCGGAAGGCCTCCACCGCCCAGTCGAGGTATTCCTGCCATTGGCCGCGGCGCAACGGCAGGCCCTCGCGAAACGCCGCCTCGTCGATCTGCACAATGCTGATCCCGGCCTTCTCCAGGTCCAGCACTTCGTCCCGCAGGGCCAGGGCCAGTTGGCGGGCCTGGACCTGGCGCGACACGTCTTCGCGGGGGAACGACCACATCAACATGGTCACAGGCCCGGTGAGCATGCCCTTCATGACCTTGTCGGTCAGGCGCTGGGCGTAGCAGATCCAGTCGACGGTCATGGGCTTGGGCCGGCTGATGTCGCCGTAGATGATCGCCGGCTTCACGCAACGCGAACCATAGCTCTGCACCCAGCCGAAACGGGTAAAGGCGTAGCCGTCCAGTTGCTCGGCGAAATACTCCACCATGTCGTTGCGCTCGGCCTCGCCATGCACCAGCACATCCAGGCCCAGGCGCTCCTGGATCTGCACGGCATGACGGATCTCGGTGTGCATGGCGTCCTGATAATCGTTGGCCGACAACTTGCCCTGTTTGTAGGCCTGGCGCGCCAGGCGAATCGCCGACGTCTGCGGGAAAGAACCGATGGACGTGGTCGGAAACGCCGGCAACTTCAGCCTGGCACGCTGCCGTTCGATGCGCTGGGCGAAGGGCGATTGCCGCTGGCTGTCCTGGGGTTTGATCGCATCGAGTCGGGCCTGCACCTCGGGCTTGTGGATCCGTGCCGAGGCGGCGCGACGGGCCTGCACCTCACGGCTGTCGACCAGGGCCTGGTGGACACCGGGGGCGTGAGGGTCATTCAACGCATCGCGCAGCACCGCCACTTCACCGCACTTCTGCACGGCGAAGGCCAGCCAGCTCTTGAGTTCTGGATCAAGCTTGTCTTCACGCTCAAGATCCACCGGGCTGTGCAGCAACGAGCAGGACGTGCTGACCCAGAGGTTGTCGCCAAAACGTTCCTGGGCCGGTTGCAACTGCGCCAGCGCCTGTTCCAGCTCACAACGCCAGACGTTGCGACCATTGACCAGGCCCACCGACAGGATCTTGTAGCTGGGCAGCCGGTCCAGCACCTGGCCCAATTGCTCCGGTGCACGCACCGCGTCGATGTGCAAGCCATCCACCGGCAGGCTCACCGCCAGGCCGAGGTTGTCGGCCAGGCCACTGAAGTAGGTCGCCACGAGTTTTTTCAGCGGCGAATACTGAAGGATGTGATAGGCCCGCTCGAAGGCGTTTTTCCAGGCCTGGGGCAAATCGAGGGTCAGGATCGGCTCGTCGATCTGCACCCATTCCACGCCCTGGCGCTGGAGACGATTGAGGATTTCACCGTAGACCGGCAGCAACCGCTCCAGCAGGTCCAGCTTGTCGAAGTCCTCGCCCTTGGCCTTGCCCAGCCACAGGTAGGTCAGCGGGCCGATGAGCACCGGCTTGACCCGATGGCCCAGGGCATGGGCTTCGTCCACTTCGTCGAACAGCTGTTCCCAGCTCAGGGTGAACGCCTGGTCGACGGAGAACTCCGGGACCAGGTAGTGGTAGTTGGTGTCGAACCACTTGGTCAGCTCCTGGGCGTGTTGCGCCTGGCCGTGACCGGCGCAACAGCTGGCGGTGGCGCCACGGGCCATGGCGAACAAGGTGTCGAGGGTGGGCCGGCCCTGGCCATTGAGGGTGTCGTGGAAACGCGACGGAACCACGCCCAGGGCCAGGGTGTGGCTGAGCACCTGGTCGTACCAGGCAAAGTCGCCGACGGGCAGCAGGTCGATGCCGGCGTCTTTCTGCAATTGCCAGTGCCGGGCCCGCAGCTCACGTCCCACCGCTTGCAGCGCGTCCGGTGCCAGGTCGCCCTTCCAGTAGGCTTCGAGGGCTTTTTTCAGTTCGCGGTCGGCGCCGATGCGGGGAAAACCGAGGGTGTGGGCCAGGGCCATGGTGTGCGTCCTCCTGTAAAAGATGGCGCTATTGTCGACAGCCGACCCTTCATGAGACAAACTCAACCTTTTCGTGTTGATCACAAGTTTTCCTCATGGAGCCTCCGGTGCTTGAACTCCGTCACCTCAAGACCCTGCATGCCCTGCGCGAAGCCGATAGCCTGGTGGAAGCCGCCGAACGCCTGCACCTGACCCAGTCCGCGCTGTCCCACCAGTTCAAGGAACTGGAGGAACGCCTGGGCATGCAGTTGTTCGTGCGCAAGACCAAACCGGTACGGTTCACCAGCGCCGGCCTGCGCCTGCTGCAACTGGCCGATGCCACCCTGCCCCTGCTGCGCGGCGCCGAACGGGACATCGCGCGCCTTGCGGGCGGCACCGCCGGGCGCCTGCACATGGCGATCGAGTGCCACAGTTGCTTCCAATGGCTGATGCCCACCATCGACCAGTTCCGCGACGCCTGGCCCGAAGTCGAACTGGACCTGGCCTCGGGCTTCGCCTTCGCCCCGTTGCCGGCCCTGGCCCGGGGCGACCTGGACCTGGTGGTCACATCCGACCCGCTGGAACTGGCCGGCATCACCTACGTGCCGCTGTTCACCTATGAAGCGATGCTCGCCGTGGCCAACCAGCACCGCCTGGCGGGCAAACCGTTCATCGTGCCGGAGGACCTGGTCAGCGAGACCCTGATCACCTACCCCGTGGAACGGGATCGGCTGGACATCTTCACCCGCTTCCTGGAGCCGGCCGACATCGAACCGGCCCAGGTGCGCACATCCGAACTGACGGTGATGATGATGCAACTGGTGGCCAGCGGCCGCGGCGTCTGCGGCATGCCCCACTGGGCGCTGCATGAATACAGCTCACGGGGCTACGTGAAGGCCAAGCGCCTGGGCGAAAAAGGCCTGTTCGCCACCCTGTACGCAGCGGTCCGCACCGACATGCTCGACGCACCGTACATGCGCGACTTCCTGCTGACGGCGAAGGACACGTCGTTTTCCACCCTCGATGGAGTCAGTGCAGTGCGCTGATGGCGGCGAGCCCTTCGCGAGCAAGCCCGCTCCCACAGAGGATCCGCAGCAAAGCCCAATTCTGTGGACACCACCACCCCCTGTGGGAGGACCTGCTGCAAAACCCAACTCTGTGAGCACCACCAATCCCTGTGGGAGCAACTGTCTTACCTCTGCCACCCGTCACCGCCATTCAGTGCCGTCTCGAAGCATGGCATTCAGTCTGATTAGCAATATTCGCATGCAGGCGATGAGCGCGACTTTCGCGCTCTTGCCTCGCCCTCGAAGTGCTTCGTACCGGGCCTTGAAGTCGGCGTGATAGCGGATGACAACCCAGCACGACATATAAAGCGCACGTCTGACCCGCGCTCTTCCTCCGTAAATCTGACGTTTGCCGCTGTGATTGCCACTGTCGTCGTTGTAGGGGGCGATTCCCGCCAGGGCCGCGATCTCTCTGCGATCAAGCTCACCGAGCTCAGGCAGGTAAACCAACAAACTAGCAGTCGCCACAGTGCCGATCCCTTTAACTGATGTGAGTCGGTCGGCTTTCTCCGCATCCAGCTTACGCATGCTTTGATTAATGGCTTTGCCAAACTGCTTGATTTGGATTTGCAGGTAGCGAATATGATCTTTGATCACCTCGATAACCGCCGGAAGCTGAGCCTGCTGTAGTCGGCGCTTGTTGTCATCTCGTTGCTGGACGAAGTGTTCGCGCAGCTGAATCAGCTCCCGCAGTGCTTCACGCTCAGGTGAAATGGGCTTTTCGTGAGACGCATGCAGAGCTTCGGCAAAATCGGCAAGAACAGCCGCATCGATGGGGTCGGTCTTGGCATTCTTGCCCATTGCTACGGCGAAGGCTCTAGCCCGGCGAGGGTTGATCCTGAGCACATTGAAACCTGCCTCCTGCAGTGCTGCCATAACCTTTCGTTCATAGCCGCCCGTGGCTTCCAGTAACACCCGGCCAATCGTGTATTGGCTTAGCTGTTCGACCAGCTGTGCAAAACCCTCAGACGTATTGGGGACCTCATAGCCTTGGTTCTGTGGTCGAACCCAAACGACGAGATTTGATTTGGATATATCGATACCGACCCAGGAAATCATGGCAAAACCCTCTTACACTCAGAAATGAGAGTGCTCTGGCTTTGCCCACGCTTGTGATTCGAGTGCCGCTCGTACAACTGTTCGGGCTTATGGGCCAGAGTAGAAAGGTAGATGGCAGCTTTGCTCCCACTCGTGCTTCAAGCACCGCGGACTCACAGCTTGCCATCTACCCCTCTCACCCCAGAGTTTATTCCCTTACTCAGACACAAGCGGGCTT